>VFZX01000228.1 GCA_016871015.1 Acidobacteriota bacterium | reverse complement strand
CGAACATGCACTTTCTGAGGCCCTCCAGCATCTCACCCCAGAACAAGTCCGCGCCTATTGCCGGAGTTGCGGATATCGGACATAGCTAGATGTACATAAAATGTGAAAATGCTCTAGCACACGCGATCACAACGACCAATAAGACTGCGATTGCGAGAAGAAATGGGGCCAACCGGCACCCGATGCATCCTGGGTATTGAACTCCCACCTGGATGCCTCCGGCGAAGAGGAGAGCGACGGGTACCTTCAGTTGTGCCCGGATTTCGCCGTCGAAGTACGGTCCAAGTCCGACAGCCTTCGCTCGCAGATGGACAAGATGACCCGCCGGGCGTATGTGTACCGCCCAGACTGTCCGGTTGAGGTCCTGGTTTTGTGCTGGACCTCCGACGGGCCGAGCGGCTCAGAGGATCCGCTTCCCCAGGGCTGACGCCACCAGTTGCGCCGCGAGGATCGCGGTCCGGTTGGCGACATCGAGCACGGGATTCACCTCCACCACCTCCATTGAAGTCAGGACTCCGGTGTCGCCGGCCATCTCCATCGCGAGATGCGCTTCGCGCAGTGTCAGCCCGCCCGGCACCGGGGTGCCGACACCTGGCGCCTCCGCCGGATCGACTGAGTCCATGTCGAGCGACACGTGGAACCCCGCTGTGCCTTCCATCGCAAAACGGATCGCGTCCGACATCACCGCCTTCATTCCGCGCTCGTCGATGTCGCGCATCGTGAACACGTGGATCCCGGATTCGCGGACCTGCTGCCGCTCCAACTGGTCCACATCGCGCACGCCGACCAGCACGGCGTTGGCCGGCTCCACCTTCGGTGCGTAGTTGTAGAGGTGCGTGAGCTCGCGCGGTCCGCGGCCGAGGATGCACGCAAACGGCATTCCATGCACATTGCCGCTGACGCTCGATTCCGGCGTGTTCATGTCGGCGTGCGCGTCCACCCAGATCAGCCCGATCCTCTGCTTGTGCTTCCGGTAGTGGCGGGAGACGCCGGAAATGGTGCCCACCGCGGCGGAGTGATCTCCGCCCAGCACAAGTGGGAAACGGCCCTGGTGCGCTGCTTTCTCGACCATCACGGCCAGCCGTTTGCAGGTCTCGGCGATCTCCGGCAGATAGCGCGCGTGCGGATTTCCCGGCTCGCGGCTCTCGGCCTCAACCACCGCCACGTTACCGTGGTCCTCCACGAGGTAGCTCAGCCGGCTCAACCTCTGGTGGACTTCCGCGACGCGGATCGCGGAAGGTCCCATGTCGACGCCGCGGCGTCCAGCGCCCAGATCGAGGGGCGCGCCAATCAGGGCGATGCGGGATCTCATGGCCGTGTCCTGTAAAGCATGCGAGGGAACGGGATCGTCTCCCGCAGGTGGTCGATGCCGGTGATCCAGGTGACGCAACGCTCGATTCCCATTCCGAATCCGGCGTGTGGGACGCTGCCGAACCGGCGCAGGTCGAGGTACCAGTTGAACGCTTCCGGCGGAAGGTTGTGCTCACGGATCCGCTGTTCGAGCAGCTTCAGGTCGTGGATGCGCTGCCCGCCGCCAATGATCTCGCCGTATCCCTGTGGCGCCAGCACGTCGACGCCCAGCGCGAGCTCCGGCCGCTGGGGATCCGGTTCGAAGTAGAAGGCCTTGATCTGCGACGGATAGCGGTCCACCATGACGGGCCGGTCATAATCCTCGCTCAGCAGGGTCTCGTCGGCGCCGCCGAAGTCGCCGCCCCATTCGATGCCCGATCCCTTCTTGCGCAGGGTCTCGACTGCATCGTCATAGGAGATGCGCGGAAACGGAGCCTTCACCGTTTCAAGCTTGCTGATGTCGCGTTCGAGCACGGCGAGCTCTGCCTGGCGGTGTTCGAGCACGCGGCCGACGACGAAGCAGATCATCTCCTCGGCCACGTGCTTGACGTCCTCAAGCGTGGCATACGCCATCTCGGGCTCCACCATCCAGAACTCGGTCAGGTGGCGCCGTGTCTTCGATTTTTCCGCGCGGAAGGTGGGTCCGAACGTGTACACCTTGCCGAAGGCCGCCGCGGTGGCCTCGTTATACAACTGCCCGGACTGCGTCAGGTAGACCTTCTCGTCGTCGAAGTAGTTCACTTCGAAGAGCGTAGTTGTGCCCTCGCAAGCCGCCGGGGTAAAGATCGGCGTGTCGGCGAGGATGAATCCGTTGGAGTCAAAGTAGTCGCGGACGGCCTTGATCACCTCGTGCCGCACGCGCAGGATGGCATGCTGGCGGCGGCTGCGGATCCACAGGTGCCGGTGGTCGAGCAGGAAGTCCGGCCCATGCTCTTTCAGGCTGATCGGGTACGGTGCGGATTCGTCGACGCGCTGCACGACCTCGGCGTCTTCGACATCCATCTCGAATCCACCCGGGGCGCGCGCCTCGGCGCGAATCTTCCCGCGCACCAGCAGGGACGACTCCTGGGTCAGGTTCTTTAGCGCCTCGAAGACGGGCTCGGGAAGCTGGTTCTTGACAGCGACGCACTGCATGATCCCTGATCCGTCACGGACCTGGGGAAAGCAGATCTTGCCGCTCCGGCGCAAATTGTACAGCCATCCCGCCAACTCCACCGGCTCGCCCAGGTGCTGGGCCGCTTGCGCAATCGTGATTCTTTTCATCGCTCCTCCTCCAACGGACGCTCTTGCTCCAGCCGGTCCAGCACCTGGCGGACCGCGGCGATCTGATCGGGGATGGCATCCGACTCGCGGACCTCCATCAGCAGCGGAATGCGGTCCGCACGGCGGCGCAACAGCGCCATAGTCCCGCGCCAGCCGATTGTGCCCTTGTCCGCGAGATACGGATAGAGGTGGATGTCATTGACACCGTCGTTGTCGTGAATGTGTGTCGACTGAATCCGGTCTCCCATCACGCCGAATGCCTGGCTGACGCCCTCCATTACGTTCGCATGGCCGGTGTCGAAGCAGAATCCGTTCTTCAGGTGGGTGCTCTCGACGAAACGCATGAGCCGCTCGCCGCTCGACAGCTCGTTCGGGATATTCTCGAGCAGGATCGCCACACCGCGGTCGTGCGCAAACACGTTCAGCTCTTCGAGCACGCGAAACGCGGCGTCGAACTTGCGCTCGTCGTAAGGATCGCGGCCCAGTCCAACGTGCTGGATCGCGAACCGGCAGGGCATCTCCTCGGCCACCTCGATCGCGCGCTTGAGCTCGTCGACCGATGTGCGGCGCCGCACGCGGTCCGGCTCGGCGATGTTGATGATGGCTTCCGGACCGCTCTGGCCGCGCTGATCATCGCTGTACATCGGCAGGTGGATCGAGTGAAGGCGCAAAGGATTGCTCCGGAACCAGCTCGCGATTTCGGCTACCTGGGCGCGGTTGCGGTAGTCAAAGCTCTGCCGCGCAAAAAAGATCTCGACCACATCGATCCGCGCCCTCTGGACCCGTTCGAGCCAGTCGACGGTGAGGCGGTGGTTGATCGTGACATGAGAAGAAAGACCGTGGATCATGCTCCGGAATCAGTATCCCGCCGCCTTTCCAGCGCCCCGTCCGTCGGTAGCGCCCTGGAGCCAACCGCCGTCGATCAGGATCGATTCCACCACCGCGACCGCGCGGATCGAGTCGATCTGATGACCGCGCTTTTCGAGCAGCGCCACCGTGTCGGGCGAGAATCCGCGCTCGAGCGACAGCTTGTCGGGCTGCCATTGATGGTGGAAGCGCGGGGCGTCGATCGCGTCCTGCATATTCATGCCGTGATCGATCACGTTGAGCAGCACCTGAGTGACGCCGGTGATGATCCGCGATCCGCCCGGCGCGCCAATCACCATATATAGCTTGCCGTCCTTGGTGACGATCGTCGGGGTCATCGATGAAAGCGGAGTCTTGCGGGGAGCGATTGCATTGCCCTCTCCCTGGACCAGACCGAACATGTTCGGAAATCCGGGCTTGGCGGCGAAGTCGTCCATTTCGTTGTTCAGCAGGAATCCGAGGCGCGGAACGGTCACGCCGTTTCCGTAGCCGCCGTTGATCGTGTAGGTGAGCGCGACGGCGTTGCCCTGCGCGTCGACGATCGAAAAATGCGTGGTGTCGGCGGACTCGTAGTCACCAGGCTTGCCTGCTTTGATCTCGCTGCTGGGCGTGGCGCGATCCGGATCGATGGACTGGCGCACGCCGGAGACATAACGAGGATCGAGCAATCCGCGGACAGGCACTTTGAAGAATCCCGGATCGGCCAGGTGCTCACTGCGGTCGGCGTAGTAACGGCGCATCGCCTCGGCGAGGAAATGGATGGCTGCGGCTGAACCAGCGCCTGCCTTCTCGTATCCGGATCCTTCGAGGACGCCGCACATCTGCAGGAGTCCGAGTCCACCTGAACTTGGTGGAGGCGCGGTGATGATCTCGTGGCCCTTGTAGCGGCCGGTGATGGGAGTGCGCTCGATCGCGCGGTAGTCCTTGAGGTCGCGGCGCGTGATCAGTCCACCGTGCTTCTTCATCTCCTCGGCGAGGATGCGGGCGGTCTCGCCCTCGTAGAACTCCTTGGCGCCACCCTTGGCGATCCGGGCCAGAGTCGAGGCCAGCTCGGACTGCACCAGGCGGTCGTCCATTTCGAGGTGCTTGCCCCCGTTGAGGAAGATGCGCTTTGATTCGGCGAACTGCCCCATCAAGCTGGCTGATCCGCGAATCGACCGGGAGAGCGCGTACGACACCGTGATCCCCTCGCGCGCGAGTTTGACCGAGGGCTCAACCAGCTCCGCCCAGGGCTTCGATCCATACTTGGAGTGCGCAAGCTCAAGGCCGCGCACGGTTCCCGGAATCCCAGCCGCACGCCAGCCGACCGTCGAATCCTTGGTGAGATTGCCGCTCGCGTCGAGATACATGTCGCGCTTGGCAGCGATCGGCGCCCGCTCGCGGAAGTCGATGAAGTTGGTCCGGCCGTCGGCAAACCGGACCAGCAGGAATCCCCCGCCTCCCAGGTTTCCCGCGGAGGGCAGGGTCACCGCCAGCGCGAATCCCACCGCGACAGCAGCGTCGATGGCGTTCCCGCCGTTCCGCAGCACTTCCAGACCCACCTCGGCCGCGTGCGGTTCCTGCGCCACCACCATCGCTTTCTTGGACCGGACCGGTTCCCGCGCCCATACCGCCACGGCGCAGGCAAGCGCCGCCATCGAGATCCGGCGTATCTTGGACATTCGGATTCAGTGTAGCCCATCGCCGAGGATTTCCTACCACCGCATGCTTCGCGCCCGTCTTCTGGTTGTGATGGCGGCCATTCTGTTTTCGACGGGTGGCGCGGCCATCAAGGCGTCCAGCCTCACGGGCTGGCAGGTGGCGTCGCTCCGTGCTGGTATCGCCGCGGCTGCGATCTTCCTATTGATTCCCGAGTCCCGGAAGATCGCTGACCGCAGCATCCTGCTGGCGGGCATGATGTATGCGGTGATGGGGGTCAGCTTTGCCGTTGCCAACAAGCTCACAACGGCGGCGAACGCGATCTTCCTCCAGGACACCGCGCCGGTATACCTGATGCTTGCGGGTCCATGGCTGCTGGGCGAGCGGGTTCACCGGCGGGACTGGATTTTTCTCGGCGTGATGGCGATCGCGGTGGTTCTCTTCTTCGCCGGATCTCCGGCCGCGTCAGCCACCGCCCCCGCGCCCGTGGCAGGGAATACGGTCGCGATGGTGAGTGCGGTGGCGTGGGCTGCCTCGATCGGCGCGCTCCGGTGGGTGGAACAAAACGGGCGGCCCGCGATGGCGGTGGTGGCGATGGGCAACCTCACGGGCTGCCTCGCCGCGCTTCCGATGGCGTTGCGCGGAGGGTTCGCTCTCACGGCAGTGGATCTGGCCGCCGTACTCTATCTTGGGCTCATTCAGATCGCACTCGGCTACGTGATCCTGACGCGGGCGATTCGCCGCGTGTCCGCTGTCGAGACCTCGCTGCTGATGATGTGCGAGCCGGTTTTTAGTCCGCTATGGGCGTTTCTGCTCCACGGCGAGCGGCCAGGCGGATGGGCGATGTTGGGCGGTGCGCTGATCCTGGCCGCTACAGCCGCGCGCGTTCTCGCATCCTCGACGCCCAATGAAGAAACCGCATCAGCTCGCCCCGGCGTTCCCATACAAACCGCCAAAAATCACCGCGGCTGATTCCATCGGCGTGAAGGCCCCAGTAGGTTTCGATCCGCCAGCGCAAGTAGGGCGACGCCCAAGGCCGCAGCCGGTATCCGCGCGACGCCTGCCACAGGAAAGCGACCATCGCCACTAGCGCTGCAGCGAGCTCGACTCGGGGGGACGGGCCGGCTTCGGTGCGGGGGCGGTTGGCGCCGCGTAGTAACCGGACCGGGTCCGCACGGTGAGCTTGCCAGGCCCCTTGGCGAGCACCTGGATCCGGCGGAACGTACCATCGAGCGCCTGTTCCACGGGCGAGTACGTCATCGTGTATTGGTTCCGGATCTCGTGGGCGACCTGGACAGCGAGAGCGGCTACATCGTCGACGGCCTTCGGGAAATAGGCAATTCCGCCAGAGGCAGCCGCCAGCGCGTTCAGGGCGCGCTGCGCACGCTTGGCCTTGGCCCGCTCTTCCTCGGTCAGCAGTCCGATGGTGTAGATCAGGACTTCCATGTTCTGCGCCTTCTCGACGAGCTTTTCCATGGTGTTGGCCGCCGAACTGGTATTGTCATCGCCGTCGGTGACTACCAGGAGCACCTTCTTGTCGCGCTTGCCTTTCTCCTTGAGGTAGTCGATCGACATGCTCACAGCGTCCCGCATCGCGGTGCCACCACGGGAATCGATCTTGGTGAGGGCCTCCTCCATCTTCGAAATGTCGGAGGTGAAGGTCCGGTCCAGGAACGCCTCTTCGTTGAAGTTGACGATGAAGACCTCATCCTGCTTGTTCGATGCCTTGACCAGTTCGAGCGCCGCTTGCGCCACCTTCATGCGCTTGTCGCGCATGCTGCCACTGTTGTCGATGATCAGACCGAGCGAAATGGGGAGGTCCTCACGGAGGAACTGTTTCAGTGGCTGCGGCTTCCCGTTTTCGAGGACGGTGAAAGATGATTGGCCGAGGTTGGTGACGAGCCGCCCGCGGCTATCGAGGACAGTCGCATGCAACTGCACCAAACGGGTGTCCGCCCGGAAAACCGGGTCTGTCGGAGGATCTTGGGCAGCGGCTAGAGCGGCTCGAGCGGCTAGAGCGGCGAGAAGAACAAGAGCTTTACTGCGAAGGGGCATAGTATCCAGTCCGGAAGTAGGCGCGCAGCGGCGGTAATCCGCGGGGCTGCACCAGCTTCACTTCCACTTTACGATACTTGCCATCCTTCTGAGGGTTGGTGGGCGAATACCCGAGAATGTACTGACTGCGGAGCTCGATCCCGATCTTGGCGGCGATGTCGGGAAGCTCGTTCAGGTTGTCGACCGGAAAATGCCGCCCGCCGGTCTGTTCCGCGAGATCGCTCAGAAGTCCGGGGCCAAGAGATTCTTCGGCGGAGCGGCCCCGCACGCCAATCATCTCGAAGATACCCATCGCGTAGACCTGGACGTCGGCTTCGCGCACCATGTTCTTGATTTCGCTCTCTGTGTAGCGGCTCGAATTGTCACCGCCATCGGAGAGGATGAGGATCGCCTTGCGCGGGTTGCCCGCCTTCTTCATCTGGTTCATGGCCAGGTACAAGCCGTCGAGCAGGGCCGTGCGTCCTTTGGCGTTGGTAAACGCCATGCGGTTCTGGATCTCCTCGGTGTTCGTGGTCCAAGGCACTACAACTTCGGGGCTGTCGTTGAACTGGACCAGGAAAAACTCGTCCTTCGGGTTGGCGGTCTTGAAGAACTGCGCCGCGGCTTGCCGCGACTTGGCGAGCTTGCTGCCCATGCTGCCACTCACGTCGAACACGAGGCCGATCGACAAGGGCGCTTCTTCCTGGCTGAACGACACGAGCGTCTGCTCCACCTTGTCTTCAAACAGGCGGAATTGCTCTTTTTCCATTCCGGTGACCACCTGGTTGAGCGGCGTGGTCACGGTGACGTTGATCTGCACCAACTGCGTTTCAACCCGGATGTTCGGCGCCCTGCCATCTCGAGGCCCCGTGGCGGGTGGCTTGGCCTGGCGCGGCTCGATTGTCACGCGGGCCTTATCCTCGGCCTGCGCACCTGCTGCCCACACGATAACGGCGGTCAAAATCAGAATTCGTCGTGCCATCTAGTTCTGGCCTCCAACTCTTGCGCATGAGTATAACACGCTGGCTCCCTCATGGTATGATCGATTGTGCCCGTCAAAGTTCTGGGCGTGATTCCCGCCCGGTACCAGTCGACCCGCTTCCCAGGCAAGGCACTCGCCCCTCTCGCCGGCAAGACTCTTCTCCAACACGTTTTCGAACGGGCATCCCAGGCACGGTACCTCACCAGCGTGGTGATTGCCACCGATGACGACCGGATTTTCCGCGAGGCGCGGCGGATCGGCGCACCTGTACGGATGACGTTGTCCACACACCAGTCCGGCACGGACCGGGCGGCTGAAGTTGCGTCGGCGGACTCCTCGCAGTACGTGGTGAACATCCAGGGAGACGAGCCATTGATCGATCCGGCGGCCATCGACGCCGCCACGCTTGCCCTGCTGGACGGTGACGCCCCGATGAGCACGTTGATCAAGCGCATCGATCATATAGACGACATTACCAACCCAAATGTCGTTAAGGTGGTTACCGATCACCTGGGAAATGCGATATATTTTTCGCGCGCCCCCATCCCGTACGATCGTGCCGGCGGCGCCCGGTACTTTAAGCACATCGGACTGTACGGCTATAGGCGGAATTTCCTACTCGACTACCCATCCCTGCGGGTTGGGCCGCTGGAGCGGGTCGAATGCCTGGAGCAGATGCGGGCGCTTGAAAACGGCCATAAGATCCGGGCGGTGGAAACCGAGTACGAGTCCATCGGTGTCGACACGCCCGAGGACTTGGAGCGGGTTGCCGGACTGTTCGCACTCCCTCAACACACACTCACTTAACGATGGCAAAGTACATCTTCGTCACTGGCGGCGTGGTCAGTTCCCTGGGCAAGGGCATCGCCGCGGCGTCGATCGGCTGTCTGCTCGAGAGCCGCGGGCTCCGCGTCACGCTCCAGAAGTTTGATCCCTATTTGAATGTCGATCCGGGCACGATGAGTCCGTTCCAGCACGGAGAGGTATACGTGACCGATGACGGCGCGGAAACCGATCTGGATCTGGGGCACTACGAGCGGTTCACACACGCGAACCTGACCCAGGCCAACAACTTGACCTCGGGCCGCATCTACGAACAGATCATTGCGCGGGAGCGGCGGGGCGACTACCTGGGAAAGACGGTCCAGGTGATTCCCCACGTGACCAATGAGATCAAGGCCGCCGCCAAGCGCGTGGCGAACGATGTCGATATCGTCATCGTGGAGATCGGCGGCACGGTGGGCGATATCGAGTCACTGCCGTTCCTCGAGGCAATCCGCCAATTGCGGCATGAGCTGGGCCGCGAGAACACCTACTTCGTGCACGTGACGCTGGTCCCCTGGATCGCGGCGGCGCAGGAGCTGAAGACCAAGCCCACCCAGCACAGCGTCAAGGAGCTGCGCGCCATCGGTATCCAGCCGGATATGCTGGTGTGCCGCTCGGAAAAGCCGGTCAACACCGATGTGCGGGAGAAGATCGCGCTGTTCTGCGACGTGGAGCCGGACGCCGTCGTTGAGGCGCGCGACGTGGAATCGGTGTACGAGATCCCGATCGAGTTCGCCCGGCAGAAGGTGGACGAGATCATCCTACGCGCGCTGCACCAGCCGGCGGGCGAGCGGAACCTGTCCCGCTGGAGCGACATGCTGCGGCGGATGAAGAATCCGGCTGGAACCGTGGATATCGGCGTGGTGGGCAAGTACGTCGAGTACGAGGACTCCTACAAGAGCCTCAAGGAAGCGCTTCTGCACGGCGGACTGGCGCACGACCGGAAGGTCACGCTCACCTGGATCGAGGCGCAGGATCTCACCTGGCCCTCGTGCGGACGGTTCCTGGAACGCTTTGACGGGATTCTGGTTCCCGGCGGATTCGGCAAGCGCGGCATCGAAGGCATGCTCAACGCGGTCCGGTACGCGCGCGAGTACAAGGTCCCGTATTTTGGAATCTGCCTCGGGATGCAGACGCTGGTCATCGAGTTCGCGAGGAACGTGTGCGGAATGGAGGCGGCTGATTCCACCGAGTTCAATCCGGATCCGCCCTACCGGGTGATCTACAAGCTGCGTGAGCTGCACGGCATTGATGAACTGGGCGGGACCATGCGGCTGGGAAGCTACAACTGCCATTTGGCCGAAGAGAGTTTCGCGCGCCAGGCATATGGAGCACCGGTGGTCCAGGAGCGCCACCGGCACCGCTACGAGTTCAACCGCGAGCATGAGCAGATCCTGACCAGGCACGGGCTCCGGCTGACGGGCCAGACGCCCGATGGGACCTATGTCGAGATCTGCGAAATCGGCGATCACCCGTGGTTCCTTGGCTGCCAGTTCCACCCGGAGTTCAAGTCGAAGCCGCTTGAGCCGCATCCGTTGTTCCGTGCGTTTATCGGGGCGGCGGTCCAGCAGCGGGAGAAGCGGCTGTCGGCGGTGAAGGCCGTCGGCCAGTATGCGGATTGAGCCGGGCGCACCGCTGGGATTGATCGCGGGGCCTTGTGTCATCGAGAGCGAGGCGCATGTCCATTGGCTCGCGGACCGGATTCGCGAGGTGGCGGGTCCTTCCGTGGGCCCGGATTGCGGGAGGGACTGCGGATCCTCGGAGGGCTGAAGGCGCGGGGATTCGAGATCCTGACCGATATCCATGAGCCGGCGCAGGCGGGTCCGGCCGCCGAGGTGTGTGACGTGCTTGCAGATCCCGGCGTTCCTGTGCCGTCAGACGGATCTGCTGTTGGAAGCGGGGCGCACCGGGCGGATCGTGAACATCAAGAAACGCAGCCTCGTGTTCGAGAAGTTCGCGATTTCCGAGCTTTTGCCGGACCCGGGTGCTGCTGGCCGGTGAGCTTGTCCGCGAGGGGATCCGGAGGTCGCGGTTCCACGAGTATTCAATTTTCAAAGATCTGGTGGGACGGAGTGGGACAAATTTTTGTCCCGCCCCGCCGCTCAAGAATCAGGCAACGGGGCGAGGTCGTCGTGTACGGTTTCGCGCCAGGATCCATAGCTCGTATGGCCGCGGCCGGAGATGTTGGCGTGGAAGTGGAGCTGCTCCTCGCGCAGGTCGCGGTAGTTCGGCAGGCTGCGCGGAATCATCGTCTGTCCCTAGTCGACGCGCCGTTTGAGGTGCGCGGAGGATGCGGGCCTGGACGGGGTCCGGCTGGAAGTCCGAGGACGGTGGTGGTGAACGCGACCGGATCGAGGTGCTGGGACAGGGACAGTTCCATGTCAGGCCTCGAGGGCGGAGGAGGGGGTGAATTCCGCCTCGACTTTGGCGAGCGCGGCGGCGACGGCGTCGCGAAGTTCGGGATGGGGCGCGAGGACGCCGAGGATGGCCTGGGACATGCGTTCGACGTGGGAGGGCGCGAAGCTGGTGTTGCCGGGCACGGCGGCGGCGACGCGGAGGGCCATGTCGACCTGGCGGGTCATGACGGAGACGGCGCGGAGGGCGGTGGCGTTCTCGATTCCGGCGCTCGATTGGAAGATCTCTTCGGCGTGGGCGTGGAGTTCCTCGAGGCGGTCGCGGAGGCGGGGCGCGGCGAGGGCGATGCGCTGGGAGAAGACGTGGCGGGATTGGGCGGCGAGGGCGGCGAGGTGGGTGGTCCGGTGGCGCTGGAGGGCGGATTTGGAGACACCGTACTGCGCGGCGATATCGCGGAGGGGAGCGGTGAGTAGGGCGAGGTCGATGGCTTCGCGGTCCGGGTGGGTGCAGATGGAGCAGGCGGGCTGGTGGCCTGGGGTGGGCTCCGGTGAGATGATGGCTGGCCCGGTTGCGGCAGCGGAAGATGTTGAAGAAGATGACATTGTGTAGGTCCTGGAGGGGGCTGTAGCCCGCCAACGGTTTGACGATACACGAGTGTCAAGGGGGTGGAGGGTGGAAAGGGGTGGTTGGTGTGGGGGAGGTGGGTGGAAGTGGTTTAGGATGAACGGGTTGGGGGCATTGAAAAATATTTTGATTTTAGGAGAACGGTTTTGGGCGGGGATGGCAGGGGTCCGGAAGTTGTTGATTTTGTTACTATCGGATGCGGATGGGATCTGTGCTGGATTCTGCGTGGAAGCCCAAGCTCGTCGAGGAGAGATCCAAGCCCACGGTCAAGCAGCACCTCGCCGCCGTGCGCATGGTTTTGATTGGCGCGTGGCCGGCTAGGTGGTGCCAAATCAACCCTGCCCATTCGGGGCGGGGCCCGAAGCACATCGTCAAGAAGGGCAAGACGCTCCTTTATATAGGAGGCGACGTGGTGCGTCCTGAACGAAGACGCGTTGTTCTAGCGGGTGCAAGTCCCGACCGGGTAAGCAGCGCAGCGCCCGGAAGCAGACTCCAGCCGGAAGGAGAAATCTGTCCGAGCCAAGCGGAGTGTCGAAAGCCTTCGAAAGAGAGGGGAGCAAACCGGCGGGCCGCAACAATCAGTGAACGCTATAGCCTCGTCAAATTATCAGCCGAAAGGTGTTTGGGAGGGCCGAGCCGCTCACGTCACGGCGAAAGCAATAGACAGCATCCTGGAGCGAAGCGGGTGCTGGACCTCCCCGGGGTCCCAGGCGGTGGCACGTTGGGAAAGAACAGCGCGGAACAGGAGAGACCCTCCCTGGCAGCCGAGTCAAGCAAAGGCCGGGTGTATAAAGCCGGAAGGCGGAAGTCGCCCGGAGCCAGGAGGGAGTCCGAGAGGTTCGTAGTACCTGGGAAGGCGTGCAACAAAACGCGCTGGAGGGAAGGGACCTTGCTTTGGTCATGTTGGCGGCGAGGTAAGCGTGAGGGCATGCCAGCAATGGCCAACACCCCCTTCGAAAAAGCGCGACAACTCGGTCGACCAGCTATGGGTGCAATCCAAGTGGTTACCACATCTGCGAGAATGAGCGAAGCAGTACAGTCGGCATGACAACCCGGTGAAAGGCAGGATTCAAACGGCAGATGGACATCACGCACGGTGCATCAAGAAGACCATCGGTAAGCCGTGTGCGGGAAAACCGCACGCACGGTTTGAAAGGGGGAGTCTAGTGTCTAGTTGCATAAACTAATGATCGTATTTCGGAGCTGACTTCCCTTGACATCGCGCTTGCGCCACTTGAAGGGTTTCGGGTTCTCATTGGTGCGGGCGATGAACGCTTCGATTCCCGCGCGCAGGTTGTCCGGCTCTGTAGCGGAATCTGTGGGCCTGAGTGAGTGCAGAGAGAAAGGTGACGATAGGGGTGCGGTGGGTGGTAGCAGCATTCACCTGCCGCTTGCGCGGCAGGGCAGACGGGGGCGGGGAGTGGAA
>VFZX01000227.1 GCA_016871015.1 Acidobacteriota bacterium | reverse complement strand
CCAACTTGTTCCCAGCTCGGCAGAGGGAGCTGATGCGCCGCCTGGAGAACGAGCCTCAGGTCTCCGGGGTCACGTTTGCAATGTCTGAGCCAGGTGACGAGCACGGCGCCGGGATTGAGACCCAAATCGGCGTGGGGCGGATTCACGAGGTCCGGTTCAACCGGGTGGACCCCGGTTTCTTCCGGACCTTCGAGGTGCCGGTCTTGGCGGGCCGCGGACTCGATCCGCCGGATACGGGTGCAGCAACGGTTGTGGTGAACCAGCCGCTGGCGCAGCGGCTATTCGGAGGCAACGCCCTTGGACAGCGGATCCGTTATGTAGGGGATGGCGATTCCGCGCCTTGGTATGAAGTCGCCGGTATTGTGAGTGACTTTCCGGCCGGTGTGAGTCCCAATATGAAAGACAGCGAGCTCAAGGTGTACCACGTTCTGCCGGCCGGACAGGTACAGCCTGTGTCGGTCCTGCTGCGAACACGTGGTGCTCCATCCAGCTTCAGCCAGAGATTGCGGGAGATCGCGGTGTCGGTCGATCCCGAGCTCTATCTGCGGGACATCCGCAGCCTTGAAGAAGCGTTGCGCAAGGAGCAATGGATCAGCCGGCTGGAGGCATCCGTATTCGTGGGAGTCACCCTCAGCGTGTTGATTCTCTCGGCCGCCGGGATCTACGCGCTTATGTCGTTTACCGTCTCCCAGCGCCACAAAGAGATCGGGATTCGCATGGCCCTGGGCGCCAGCCGGAAGCGCATTGTCGCGGACATCTTTTCGCGCGCGGTGGTCCAGGTCTCCGCAGGCGCCCTGCTCGGCGCGGCCACGTGCGCCGGCTTCATGAATGCCAGCGGTGGCGGGCCGATGCGGGGGGGGATCAGTGGCCGTGATGGCGGGTGTCGCATTGGCGATGGTTGTGGCCGGATTCCTGGCCGCTCTGGGCCCAGCCAGGCGGAGCCTTCGGATCCAGCCGGTGGAAGCGTTGCGGGAGCAGTAGACTTAAAGCGGCCGCGCCTGGACGCCGATCACTAGTTGGTGAGCCGGCTCGCGCCCCTGCTAATCCTTGCGTCGCTGCTGGGATTGTGGGCCAACTCCCCTGGGAACCTGATCGCCGGGGCCCAAAACGATTTTCTTGCGTTCTACTGCGGGGGAACGCTGTCCGGATCCGGCCGCCTCTACGATGCCGCCGCCACCTACGAGCTGCATCAGAGACTGATCGGCGAGAAGATCCCGGCGCTGCTGTTCATCCGGCTGCCGTACTACGCATTCCTGTTGAAACCGCTCGCCTGGTTTCCCTATTTGACCGCGTTCTGGATCTGGACCGCTGCCAGCTTCTCAGCCTTGGCTTATGCGGTGTGGAAACTTGCGCCGCGCGCGCCGGACCTGCCCTACCTGTGCGCTTTCTCACTGCCGCTGCTGTGCGGAATCGCCAACGGGCAGGATGTCCCGTTCCTGATGGCGTTGATCGTTTTCGCATGGACCCGGCTAGAGCGTGGCCAGGATCTGACCGCTGGGCTGGCGCTCGCTCTGGGCTCGATCAAGCTGCATCTCTTCTTGCCTGTGTACGCCGCGCTGTGGGTGGCCCGCCGCCATCGCGCTGTAGCCGGGATCGCGTTGGGTGGACTGCTGCTGGTGGCACTAAGCTTTGCGTCCGAGGGCTTCGGTTGGCCCTGGGACTACCTGGCGATGATCAACCGCCCCGTGGTTCACCAGGATCCGGCGGCGATGGGCAACTTCGTCGGGCTGCTGGCAACGTTGGGGTGGACGGGCAGGGGCTGGGACGGGCTCCTTCACATCCTCGGTCTGGGCGGGCTGGTGATGCTCGGCAAGGAAGACCTCAGGATCCTGTTCCCGGCGGCCATCGCCACTGGACTGCTGAGCGGGCGCCATTCCTACCTTGCCGACTTCGCACTGCTGCTTCCCGCCTATGCCATCTTGGTCCCGGCGGTCCGGCACGTAGGCGCCCGTGTGGCGCTGCAGTTCTGTACGGCACCGTTCCTCTACTTCGCTCTGCTCAGTGGGCCGCCGTGGACAGCCGCCCTGCCGGTGGCGCTGTTGGTGCTCCTGTGGACCCCCACGGTCTGGAAGCACCCTAACGCTGTTCCAGCCGCCGTCCGATAGTATAGATTCATGGAGCCCCGTCTCGGCAGAATCGTGCTTTTGGTATTCGCCGCCATCACGGCCTTCGCCGGAGTCGTTGGGCTGCTTCTCATGTTTTTTCCTGAACCACGCCAGAACACCGACTACCTGGTGGTGGGGACGTTGGCGACTTTCGCCTCTTTGCTCGCGATTTTCGTGCTGGTTGTGGCGGGAGTGCTGCGTTCGAGCGACGGGCTGTTTTTCCGCCGTAAAAACGGGTAGTTCCGGCCCGTCTACTTGACTTCGATCCGGATCAACTCGAGCGGCAGGGGGGCCTCGTTGTAACGGGGAGGAGAACCGGCGCGCAAAGCCGTGATCGCGCCGGATCCGAGTTGCACGTCGACAGCCTGTGCCTGATTGTCAGGACATGAGGCGCGCGACGGGCATGCAAGGCGGCTGATCCGCAGCTTGGCGGTGTCAAGCAGCACCTGATCGCCCTTGGCGGACACGAGCTGCTTTTGTTCGCTGATCTCCAGTCCACGCACTTCCACCCGCACATGCGGATTCGTGTCGAGCGTGGCGCCAACGGCGACCGAGCCGTCCTGCAGGTTCACCGATACCACGCCCATCGCGTCGTTACGCTCGGGAGCCATGGTGTTGATGCGGGTCACACGGAAGCCGCCTTCTTCCGTCTCGATCTTGTAGGGATCGGGCGGTTCCTTCGAGGGATCCCCAGCGACCTGCAGATTCGGACGGGCGGCGCGGAGCGCGGCGAATCCCTTGGCGGTAACGCCTGTGTCCTTGAGCTCGACCCATTTGAGCGCGGGCATGGCGGCCAGGTGCGTGACGACGTCGTCATTGATGCGGCGGCAGGAGAGCAGGTTGAGGCGTTCGAGCTGATTGAGTCCCTTCAGCTTCTCGACCCCACGCGCGGAAACAGGCGTGCCGGACACGTTGAGGACGCGCAGTGCGGCAAGCGTGGCGACGGGGTCGAGACCGATGTCGGTGAGTCCGACAAACCAAAGTCCGGAGTCCGTGCGTTGCTTGCCACTGATGTCCAGATGCGTGATCTGAGGCATCGAGCGCAGCACCTGAAGTCCGACCTCGGTCATTTTGTTTCCACCGAAGGCAAGCTCGCGGAGGTTGGGATAGCGGGGCAGGTTCTGGAGTCCTGAGTCGGTGACTTCGGCATAGCCGATGTCCAGCGCGGCGATTGATTCCTTACCGGCGAGGAGTGCGAGCGTATTATCGGTGACCTTGGTGCCGCGCAGGTTGAGCCGTTGAATCCGGGGCCAGTTCCGCATCGCCGCCAGACCCTCGTCAGTGACCAGCTCGGCGAAGAACAGGTTGATCTCGCGAACGTTCTTCAAGTCCTTGAGGCGGAGCAGGCCAAGATCGGTGACACGCGTCAGCGACAGGTCGAGCCGCTCGAGCTGGGGCATGGCGGCGATGTGAGTCAGATCGGCGTCGGCGACATGGGTTCCGCGCAAATGGACCGCAACCGGCTCCTTGCGGGCGTTGGTTTCGACGCGTCCACCGAGGTCTTCAACCCAACTGGTTCCGATAGCGGCGGCCAGAAGCAGCAGCATGATCAGCTCCCCCTTCGATTCGGCAGGGCGGAGTCACGGTCGAATACGATTCGGGTGTCCGGCATCGCTTGTTGCAGCTTCCGGAATCCGGCTTCGGTGATGAGCGTGTGATAGAGGTTGAGCCACCGAAGGCCCTTCATCCCGGCGAGCGTGTCGAGACCCTTGTCGGTGACGGCGCCGGTGTCGAGGCTGAGGTCAGTTAACGCCGGAAGCGTCTTGAGAATCGCCAGGCCCTGGTCGGTCACCTGCGTGTAGTTGAGGTTCAGGGCCTTGAGCTTGGGAAGCTTGGCGAGATGCGGGAGTCCCTTGTCGGAGACGCGCGTGCGATTCATTTCGAGCCGTTCGAGATTGACGAGCGGTTCCAGGTGCTTGAGGCCTTCGTCAGTGTAGCGGCCATAGGCGAGATTCAGCTCGGTGAGGCTCGTGAGCGGGGCGAGGGAAGCCAAGCCCTTGTCGTCGACGTCATTGGAGCCGAGGTCGAACACCTGGAGGCGTTGCAGCGATTTCAGTGGACCGAGGCCCGCGCTGGTGAAATCGGTGTGGCTCAAGCGGAGCCGGACGAGCGAGGTGGCCTTGGCGATTTCAGGAATCGAGTCGTCGACAACGGGCGCGCCGGAGAGTTCGAGATCTTGAAGCTGAGTGAAGCGCGGCAAGGCGTAGCCGCGGACGCTGGTCTGGTTGAGCACCAGCCGCCGGATGCCAGTGGGCAGCGATTCGAGTCCGCGGTCGGTGACGAGCGTGTGGCTCAGGTTCAGGTCCTCGAGTGCGGTGAGCGGGGAGAGGGCACGAAGTCCGACATCGCCCGCTTCGGTCGCCGAAAGGTTGAGCTTGCGGAGGCTGCTGGCTCCGGCGAGATTCGACAGCAGTCCGTCGGTGATCGCCGAAGTGGCGAGGTCCGTTTCGACCAGTTTGCCGCTTGCGAGCACGGCATTGCCGCCGAGCCCCTGGATCCAGGCGGCGATGGCCGCATCGCCGGAGCCCTTCGGAGGCGCGGCGGTGATCGCGCGGGCAGGAGCCGAATCGAGGAAGTTGACACGCAGGCCAGGGATCGCCTTCACCAGCCCGTCGATCCCGGACCGCGTCACGCGCGAATAGCGGAGATCGAGCGAGGTGAGGCGCTTCAGGTGCTTGAGCTTTTCGAGTCCGGCGTTGGTGACCGAGGAGCGGTACAGATTGAGCGCTTCGAGTCCGCTCATCCCGGCAAGTGCGTCGAGACCGTCGTCGGTGATGCGGGCGCCGAGCAGGTTGAGGTTGCGGAGCTTGGTGAGTTTGCGCAGGGCGAGCAGTCCGGTATCGGTTACCCGGCAACCATACAGGTCGAGGTTCTTGAGGTTGACCAGTTCCGCCAAATGGACGACTCCCGCGTCGGTCACGAGCGTGTCCTTCACGACCAGGTGTTCGAGCTTGACCTTGTCCTTGAGCGCTTCCATGCCGCCGTCGTCAAACAGCGTGTAGCTAAAGTCGACCGCTCGCAGGTTCATGAACGGCGTCAGCGTGCGGCCCTTGACGCGGCTCTGCTGGACCCGGATCTCGCGAAGGTTTTCCAGCGGGCGGATGAGCGCCAGACCCTTGTCCTGGATGTTCATCGTGGTGAGGAAGTGGACGCTCGTCTGGATCTTTTCGAGGGTCTTGAGCCCACTCAAGTATTCGAACGCTTCGTTGGAGTCGCGGCGGGATCCGGCGCCTTCGTTCCACATCGGAGCCGGTAGGTACAGCTCGCGGATGGCGGTCAGGTGGCGCAGCCGCTTGAGATCGTCGGGAGTGATCAGCGATCCGGTGAAGTCGATGGTCTGCAGGCGCAGGTCGCCGGGCGGGAGCTGATCGATTTCGCGGACCGGCGTGGAGCCGCCGGTGGGGATCACGCCTCCGCCTGAGCGGATGACCCACTCGGCGATGGTCCGTTCGGATTCCTGCGCGGCGAGCGCGAGTGCGGTGACAAGAACGGACAGTGTGCGCATCAGTGGTCCGCTACGCCTCCGTCCGAGAAGACATTTTGGGGCCGGGTGACGGGCTTATAGGGATGTTGGGCGGCGACCTTCTCGTCGAGGTCGACTCCAAGGCCCACGCGGACGGGGAGTTCGGCATGGCCATCCTTGACCACCACGGCGCCGCCGTAGAAGAGATCCTGCACCCAGGCCGTGCGGTTCGGATTGTATTCCTGTATCGTGCACGCGGGCGTGGTGGCGTCGACATGGAGCGAGGCAAGCGTGCTCACTTCGCTCTGCGGGTTGTGCGGCGCCATCTCGATCCGGTAGGTCTCGGCGATCGTGCCGATCTTCTTCATCTCGAGGATCCCGCCGGCGTGGCAGACATCGGGCTGGACGATGTTCACCAGGTGGCGCGAGCAGAAGTCGGCGAATCCGTACTTGGTGAACGAGCGCTCACCGGTGGCCAGCGGAACCTTGGTCTTCGAACGGAGCAGCTCGAGCTCGCCGAGATCCTCAAGCTGGGTGGGCTCTTCGACAAAAAACGGGCGCAGCTCCTCGATCCGTGTGCAAAAGTCGACCGCCATGACGGTGGTGAGCTGGCCGTGCGCGTCGATACAGATGTCGAAGTCGTCACCCACGGCCTTGCGGACCTCGGCGAGCCGCTTGTGCGCCTCCCGGACCGCGAAGGCGGGACGCACGAGCTCGTTCTCGATTCGGATGAATCCGGACTTGGCCGCCGTGTAGCCCTCTTCCTTGGCCTTGAGGAACGCGTCCACCGTGGACCCAACGTCCTTATACAGCCGGATGCGCTTGCGGGCCGCGCCTCCGAGCAGCCGGTAGATGGGCTGTCCGAGTGCTTTTCCGAGGATGTCGCAGAGCGCGATCTCGACCGCGCTGATAGCGCTGTTCAGGATCGGGCCGCCGCGCCAGCGGGGATAGCGGAACATCGCCTGCCAGTGCAGCTCGATCTCGGTGGGATCCTTGCCCATCAGGTAACGCTCGTGTTCCATGATGGCGGCGGCGAGCGTGGCCTCCTTGCTGGTGATGGAGCCTTCGCCGAGTCCGGTGAGCCCTTGGTTGGTGTAGACCTTGCAGAAGACCCAGTTGACGCTGCCGACGTTGACGGTGAAGGTTTTGAGTCCGGTGATCTTCAGGTTGAGCGGCTTGGCCTTTTCGACGGCGGCGCGCAGGGAGGGGAGAGAGGCGAGTGCGGCGGCGGAGCGGAGGAAGTCGCGGCGGAGCATGGGCAACCGCTCCCTATTGTATCGGCTGGCGGACCGGTTTGGAATGGTACACTCGTGGGCGAAGGGTGAATTATGCCGCAGACACTTGCCGAACCTCTTGAAGTTGTGGGGATGGATGAAGAGATCCGGCGGCGCATCGCGGATCTGGTGACGGTAACCGACGATCCCGTGGACAATCCTTTCTCTGAAAAGCAGCAGAGGCTGTCAATGTCCTCTGTGCATCACTCCTGGACCCCGCTCCCGTTGCCGGGCGAGGAAGGGAAGAAGCGCACTTTTTGGGCGGCTTCAAACGTTGGAATATTCGAGTCGGTGGAGGAACCGCCGCTCGCCCCGGATGGGTTTATTTCGGAAGACGTGGTGGCGCCGCTTGGCGATGACAACCGCGCGTACTTCTTCTGGGATCACGGAAAGATGCCGGAGGTGGTGCTCGAAATCGTGTCGAACAAGCACGGCGGAGAGCTGACGGTGAAGAAGTCGCGGTATCAGAAATGGAAGATCCGCTACTACATCGTGCACGACCCGTTCGGCAAGCTGACGAAGGAGCCGCTGCAGGTGTTCGAGCTGGTGAACGGCAGGTACCGGAAGCGGAAGTCGCACTTTTTCGAGGACCTCAACATCGGCGTGACGCTCTGGACCGGAGAGTTCGAAGGCGTTTGGGGAACCTTCATGCGCTGGTGCGACCGGGATGGCCGTGTGCTGCCCACTCCGTATGAGGCGGCGGCCATGGCGAAGCAAGAGGCGGAGAGAGCGCAGGCTCAGTCGGAGCAGGCCCAAGCTCAGGTGGAGCAGGCCCAAGCTCAGGTGGAACAGGCCCAAGCTCAGGCGGAGCAGGCTCACGCCCAGGTGGAACAGGCCCAGGCCCAGGTGGAGCAGGCTCACGCCCAGGTGGAGCAAGCCCAGGCTCAGGTCGAGCAGGCCCAAACCCGCGCGGAGGAGGCGGAGGCCCTTGCGGAGCAAGAGACCGCGCGCCGCAAGGAACTCGAACGCCTGGTTCAGGAACTGATGTCCAAGCTGGACGGGCGTTGATTCTTTCCACACCGGCTTGCGATTCTCCCGCCGGATCCGCTATTTTGGCTGGAAGCCCGTGATTTGAAACCTGCCGGGCCGGGGCCGCGTCCCCCATGATGTTATGGCAGGCGCGATGGCAGTTGCGACAACGATCCCGCTGACCGATGCGGGACGGAAGGTTAGGGCCCAAGCGCGAGTGGACTACAAATCAACCGATGAAGCCGCTCTGGTCCGCCGCGTTCAGAATGGGGACGAGATTGCGTTCCGGGAGGTCGTCGACCGGTATCAGGCGAAGGTCTTCTCGATCATCCACGGGATCCTGCGCAACCACAACGACGCCGAGGACATCGCCCAGCAGGTGTTTTCGAAGATCTACTTTTCGATCGGCAACTTTGACTTCCGGTCGAGCCTGCTGACCTGGATTTACAAAATCACGGTCAACGAGTGCTACGACTACCTGCGCAAGAAAAAGGTCCGGAAGCTGGTCTACGAAAGCGACTTCAGCGAGGAAGAGGCCCAGCGGATCGAGCGTACCGAGCCGGGCAGCGAGAATCAACTGTCGATGGACGAGCGGCTCGCGCAGCGCGACTTCGTCCTGAAGCTGCTCGAGAAGGTTTCGAGCGAGGACCGGCAATTGCTGATGCTCAAGGAAGTGGAGGGGCACTCGGTGGAAGAGTTGGCCTCCATGACCGGAATGAACGAGAATACGGTGAAGGTGAAGCTGTTCCGGGCTCGCCAAAAGTTGGTGAAGGCGGCGCAGAGATTGATGCCCAAGTTCAGCCCCGCCCTGTTCGGGTGATAGTATATTGTGTGTGAAGCGGACGCTCAGATCCGCGTGATGTAGCGGTTGTTGAGAGGGAAGGTAAACCATGGACCGGCGAATCGAGGACAACCTGGAACGATATCTTCACGGCTCGCTCGACCCCCGGGCGCGCACGGAGTTCGATGGTGTTCTGGCTATGGACGATGAAACACGGCGTTTGGTGGAGCAATTCGAGCAGCACGCAAAGCTGATCCGTTCGGCCTTGCGCCCCGAAGCTGAAACCGATCCCGCTCCCGGCTTCTATGCCCGGGTGATGGACCGGATCGAGGCCCAGCGCGGCAACTCCTTCTGGAGCCTGTTCCTGGAGCCGGTGTTTTTCCGGCGCCTGGCGGTGGCTTCAGCGGCACTGCTTGTGCTGTTGGGAGTTCTGCTCGTGAGCCCGCCCGCCGAACAGGCGGTGATGGCTGGAATCGAGCAAGTGCTGGCACAGCCCGATTCCGACGACGCCCAGTGGAGCGTGGACGAGCATCAGGACCGCAATCGCGACGCGCTTCTGGTGAATCTCACCACCTACGGAGAGTAACGCCATGGCGGGATCCCCCTGGCGAAATACGCGGATCCTGTCACTCCTACTCCTGGTGTTCCTTACGGGCTCAGCGGCGGGCGCGCTCGGTTTCCGCTTCGTGAACCGGCAGCCCGCCAAGCCCGGACCCTCATGGAAGGAAGGCGGCAAGGAGATTTCCCTTCAGCGTCTGCGCAAGGACCTCGATCTCACCGGCGACCAGACCAAAGAAGTCGAGGTGGTTCTCGACGACTTCATGATGTACTACCAAACTTTGCAGGCGCAGATGGACGAAGTCCGCGCTAACGGCAAGGAGCGCATCCTGCGGATTCTCGATCCGGCGCAGCGCGAGAAGTTCAAATCGATGATGAGTGATTTTCAGCGCCAGATCCGCTGAGCCTGGGGCCGCTACAATAGAAGTCGCGACATGATAGCGAAGGTCCGGAAGGCGGTTTTCCCCGCCGCCGGGTTGGGTACCCGGTTTCTCCCCGCCACCAAGGCGATGCCGAAAGAGATGCTCCCGCTGGTGGATAAGCCTCTCATTCAATATGGCGTTGAAGAGGCGATCCAGTCCGGCGTCCAGAACATCATCATCGTAACTGGACGGGGAAAGTCGGCGATCGAAGACCATTTCGACGTCAGCTTTGAGCTCGAAGACCTCCTCGAGCGCAAGCAAAAGGCCGACCTCCTTCGCCAGGTGCGCGGGGTCAGCGACATGATCGAGGTCGCCTACATCCGGCAAAAGGAGGCGCTTGGACTGGGCCATGCCGTGCTTCGGGCGCGCAACCTCGTGGGACCCGAACCGTTTGCCGTGGTGCTGTCGGACGACGTGATCGACGCTGAAGTCCCATGCTTGCACCAACTGTTGGACTGCTATGCGTACTTCGGCGCTTCGGTGGTTGCCCTGATGGAAGTTCCGCGCGAGCAGATCTCGGCTTACGGAGTCGTGGACGCCGAGCCCGTGGACCACAACGGGACGAAGAACCGGCTTTACCGGATCCGCAACATGGTGGAAAAGCCCAAGGCTGAGCATGCTCCCTCAAACCTGGCCATTATCGGACGCTACGTTCTGGTGCCGGAGATCTTCGAGTCCATTACGCAGATCCAGCCGGGCGCGGGCGGCGAGATCCAGTTGACGGACGCGCTGAAACACCTGCTGCGCAGCCGGCCGATTTACGGCTACCGGTTCGAAGGGCGGCGGTTTGACGCAGGTGATAAGCTGGGATTTCTGAAGGCCACGGTGGAATTCGCGCTGCGCCGCCCGGACCTCGGATCCAGCTTCAGGGAGTACCTCAAACAACTCGCGCTGTGACCTCTTCGATTCCCCTCCTTCTGCCGCTCAAGGCAAGTGAAGCAGCGTCATTGGCTGACTTGGTGTTCCAGCAGCTTGGTGGCAAGGCCATCACCGATGAGCAGCGCCACCGGCTGGGGCCGAGAGCAGCATCGCTTGGACTCACCAGTATCCGCCCATATTGGGGGTCGCTTCAGGCCGATCCCTTCCACGCGCAGACCTATTATCTGGCGGTCGACGCTGTCAGTCCGGCCGAGACCGTTCCGCTTCTGTTGCGAATGGCCTTATCCTCGGCGCCGGCGAGCGGACTTTTCCCCAACGCCATGCTCATCGGCCGGATGCGCCCGGGAGGGGGCCGGGAAGTGGTCGTCAATGCGATCCCGTTTGGTCCGCGTGACACGGGGGCTGTCATGACCTTCGCGAATTCGCTTGACCGCGCCGTGCTGCCCCGGCCGGCCGGGGCCCAACCGCTGCTCTGCGTTGCACCGGCGGATCCCGTGGTATCGCTGCCGGCTGCCTTCGAGGGATTCCGGGCGGCTTACAAGGCGACCGGGTTGAACTATGCCTCGATCGAAGTGGCGCCCGACAAGTTCACCGCAGTCGTGTGGGCGGCGATCCGGGCGGGCTGGAGGGAGGGATACACGGCCGGCGCTGGATGGCTGCATGTTGATCCCGCCGCGCCCGCCAGTATGGAGCTTGCGATTCACGACACGGCGGCGTTCTCCCGGTTCTCGCTCGATTTCTCCGCGTTCAGCGGGCTCGCGCAAGCAGTCGAGGCGTGCCAGCAGTTGTACGATTTCATTCGCCGCGAAAAGGCGATCAACAAGACGGGCCGCGCATTCGACCTCGAAGTCAATCCGGGTGGATTGCCGGTCGAAGAACTCTTGCAAAGGCTGCGTGCCGAGGGCCGCCCCGCCCACTTGGTCGCGGTTCCGGTGGATCGTGCGACCCCGGAGTTGGCACAAGCCTTGCGGCCGCTGGGTGCGATTCTCAGCGTCGCCGCCCCGGGCCGCTGGCACTGGCGGTATGCAGGCGACCTCACCGCGGACGAACTCGATTCCCTGCTGGGCCAACTCCGGGGATAATATCCGTTATGCAGCGGAGAACCTTCCTCGCCGCCACTGGAGCAGCCGCCATGCCAGCCGCCACCAAGCCGAAATTCGGCATCGACCTGTTCAGCATCCGGACCTCGGGCTGGACCCCATTCCAGTATCTGGACTATTGCGCCAAGTGGAAGGCGAACGTGGTCCACTTCTCCGAGATCCGGTTTCTCGGGAATCTGGAGCCGGACAACCTGAAGAAGGTCCGCGCGTATTCGGAGAAGCTAGGGATCGAGCTCGAGATCGGGATGCGGTCGATCTGCCCCAGCTCGAAGGCGTTCGATCCCAAGCAGGGCACGGCCGAAGAGCAGTTGACGCGGATGATCAGCGCCGCGAACACCGCTGGATCGCGGCTCGTGCGCGCGTTTCTCGGCACGATGGCGGACCGCACTGGCGAGGTGCCGGTCGAGGGCCACATCGAAAACACGGTGAAGGTGCTGCGGGCCGTGCGGACCCGCGCAATCGATGCCGGTGTGAAGATCGCGATCGAGAATCACGCGGGCGACATGCAAGGACGCGAGCTCAAGATGCTCATCGAGGGCGCGGGCACGGACTTCGTGGGCGCCTGCATCGATTCCGGGAATCCCGTGTGGACCATCGAGGATCCGCACGTGACGCTCGATCTGCTGGCGCCCTATGTGCTGACGAGCCACATCCGTGACTCGGCAGCGTGGCGCGTGCCCGAGGGAATCGCCGTGCGTTGGACCCGGATGGGCGAAGGCAACGTCGACATTGATGGCTATGTCCGGAAGTTCGTCGAACGGTGCCCGGGCAAGGCGCTGTCGCTGGAAATCATTGTCACTCCGCCGCGGACCTTCGCCATCTTCGACCCGAAATTCTGGGACGGCTACCGCAATGTCCCGGCCTGGCAGTTTGCCCGGTTCCTGGCCATCGCCGACAAGGGGCGGCCACTACCGGCACCGTCAAAGCCCGAGGATCCGGCGGCACGGGAGCGCGAAGATCTCGAGGCCAGCATCGTGTATACTCACAAACTGTTGAACCTATGAAAACCCTGACCCTTGCTTTCTTTTTCGCGGGCGCCGCGCTGGCCGATCTGGTGGCTGATGTCCGCGCGGATCTGGGACGGAAAGACTTCGCCGCGGCGGAAGCCCGGGTCGAGGAGTTCCGCAAGGCGAACGGCTGGAATCCGGAGGCGATTCTGGCGTATTCGTGGGTGGGGCGCGGCGCGCAGGCCAACAAGCTGTGGGACAAGGCCGAGGCTTATTCAGCACGGACACGCGATCTGTGCATGGAGGCGTTGAAGTCCCGCAAGCTCGATGATGAACCGAAGCTCCCGCTGGCGCTCGGCGCATCGATCGAGGTGTGGGGCCACACACTCGCTGGCAGGGGTGCGCGGACCGAGGCGGTGGCGTTCCTGCAGAACGAGCTCAAGGCGTGGCACGGCACGTCGATCCGCACCCGGACACAGAAGAATCTGCATCTGCTCAGTCTTGAGGGAAAGCCGGCTCCGGCGATCGAGATGAAGCAGCACTTGGGTCCCAAGCCGGTGCCGGTGGCCGAGCTGAAGGGCAAGCCGCTGATCCTGTTCTTCTGGGCTCACTGGTGCGGGGACTGCAAGAATCAGATCCCGGTGCTCGCCCGGTTCGAGAAGGAGCATGCCGCCAAGGGGCTCAAGGTGATCGGCCCGACCCAGCGTTACGGCTACGTGGCGGGAGGCGTCGAGGCGCCGCCGGACCAGGAACTGCGCTACATCGACCAGGTCCGGCAGCAGCACTACGGATCGCTGAGCGCGATGCCCGCGCCCGTGAGCGAAGAGAACTTTAAGGCGTGGGGATGTAGCACGACACCGACGCTCGTACTGGTGAATCGCAAGGGGATCGTGACGCTATACCATCCGGGCCAGATGCGTTATGAGCAACTGGCCCCGCATGTCGCCAAGATCGTAGCGGACTAGGCTAGAACCGGAACCGC
>VFZX01000226.1 GCA_016871015.1 Acidobacteriota bacterium | reverse complement strand
GCTCACCTCTCGCCAGGGCATCCCCCAGCTTAACCGCTGTCCCCCGGTTACCCTTCGTTTGTGTCAACCGCCCACCGGCACACTTGTCAAGGATGTCTCCGGTTCGCACAAACTTGAGAGCTGACTCTTGCAGCTTGGACGCCCGGAGCGCGACGCCGTCTGCGTGAGCCCGGATCAACGACCGGTTCTTGTTGATGTCCTGGGAGGCAAGCGTTTGCTTTCTCTGATGGAAGATCTCGAGAAGCTGGATCTTTTGCCTGATCAGCTTCCATTCCTCCAGGTCGCGGCCGCTCATCTTGGGATGGGTGGTTTCATACTGATCCGCTAACTGCCGCAGCTTGTCAAGGTCCGAGTTCATCGCATCGATCATTTTCATGACGTCCGATTGGCTGGATTTCTTCGACTTCAGCGCCAGGCTCACCTTCGATGCGTCCTGCTCAATGGTTCTGGCCGACTCGACAAGGTGGTCAACAAATTCTTTTTCCAACGCGCTTGCGGGAAGTGTCGCCAGCACAAGGCTAGCGATGGCCCCTGTGACGATGTTCATGAGGTTCATAGATTCTCCTTTGGTAACTTGATTCGGGTTGTTTGATTTCCCCGACAAATCCACAGTACAGCGTCTCAAAGGAATATTCAAATAGATGTTTCGATCAAGATTGATCGTGAAAACCGATCTGTCAAGCATTGAAGAGTTTCCCGCGCGCAAGATCAATGATCTTCAGGACAGCCGGATGCTTCAGTCTACGTTCGCCGGAAATGGCATAGAACGTCTCGGCCACCCCGTCGGCGACGCCAATGGGTTCGACAGCATAGTGGTCTCGAATCTCGCGTTCGATGGCGGTGGGACCGCCAAATACGCCGGCACCGGCCTGTCCGAACGCCTTCATCAACGCGCTGTCTTTGAACTCACCTGCGATCACCGGGCGTATCCCGGCACTGGACATCCACTGTTCGAGCGACCGGCGGAGGCCAGATCCATCCACGGGCATAAGAAACGGCGCTCCGTCCAGGCTTGAGGGGAATCCACGTCTCAGGCGCCCGGCAAGGGCGGGGGCGCCGAAAAGTGTAATTCCGGTAGTTCCAAGCAGGTGGTTGTAGCCTTTGACCCGCGCGAGAGAGGTCACCGGGACCTCCGATAGCACGACATCCAGCTTGTGTTCCGCGAGATCGGCCAGGAGCCGCTGCGGCGAGTCCTCTTCACAAACCAGCCGCACCGGTTCCGGCATCGCGAGCGCGGGCATCAGAATCCGGTGAGCGACCAGCTTCGGCACCATGTCGGACACGCCGACCATCAACCGCATCGAGCGGCCGGCCACGCCGCCGCGCAGAACGTTCTGTAGCTCGTGCCCAAGTCCGAAGATTTCCTCGGCGTACCGGTAGACCACTTGGCCGATCTCGGTCAGGACAAGTCCGCGGCCCGCTTTGGCGAACAGCTTCTCACCGAGGCTGTCTTCGAGCTGGCGGATCTGACCGGAAATTGTGGGCTGAGCGAGCCGTAGCTTCACGCACGCCCGCGCGATGCTGCCCTCCTTGGCCACGGTCCAGAAGTAGAGCAGGTGATGATAGTTGAGCCATTCCACCTACACTCAGCATGACGCAACCTGCGGGCGAGGCGCCAGAGCCTATTGGCGCGTTTCGAGCGGGCGGCCGGCCTTGTCGAAGAATTCGTTCTGGAGGCGCGGGCTGGCCTGATCCGCCTTGATGGCCCGGATCGCGTTGACCAGCCCGCTGGTCCAGGCTTTCATTTGGAATTCGCCGAGTTCCCTGGTGGCGGCCGCGCCTTCACCGGCGTAGTGGTGCGGGTACTTGGCGTACCACCAGATGCCGGTGTAAACGCCTTGGGGCAGGTCCAGCCGGTCGAGATCAGCTCCGGACTGCTGGGTCGCGCGATCCATCTTCACGAGGTTGGGGTGGGAAACGAGCGTGTTTGATGTCTCGGATTCGCCGGCGTGGCCGTCGGTTTTGGTGCGCTTCGGGGGTCCACCGGCGGGCATTGCGGGACGGAGATAAGCGTAGACGACGTGGTCCTTCTTCGAAGCCAACTGCGACTGCGAGAAGTAGGGCAGCAGGCTCGTGTTGCCGCCGTGACCGTTGACGACGACGATCTTCTTGCAGCCGTTCCGTGCCATCTCGGCGGTAGTCTCCTCAAGCATGGCCAGTTGCAGGTTCGAGCTGTAGGCGATGGTTCCGGGCTCGTGTTTGGCCTCGAAGATCTGGCCGAAGTAGTACTGGGGGAACACGACGGAGAACTCCTGTTGCGCGGCCTGGATCGAGACGTAGCGGACGTTGAGCAGGTCCGTGCCCAGGGGCAGATGCGGACCGTGCTTCTCCAGGACGCCGAACGGGAGCAGGCAGGTCCCCTGCGCCTTTTGGATGGCTGAGGCAAAGTCGGCGGCGGTGAGTTCTTCCCACTTGACGGAGAGTTCTGGCTGGGCCAGGGCGAGAGGTGCAAGGAGGATCATGGACAGCCTCATGGTCCTCCCATGCTATCGTGATTCCGGCCGACTCTCTGCCGTCCGCCGCTGGGCAGGATCCCCCCCGGAACCCCCGGAAGGGACGCTACGTCGTCCTTCAACACCGCGAAATCTGCCGGCGTCGTCGATATACTTCCCAAAGAACGCTGGTTTCCGAGAGGCCTCCGCTGTGGCCATCCCGGTGCCTGTCCTTACTGGGGTCCGGCTGCCGGGAGCTCCGGCCTCACTGGTTTTTCCAGAGCTACGGCCCTGAACCCGTTTGGTCTCCGCTCCGCTTCCCGCCGTTCGCTTACTCTGGGGATCGTGCACAACTGAGCGCTGGGGGTTGCTCCGCTGGTGCGCTCTGTTGTCTTTCATTGCACGCTGTCTTCCCGAGCCACCGCCCGTTCCGGTTCGTTTGATCTCCGCTGCCGGGACAGCCAGGGTGAAAAGAAGAGTGGCGGTCGCCGCCACCAGGAATTTGCAGATTGGCTTGATGATCATTTTAGTCATCCTCCTGCGTTCATGACGAAGACGGGAGCAGGGTGGAAGAAAAGCAGTGGATATTTTTTCGTTTGCGCCGTCAGCGTCCACGGGCGACTCCGACCCTTAGAAAACGAAAACGGGCGGCAAGGTGCGCGATGACACCCGCCGCCCAAAGCCTTTCCTGGGATCAACAAGTCAACGCCGCCCCCGGAAGTTCAGACTCAAGTGGGCGGGCGAGCCATTATCGTCTGTCCAACCCGTCTTCCGAGGGGTTGATCCCGGCTGAATCCGTGCTTTTTTGACCGTGTCGTGCCTGGTCGCCTTAGCGCCAGGTGCTGGAGGCGCCGGCTCCACGACTAAACTGCTGCTGGGGGCTCGTCCGCTGCCGGGCGGTTTCCCAAGGCGAAGAGACTGTACGTTGCTGTCTGTCGCGCGGAAACGTGGCCCAGGGATCTGGTTTCAAGGCCTCCGCCGTTACATGGCCACCGCCGTGGAGCGACCGCTGTCCGGCGCTGGCCGACCCGGTGCCAAATCGTTTCGCTCCTTTGGTCTTCGTTGCCGGGCTTGAAGTGAGGTGGCCAATGGCCGTGTTCCGGCTGCCATCCATTTCTGAAATCTCCCACTTGGCGGCCGCTGGCGGTTCGGACGAGCGCTGTGCGGCGCGGCCTACCGCCGTTCCCTCACGCTGCGGATGGTTCGTAGCCGTGCGCTTGGTGCTGACCTGCTTGACGCCAGTCTTGAACTGTCTTCCGGAGCCCCTGCCCCGTTCAGTTCGATTGATCTCCGCTCCTGGGATAGCCAGGGCGAAAAGGACAGTGGCGGTTGCCGCAACCAGGAATTTGCAAGTTGGTTTGATGATCATTTCATCCTCCTGCGTTCATAACGAACAGGGGCGCAGGGTGGAAGAAGGCAGCGGATATTTTTCGTGTACTTTCCCAGTCCCCGGGCGACCCAGTCCATTTCACCGACCCTTAGAAACGAGAGTGGGCGGCAAGGTGCGCGATGACACCCGCCGCCCAAACCCTTTCCTGGGATCAACGTTCAACGCCGCTCCCGGAAGTTCAGACTCAACGTGCCGGGCGCGCCATTGTCGTCTGTCCAACCCGTCTTCCGAGGGCTTGATCCCGGCTGAATCCGCGCTTTTTTGGTTTCCCCAGGCGAAGAGACTGTACGTTGCTGTCTGTCGCGCGGAAACGTGGCCCAGGGATCTGGTTTCAAGGCCTCCGCCGTTACGTGGCCACCGCCGTGGAGCGACCGCTGCCCGGCGCTGGCCGGCCCGGTGCCAAATCGTTTCGCTCCTTTGGTCTTCGTTGCCGGGCTTGAAGTGGGGTGGCCAATGGCCGTGTTCCGGCTGCCATCCATTTCTGAAATCTCCCACTTGGCGGCCGCTGGCGGTTTGGACGAGCGCTGTGCGGCGCGGCCTACCGCCGTTCCCTCACGCTGCGGATGGTTCGTAGCCGTGCGCTTGGTGCTGACCTGCTTGACGCCAGTCTTGAACTGTCTTCCGGAGCTCCTGCCCCGTTCAGTTCGATTGATCTCCGCTCCTGGGATCGCCAGGGCGAAAAGGACAGTGGCGGTTGCCGCAACCAGGAATTTGCAAGTTGGTTTGATGATCATTTCATCCTCCTGCGTTCATAACGAACCCGGGAGTATGGTGGAAGAAAGGCACAGACTTTTTTGTTTCGGGCATCCTTCCGCCGGTGCGTCAAGGCGGGATTTTCCTTTGCCATTGGAAAACGAAATGGGCGGCGAGTGCGAAATGACACTCGCCGCCCTCGATGGTTCAGGCCCAACTGACTGGGAGCGGCATTATCGTCCGGCCAACGACGGTGGCACGACCCGAACCAGGAGTCCGATCGGTTGGCCTTTGTCCTGCACGGATACCATCGTAGCGCAGCTCCACTTCCATCCCACGCTGGGGACGGTGCGTAATCGTGCGCCGGGGGGTGACACGCTGTCTCCCGGAGCCACTTCCCCGTTCAGTTCGATTGATCTCCGCTCCTGGGATAGCCAGGGCAACAGGAAAGTGGCGGTGGCCACGGAATTCACTTCGGCTCGCCCTGAAGCTGGAAGCCGGCCCAAAGCGCCGGATGCTCGGGAAGCACGGCAGGACCAGCGGCCGTTTCCAGAGAGATCCGGCCGTGGCGCAGCTCATTCACAAGATACAGTTGCGCCTCCCGGAGAGCCGACGCCTTGTTCCCGGAGCGGCGCAGGGATTGATAAAACCGCGGCATCATGCGCTCCGTGCTCTCATCGGAGACATCCCAGACGGACGCGAGAACCGATGCCGCGCCGGCATGGAAGAGGCCTCGCGCGAGGCTGAGCACTCCATCGGCGGAAATCGCCCCGGATGCGCCACGGCACGAGCTCAACGTGACCAGATGCGCCTTGAGATTCATGCCGTAGATCGACCGTACAGTCAGCTTCTCTCCGTTACTGAGGGCGAGGAACGAATCGAAGGGACGGTCATTGTCGACAACAGCATGGCCGGCGAAGTGAAGAACCGAACCCGATTGCGACGCTTCGCGCACCTGCTCAAGACTAGCCAACTCCCGTTGGAGCAATGCCGCCTTGCCGGAAACTGCGGCGATGGAACGTATTTCCGCCGCCGAGCGGCGCAACGGAGGCAGCGGTTTGCCGCCAGGCAGCCGCGGTGGTTTTACGATATCTCCGACGAGCAGCATGGGCGCGCCCTGCAATCGTGGCCGGGCGGCGAGAAGGCCGAAGGCCGCCACGCTGGGCGCGAAGTGGATGGCATGGGTCTCGACGAGGTAGCGGCCACGTTCGTCAACCAGGGCGGCAAAGGGAACCTCGAACAGAGCGCCATGGGGAATCAAAGTGAGCAGCGGAACGCCTTGCTTGGGAAGAAGCGGCTGTACCGGTGCAATCAGGAGCCTGTGCAATGAACGAAGGGCATCGGTGTCCGGCGGGCCCTTTCTCGAGGAGGCGCGCTTCAAGAGAGCGCGCAAAGCACTCGCGGAAGCATTGGAGCGGAATCCGCTTATCCGGCCCGAGGGACTGGTGGCCCAAATCCACACGGCCTCCGGCGCGGTCCAATAGCTCACGACAACGGAACCCAGGCGCGATGCGATGGCCGCCATTTCGCTAGCCGTGGCGGCCTGCTGTTTGGACGTGCTGGCGATGGCGGGAATGGCGGTCAGAGCAGCGAGCCGCGGAAAGCGGTCCGTGATGGGCGAGCCCTCATCCTGCTTATCCGCGAGCAAATCGAGAAACGCACGCGCGCGCGCCTGCTCAGCGATTTCGAATGATTCCTGGTGGCGGCCCGCTTCGTGTAGCATGTCTATGGCCAGGGTGGTAATGTCGCCGAAAACGCCGAAAAGGTTGGAAAAGCCGCGCTTCGTGAAGTCGTAGGAGACGAGATTGCTCCGCATTTCCTCCACCTGGCGCATGGCGAGAAGGAGATCCTCAAGCGCACCGCCGGGGTTGCCGAGTTTGCGCCGCGCGGCTGCGCGCCAATAGAGCGCGCGAATGCGGTCGCGCATGAGATCGTTCCACACGCCCGGTTCCTCGCCTTCGTCATCCGTTGTGGACTTCGCGGTGCCAGGCAACGCGGCCGCAGCGGTACGTTCCGCGCCGGCGTACTGGCCCGCATGAAAATATGCGGCGGCAAGGCAGGTGGACACCCCCGGAGGCAGCCCGGGGCCGAGCCCCTCAATGATCTGAATACTGGTTGCGTGCTCACCGAGGAGTTCATAGCCGCAGCCGAGAAACGCAATGCGGGCGCGTGACTGCATAGGGGCATGCTCTTGGCGGGCGTAGACAATGGCCTTCTCCAATTGTGCGAGGGCCTGATCGCGCTTTCCCATCCGGGCATACAGTAAGCCCATGTGTTGCAAGGTAAGCGAGGCGGGAAGCCAGACCTGAAGCCGCTCCTGATGCGAGAGCGCTTCCTTGTACGCCGCCAGGGCCTCCTCGAAGTTGCCCTGCTGCTGCAGGAGAATGCCAAGTTTACGGAATAGGGCGGCCATCGGGATTTGAGCGCCGGCCAAACGCAGGGCGCCAGCGGCCATTTGCATCTGCTCGATGGCCTCCTGGAAATTACCTCCGCGGAGCGTATGACGGCTGAGTTCGTGGAGGGCCGTTCCGTACACGCGCGGCACTCCGGATTGCCGCCCCTCGTCGACGGCTTTTCGCAGCAGTTCCCCGCGCTTCCGCATATCTTCTTCGCCACGCGCGGCGCGAGCCAGCCGCAACGATTCCTGGGCGTGCTGCTTGTTCCGCGCGAGGTCTTGCCCCCAGGCCAGACCCAGGAATAGCAATACGGCGAGCCGCATTGGTTATTGTTTCACCAGGGCGCAGGCCTGCTGCTGGTACGGTCCCGGCGCTGCGCACAAAGATCCAAGCAAGGAGTTGGCGTCGCCGCCGCGGCCAGCCTGTTCCAAGGCGGCGGCAAGATACCAGGGAAGGTCGGAGGCAAAAGCAGCGTCTTTGAATTGATTCGCCTTTTCCAACTGGACAACGGCGCCGGCGGCGTTTCCGGACAGGAGCAAAGCGACCCCTCGATAGAACACAGGCTCCGCCGCCTTGGGGTACCGGGCGGAGAGCTGTTCAAGCGAGGCGGCCGCTTCGGTCCAGCGGCTCTCGCGATAGGGCTTGAGCGCAAGGCCAAGCGCCGCAAGGTAAGCCTCCTTGGATTCGTTCCCATCTTCCCCGCGCCACGACAACTGCGACAGGGTAAGGCGGAGTGGCGCCGGCTGGAGGGATATGCGCGCGGTTTTGGACGGCTCAGACTTTTGAGGCGGCGAATCGACCTTCGCAACGTTCCCGGAAGGCTGGTCGAAGCCTTTCCCCTGAAACCAGACGGCAGCAAGGGCGGCGGCAAGGGCAGCCGCTGGAACCGCGGCCCACCATCGCTGCCACCAAGGCGCGGACCGCGGCCCTGAAGCGGGAACGGCCTCCACCGGCAGCCCGATCCGGGCCCGGATGCGGCGGTTTTCCAGAGGCGTGGGCGGCGGGTGGTCCATCAGACTCAAGCTTTGAGCAAGCGCGGCACAGGCGGCGCACGAAGCTTTGTGCGCATTGACAGCGGCAAGCTGATCTTCCGGCAAGGCTTCAGCGGAGGCCGCCCGAAGCGCATCAGGGGTTGGGCAGCCGGCGGCGCGAGGAACACGCTGCCGCATCCAATCGAGCGCGTCCTGCTCGTCTGGCTCCAGGTCACCGGGCTTGAAGTCCATGGCCTTCTCCTTTCCGCGCTATTGGCGCATCGATTTCCGCAGAATCACCAGTCCGTACTGCAGGCAGCTCTTCACTTGATTCTCTGTCATACCGGTGGCCTTGGCGATATCAGGCCGCTCCATGCCGTGAACATACCGCATCAGCAAACACGTCCGGTGCTCCGGCTTCAGGGCCGGGTCGGCAAGCATCTGCTCTACGGACAGTTCCGCCTCACCGCTGCCGGGCAGCGTTGCGGGCTCCTTGATCTGCTGAAGATGGCGCTGCTCGACGGCTTGCCGCCTCCAGTGATCGACGGACAGATTTTTCACCACGGTGAGCAACCACGGTGCGGCGCGGCCGGCATCGATCTTCTCGCGGACCCTGAACAGGGCGAGGAACGCGTCGCTGGTAAGCTCCTCGGCCAGACCTCTGCTTCCCACACAGCGGATGGCGTAGCCGAAGACCCGGTCGAGGTTCTCGCGGTACAAGGTTTCAAACTCTTCTACCGTGTACACGGATGAAGCAGCGTTACCGGAAGAATCTGCGTGAGAGAATTCTTCACCCATGTGATCTGCAATTGTAACGCTCCCGGCGGATTCCCGCCGTCAAAAATCCGGAACACCGGGAGGTGAGCTATCGTAGTATACAGACGAGACTCGTTTATGAAGCTCTTGAAAACCACTGCTTTCCTTCTCGCCGCCGTGATTGGGCATCCGGCGGCGGCCGTCGATTCGACGCTGCTGAGCCTGATCGGGCCGGATACGGCCGCGGTATCAGGCATCGACGTCGATAAGGTAAAAGAATCGCCGCTCGGGAAGATGATCCTGTCGCAGGTCAAGATGTCGGAAGCGGAGGCCGCCAAGCTCGATCAGGCGATCGGGTTTGACCCGCGGCGCGACCTGCGGGAGATCCTCATCGCGCTGCCGAACTCAGGCTCCCGCAAGGGAATGCTCATGATGCTGCGCGGATCGTTCGATCCCTCGCGGCTCACCGGGATTGCCGGGGCAATGGGCATGCCGATGACGTCGCACCAGGGCGTGACGATGGTGTCGAATTCCAAGAGCGGAGATTGGGCGGCGATCTTTCCGTATGGGATCGCGGTGGGCGATGAGGAGGCAGTGAAGGGCGCAATCGAGCGGTCCGCCAAGAATGCGAAACCGGATGCCGGGCTCGCTTCGCGGATCCAGTCGGCGAGCCTTGAGCACGACGTCTGGATGCTCACCACGATCTCGCCGAGCCAGTTCGCCGAGCATCTCAAGGGCCGGCAGGCTCCGGGTCCGGCGCAGGGATCCCAGATGGACGCGCTGCTGCGCGGCAGTCTGGTCCAGGGAATCGAGACGATGGCGATGGGGATCAAGTTCGGGGCCAACATCGTGCTTTCCGGCGAGGCCGTGACGCGATCGGAGAAGGACGCGGCGGCGTTGGGCGACGTGATGAAATTCCTGGCGTCGATGGCGACTTCCAACGCGCAGCAGGGCGCGGCTGTGTTCAATTCGCTGCAAACCAACGCCAACGGCCGCACTCTGAAGTTTTCGGTGTCGGCGCCGCAGACCGATTTCGAACAGCTCTTCAAAACGCGCGGGCAAGCGCGGGTCCGCCCGGTGTCCAACCGCTGATGGATCCGGTCACGCTCGCCGGAACGGCTCTTCGCGTTTCGCGCCTGTGCTACGGCAACATGACCTTCGGGTCGCAGACCGGAGCCGCCGAGGGGCAGCGGATCATTGATGCGTGCCTGGCGAACGGGATCAATTTCATCGATACGGCGAACGTCTACAACAAGGGCGCGGCCGAGGAGATGCTCGGCCGGATCCTGAAGGGGCGGCGCGGACAGGTGGTCCTGGCGACCAAGGTCCGCGGGGTGATGGGTCCTGGGCCGGACGAGAGCGGGCTGTCGCGCCAGGCGATGCTGAAGGCGATCGACGATTCGCTGCGGAGATTGCAGACCGATCATGTGGATCTCTACTATCTGCATCAGCCGGACTACACGGTCCCGATCGAGGAGACGCTCGCCACGATGGATGAGTTGGTGACGCTCGGCAAGGTGCGCTATCCGGCGGTTTCCAACTACGCGGCGTGGCAGGTTGCCAAGATGCGCATGATCTCCGGCAAGGGCGGGTGGAAACCGATGCTCGCTGCGCAGATGATGCACAATCTTGTGGCACGAGGGCTCGAGCAGGAGTTCGTCCCGTTCGCCAAAGAGTTCGGCGTTTCTCTGGTCGTTTACAACCCGCTCGCGGGCGGACTGCTGACCGGTAAACAACAACGCGAGGCGCCGCTTCCAGGCACGCGGTTCGACAACAACCAGATGTATCTGGACCGGTACTGGCATCCGGCGTTTTTCGACGCGGTGGACCAGTTGTCGGGCATCGCGCAACGGGCGGGACGGAGCTTGATCAGCATGGCGTTCAACTGGCTGCTGCACCATACCTCGACGGCGTGCGTGATCCTGGGATCGAGCCGGCTGGAACAGTTGGAACAGAATCTTAAGGCGTGCGAGGAGGGTCCGTTGACACCGGACGTGGTGGCCGAGTGCGACCGTGTGTGGGCGGGTCTGCGCGGGGTGACGCCGAAGTACAACCGCTGACGGGCCCGCGCTAGGATGGAGGTATGAGAACCCTCATTTTCGCGCTGGTGGTCGCATCCAGCGCATCTTCGCAGGTCCGCATGCGAACCGTGCGGGCAAACGGGGACGCCGTGTTGTCGGTCCCACCGGACCTGGCACGGGTTTCCGTGGGCATTGTGACGAACGGAACCAGCGCACAGCAGGCGGCTGAGAGCAATGCAACGATCTCGAATGCCGTTATCGACCAGTTGAAGCAGGCGCCCGGTGTCAACGGCGCCGTCCGCACAACGAGCTATAGCCTGAATCCGGTGTACAGCTCTCCGCGCGACGGAAGCCTGCCGCAGGTGATCGGCTATTCCGCCAGCAACACGCTCGAGGTGACCACGCTCGACTTGGCGCAGGCCGGGCGGATTATTGATACCGCCTTCTCCGCGGGAGCCAACCGGGTCAATGGGCTTTCGTTCGGCCTCCGGGATCCAAACCCTTTCCAGATCGAGGCCCTGAAGCGCGCGGCGGGGCGGGCGCGGGAGCAGGCTCAGGCGATCGTCGCCGGACTGGGGTTGAACCTTGGCCAGATCGTTGCACTTGATGAAGGCGTCGTCACGGCGCCGAGCCGGGGTATCGTGGCTTCACCGGTCGACGCGTCCACGCGGATCGAGGCGGGATTGCTGGAGGTCCGCGCGACCGTCACGCTCGAAGCGGAAATTGTCCAGTAGCGGTGGGCATGCTATTCTGAAATTTCGCGCCCGTAGCTCAGTTGGATAGAGCGTCTGGCTACGAACCAGAAGGTCAGGAGTTCGAATCTCTTCGGGCGCGCCATATAACCGGCTTAGAATCAGTTGATTGTGAGCCGTTCGACGCTCGGGGCGGTTGCGCCGGTTGGTCTCTGTGCCCAGAATTGTGCCCACCCCAAGCCTTCCGCGCTCGCTCCATCGCTTCGCGGACGGTACAGCGGGAAGTAGTCGACTCCCGCGAGCGCGCACGCCTTCCGGTGGGGCTTCTTCAACGTGGAGGCCTCGACGTGCCCGGACCTGGTCTCCGCAGGGAACACCCACTCCGCTCTCAGGGCGGCGCCGCGGCGCATCTCGACTATGCCCATGGCGCGGTCCTGCATCGGAACCACGCGCCGGGCGTTCGCCGTCTTGCCGTGGGTGATTCTGAGCGCGCCGTCGCGTACTTCGTCCCATCGCAGCCGGAAGTACTCTTCCGGCCGCAGGCCGCAGTCGAGCAACACAACAGCGACATCCCGGAGTAGCAAAGGGTCGCGCGGCTTCACCGGCTCGATCCCCCGCAGTCGCGCCCGGATGCCCGTTCAGGTAGATGCAGCCACCATTTCCGCGAGTCACTTGCTTTTTTTGATGCCCCCGGTAAGAATCGCCGCTCGAGGCACGCAAACGGAACCGCGCCCCGGCTGCTGAAGCTCGAGCGCCGACGGTCTCATTCTGCGAATGACCGACGAGCCAAGTCCTTTAGGAGCGCCATTCCTTCGAGTCCAGCCGTGGATGCGAGTGAACGGCTTCGTGTACGATAGGGGAGAGAGAAGCTTGACCTCGAATCTACGGAGTGGGTACCTGGTGATCGCCGATATTTCCGGCTACACGGGATACCTAGTCGATACCGAACTCGATCACGCCCAAGGCATTTTGGCGGATTTGCTCGAACAGATCGCGTTCTGCTTTCAGCCGGTCCTGACCGTCGCGAAGCTGCTGGGCGACGCGGTGTTTGCAGTTACGCCAGCCGAGCGGGTTACTACGGCCGAGATCCTTCTGGACCTGTTGGACGTAACCTATGCGCGGTTCAGAGGCCGGCAAGCGGCACTTCAGCGGCAAACCCTCTGCCCCTGTAAAGCGTGCGCGGGGATCCATTCGCTGGATCTCAAGTTCGTAGTGCACCGGGGAAAGTGGGCGGAGCAGGCAGTGATGGGCGGGAAGGAATTGGCCGGTCGCGACGTCATTCTCGCGTACCGGCTGCTCAAGAACAGCGTGATCGAGAAGACTGGATGGAAAGCGTACGCACTCTTTACCGAGGAGTCCGTTGCGGGTCTCGGCGAGGCTTTCGAGGCGACGCACCGGCATAGGGAGACCTACGAGGGGTTCGGAGAAGTTCCGGTGGCGGCCGTAAATATCGGGAAGCGACATAGCCAAGCAGAGGCCGCGCGGCGCGAAGTGGTGACCAGCAAAGAAGCCGACTTCACGATGCAAGTGAAACTGCGCGCGGCGCCAGCCGTGGTGTGGGAGTGGATAAACGACCCAGCGAAGCGGATTCAATGGGAACAACTCGTCATCCAATCCATCTTTCGTCCGGGCGGACGCCTGGGGGCCGGCGCAAGGAGCCACTGCCTGCACGGCAAGGACTTAGCGATGGTGGAGACGATACTCGATTGGCGGCCGTTTGAGTATGTAACCGTGGAGAAGGTTTTCCGTAATCTGGGATTCACAACGACGCTTTGGGTGACGCTGGCGCTGACGCAGGTGCCGGGCACTGGAAACACCATGCTGACGATGAGCGGAAAGGCAGTGCGCGGGGTTCCCAGGATGCTATTTCGCGCGACATCCGGCATTCTGCTGACCCTTACCGGAATTGAGAGGAACTACCGGAGGCTGGCCCGCCTGATCGCCGAACAGGATGTCTCGTCGAGGATGTGACTGGCGCGTCGGGGCGGAGCCCCAATCGAGCCAGAGGGCTACGAACCAGAAGGTGAGGAGTTCGAATCTCTTCGGGCGCGCCATTCAAGTCCCGGGTGCAATCAATGGATTCGCGGAGTGTGCGAACCGGAGACATCCTTGACAAGTGTGCCGGTGGGCGGTTGACACAAACGAAGGGTAACCGGGGGACAGCGGTTAAGCTGGGGGATGCCC
>VFZX01000225.1 GCA_016871015.1 Acidobacteriota bacterium | reverse complement strand
CTCCACACGGAACCGGTCCACCAGCGTATACCCGGTCTGCCTCGATATCCCGTGTTTCCGGCACAATTCTGAAAATGACAGGTCGTTTGCCTGCCAATCTTCGATAAACTCGACCTTGCTGTCCATGCGGCTCACCTCTCGCCAGGGCATCCCCCAGCTTAACCGCTGTCCCCCGGTTACCCTTCGTTTGTGTCAACCGCCCACCGGCACACTTATCAAGGATGTCTCCGGTTCGCACACTGGACGAGACCGGCGATATGTATCCGACGAACAAGCGCTGGACGGCCAATACCGGCCAGCGGTAGCCGCAATTGATGCTGAACGTTGCATCGGGAGGCTGAGCGATCTGGAGCGGTGCGTTCTGCGTCAGGCGCAGGAGGGCCGCTCACACGCCGAGACCGCCCGGTCATGCGGTGTGTCCGAGGGCAACTCAGCGCTGATCCTACACAGGGCTCGCAAGAAGTTGAAAGAATGTATTGAGGGACGAAAGGAGGACAAGTGATGACCCAGACACGCGACCAGATCCGCGACTACTTCCTTGGCCGCCTTTCGGACACGGACGCGATGGCCGTCGAGGACCAGGTCTTCGCTGACCCCGCCAACGAAGACCTGATCACCGAAGTCGAGTTCGACCTTGCCGGAGCGTACGTCACCAACCGCCTCCCCAGCAAGGACCGCGCGGCGCTCGACGAGCACTTCTTCGTCTCCGCCCCAAGGCTTCGGCTGAAGGCCGAACTCGAAGCGCTGGCCAGGCATCCCCAACCGAAACCAGAGCCCTGGTGGAAGCGGTCCTGGGCGCTCATCCCCGCCTTCGCAACAGCTCTTGCCGTCCTCCTACTCGCCCCTGGCCACCCGGTCAGCGAATGGGCCGCGGAGATATTCGGGCTCCCCTGGGCGGAACAGCCGGTAATCCTGGCTGCCTACAACCCTTCGACCTCCGCCAAGAGCATTGAGGCGGACCTCCCGCTCCCATGGAACATGGAGTCTGGCCGCAGGATCCAACCTGTCATTCTGGCGCCTGGACACACGGCCCAGCGCGTCCGCCTGGTCAACCAGGAAGACGGTGGCCGCGAACTCTGGGCCGCAAACCTCGCGGACCTGGAGACCCGTGACACGGCTGTGCACCTCGCCATACCTCCCAGCGCCTGGCGCGGCACCGAGAGAAAACTCCTCCGCATCGACTTCGTGGACGCCTCAGGCGCTACCACCTCCTCGTTTACCGTCCGCTGGAAGCGGCCCTGATAAAATGTGCGGATGGAGCCGCACCTCATTATCCAGCAAGCCCTCGAAGAGGACATCGGGGCCGGCGACATTACCACTGAATTGACCGTCCCCGCCGACGCCACGGCCACCGGGACTTTCTTTGCGCGCCAGCCGCTGTGTCTCGCCGGCACTGGACTGCTCGCCGAAATCTACCGCCAGCGCGGCGGTGTGGATAGGCTCGATCTCCATGCCTCCGACGGCACCCGGCTCGCCCCGGACACCGCTATTGCCACCGTGCGCGGACTGGCCCGGACCCTGCTCACCTGCGAGCGGGTCGCGCTGAACTTCCTCCAGCGGCTCTCGGGCGTGGCGACACTCGCTTCGCGCTACGTGGACGCTGTCGCGGGCACGCGCACCCGGATCCTCGACACGCGCAAGACTACCCCCGGGCTTCGCCAGCTCGAAAAAGCCGCTGCTGCTGCCGGAGGCGCTGTGAACCACCGGATGGGACTCTACGACGCGGTCCTGATCAAGAACAACCACATCTCCGCGGCCGGAGGCGTGCGGGACGCACTCGAACGCGCGAAGGACGCCACTGTGCGCGTTGAGATCGAAGTCCGCACACGGGCTGAGTTGGACGAAGCGCTCGCCGCGGGCGCCCGCCACCTGCTGCTCGACAATCTCACACCCGCCGAGGCGCGCGAATGGATCCGCTACATCGGCGGACGCGCCACGACAGAGCTCTCCGGAGGTATCACACTCGAGACGGTGCGCGATTACGCCGAAGCCGGTGCCGACTTCATTTCCGTGGGTGCGATCACCCACTCCGCCACCGCCGCCGATCTCAACTTCCGGCTGAAGCTATGCTGAGCGGCCGGGCGATCCACCGGTTCGCATCCACACCGTCCACCATGATCGAAGCCGCCACGCTCGCATCAGGCGGCGCTCCACATGGAACGCTTGTCATCGCGGACACACAAACCGCGGGCCAGGGACGCCACGGCCACGCCTGGCACTCTGAGCCTGGCACGGGGCTGTACCTCTCCTTGATTTTGCGTCCCGCGCTCGGCATGGAAGCACTGCTGGCACTCACCCTGGCGGCTGGACTTGCGGCCCGCAGTGCGATCTCGGATACCACCGGCTTCACCTGCGACCTCCGCTGGCCCAACGACCTCATGCACGGCGACCGTAAGCTCGGCGGGATCCTGCTCCAGTCACAGCAAGGCGCGGTCATCGCCGGATTTGGCATCAACACCGGGCACGCCACGTTTCCCCAAGAGCTTGCCCACACCGCCGTTTCGCTCCGAATGATCCTCGGATTCGCACCCAGCCGCGACGAGCTGGCCGCCTCCATCGCCGATCGCATGGACGAATCCTGCGCGGTGATGGAGGTGCACGGCGCAGGACCCGTAATTGCCGGGTTCGCCCGGGCCTCAAGCTATGCCGAAGGCAAGCGCGTCATCGTCGACGAGCGCGCCACCGGCACCACCGCCGGACTCGACAGCCGCGGCTTCCTACGCCTCCGCCACGATGACGGCCAGGTCACCACGGTGCTCGCCGGCGGAGTCCGGCCCCTCACGCTATCCTGATAGGTCATGCTGCTGGCTCTCGACGCGGGGAACACCAACATCACCATTGGCGTGTTCGACGGCAGCCAACTCACACACCGTTGGCGCTTGCGGACTGTCCACGAACAGACCGAGGACGAGTGGGGCATCCTGCTGCGGAACCTGTTCGCGCTCGAATCGCTCGACTTGCGGGAGGTGGGCGGCGTGATCGTGTCGAGCGTCGTTCCACCTTTGAATCCGACTCTCGCCGGGATGGCGCGCCGCTATTTCCACCGCGAGCCCGTCTTCGTGTCGCACGAGACCGACACGGGAATCCGCATCCTCTACGACAACCCGCGCGAGGTGGGCGCCGACCGCATCGTCAACGCGGTAGCCGCGTTCCACAAGTACGGCGCACCGTGCGTGGTGGTCGACCTCGGGACCGCGATCACGTTCGACTGCGTCACCGCGTCGGCGGAGTACCTGGGCGGCATCATCTGTGCCGGGATCGGAATCTCGATTGAAGCTCTATTCTCGCGAACCGCGAAGCTTCCCAAGGTCGATTTCCGCGAGCCTGGCAGGCTGATCGGGACCAACACGGTGGCGAGCATCCAGTCCGGCCTGTGGTACGGCGCGATCGGAATGATCGACGGCATCACCGAGCGGCTCATCGCCGATATGGGGCCGGGCACACGCGCCATCGCCACCGGCGGGCAGGCGCGGCTGATCACACCCGGATCGCGATTCCTCAAACACGCCGACGAGGACCTGACGCTCGAAGGACTGGAGATGATATGGCGCAGGACCCGGAGCTGAGCGGCGGCTGGCGCCCGTCGAACTATTACAACTACTACACCGAAGTCGAAGAGCACTTCCAGCGGGTCCGCGGCACGGCCCTCTTCCAGATGTCGACGCTCGACTGGGCGCTGCTCGGCACCTGGAAGGAAGCCGGCATCCCGCTGGAAGCCGTCCTGCGCGGCATCGAAGCCGCGTTCGAGAAGTGGCGGGCCAAGAAGGTCCGCGGCCGCGCGGTGAATTCACTCACATACTGCACGCAGGCCGTGATCGAACAGGCCGAGCAGATGCAGCGGAATCCGGATCAGGCGCTGGCCAAGGTGGAGCCCGCGGCGCCGTTCACCTTGGAGGAGTTCCGCGCCTATCTCGCGGGTGGACTCGATCGCCTGCGCACGCTCGGCCCGGGGTTCGCGACCGTCTGCACGGCGATGGAGGCGCTGGTGGCCTCGGTCGAGCAACGTTATCTGAATCTGGAGGACCTCGAAATCGAGCTCAGCGCGCTCGAGGACAAGCTGCTGGCCATTGCCCGCGCCGCGCAGTCCGAAGCGGACCTCACCCAGGCGCGGCGCGATCTTGAATCGGCGCTGCGGCCCCACCGCAGCGCCATGACCGCTCCGCAGTTGATGATGCTCGAGAAACAGTTCCTCGACCGCTGGCTGTTCGAGCATCGTGCGCTGCCGCGGCTCAGCCTGTTCTACTTGCGATAGTGCACGTGCTACGATCAAATCTGGACCGCCGGGCAGGCAGCCGCGCGGTGAAGCCCGCAAGGGCCAATCCGGGAGGAAAGTCCGGTCTCCAAAGGGCAGCGTGCCGGCTAACGGCCGGGGGGGTTCGCTCAAAGCGGATTTCACGGATCAGTGCCACAGAAAATATACCGCCTGGCGGGCAACCGTCCGGTAAGGGTGAAAAGGTGCGGTAAGAGCGCACCGCGGCCGGAGTAATCCGTGCTGGCAGGGAAAACCCCACGCGGAGCAAGACCAAATAGGGAAGGATGGAACTGCCCGTTCCGCTCGACTTCCGGGTAGGTTGCTAGAGCCGTCCAGCAATGGCCGGCCCAGAGGAATGGCTGCCACCGCCTGAAAGGGCGGAACAGAAACCGGCTTATCGCCCGGCGGTCCCTGCTCATGGGAGCGCCTTAATTGTATACTCATTAGCAACCGGACACCACGCGCATGGTGCTGCCCTGCGGCGCGGTCGTGTTGGCGCCGCCCCTCACGCCGGCCAAGGAGGTGCGGATGTCGATCGAGATTTTTGACCACGGTTTCAAGTCCGTTGGTGAGCGCGATCCGGAGGGAATGGTCCGGGTGGTCGGCGGGGTGGGATGGGACGTGCCGCTGATCGTCAAGCCAGTCGAGCGGGAGATTTCGCTGCGCTTTCGGGCCGATCTGCTGTACCACGTCACGATGCCGGAGGGCGCACGCCTGTTCCACTTCGAGGCGGAAAGCAATTTCAGGACTGCGGACGCCGATGACGCGCTGATGCGGTCTGTGGCTGCGTCCATGCTGCACGGCATTGACATCGAGCCGCTGCTGGTCCTGTTTGACCCCAGGCGCCCGGCCTTGGCGTTCGATCCCGTACGGATCATTGTTCGCGGCAAGGTGAAGCTCGAAGTCGGGTTCGGGGTCAAGCGTCTGTACCAGGTGAAGCCCGACGAGATCTTTTCCCACGACCGGGTCCAGATGATGCCGATGGTCTTTGGCATGGACTCGACAGAGGACCACATCGACCAGGCGATCCGGCGGATGATGCAGCAGCCGGTGCAGGAACGGCGGCGCCTGCTGCAGGAAGCCGCGGCCTATGGCACGATCCTATACACTAAGAGCAGACTCGAAGATCTGATGGGAAGGAGAAATGAGCTTATGCTACCGCCCGCTGAGTTGGTGAGAGGGACTGAGGTTGGGCAGGAGATCTTCCGCGATGGGCTGACGGAAGGCCGGCTGGAAGGTGGGATCCATCTGGTGCGCCGCGTTCTCGTTGACCGCTTTCCGGAACTCGTTGTTCCGGATTCCGCACTGCCCTCCGGAGAGCGCGACCTCGCTGAGCTGCTCAAGCGGATCTACTCGACCGACGATCCCGAATCAATCCGCAAGTTCCTCCTTGGTTCCTGACCCGATGCGTCGAAGGTACGCCCCGTCTGGGAACTTCAAAGGAAGCCCTTGAAGATCCCAACCGTCGACTTCCGTCTCATCCTGAACGCCACGGAACCCGAGTGGCGCGCCCATCTCGCGGAACTGTTCGACCGGATGCACTTCATCCTGGGCGACCAGGTACGGGCATTCGAAGCCGAGTTCGCCTCCGCAATGTGTGCCAAGCAATGCGTCACCGTCGGCACCGGGACAGCAGCCATTGAAATCGCCCTCCGCGACGCCGGCGTGCACCACCCGAAACAGGAAGTGCTGCTCCCTGCGCTCACCGCACCATTCACGGGGATCGCAGCCGCCTCGACCGGCGCTGCCCTCCGCTTCGCCGACATCAACCCTGACACCCTCCTGCTCGACCCACAGGACGCCGGTGACCGCCTCACGCGCCACACCAAGGCTATCGTCCCTGTCCACCTGTATGGCCAGGTGTGCGATCTGCGCGCCCTCCGGGAAATCGCCAAGCTGAACCGCGCCGTGATCGTGCAGGACGCCTGCCAGGCGCACGGAGCCCGCTATAGGGGACGCCCCCTCACCGATTTCTCCCCTTACGTCGCCTACAGCTTCTACCCAACCAAGAACCTCGGCGCGCTCGGCGACGGCGGCGCGATCCTCACCAACTCCGCCCCCACCGCCCGGCGTATGTCGCAGTTCCGCGATGGCGGACGCCGTGGCGGCCAGGTGGCCTACGTTAAAGGAGTCAACTCGCGGCTCGATGAAATGCAGGCCTGCTATCTCCGCGCGTTCCTTCCGCACCTGGACGAATGGAACGCCCATCGCGCGAAACTGGCCGCGCTCTACCTTGAGATCCTTCAGGGATGCCCGGGTGTCCGCCCGGTCCGCACGTCGAACTCAGTGTGGCACCTGTTCGTGATCCGCGCGTCCCGCCGCGACAAGCTCCGCGGACACCTCGCCTCACACGGCATTGGCACCGGCATCCACTACCCGGTCCCGCTTCATCTGATGCCTGCCTTCGCTGGCAACGGTCTCAAACGCGGCGACCTGCCCCACGCCGAGCGCGCCTGCCGCGAAATCCTCTCACTGCCCCTCTATCCATACCTCAGCGAGGACTCCGTTGCTCAAGTGGCCGAAACAATCCGCCGCTTCTACGTGTGACCGCCATCCGTTCGCTACCATAGTGGCGTGTTCGATCCGCTCATCTCGGAATGGTTCACCACCCGGTTTGGACACCCCACCGAACCGCAGCTCCGTGGATGGCCCGAAGTCGCCGCCGGGCGCGATGTCCTGATCTCCGCACCCACCGGTTCCGGCAAAACGCTCGCCGCATTCCTGGTATCGATCGACACTCTCGTCCGCCGTGCCCGTGCCGGATCCCTCACCGCCGAGACCCACACGGTGTACGTCTCGCCGCTCAAGGCGCTCACCAACGACGTACACAAGAACCTCGAAGTGCCGCTCGCCGAGATCCAGGCGTTGGCCGCCGCCCGTGGACTCGGCCTCTCCCCCATCCGCACCGCGACCCGTACAGGCGACACCGCCTCAAACGACCGCCAGCGCATGGCGAAGAACCCGCCGCACATTCTCGTCACCACGCCCGAGTCGCTATTCATTCTGCTGACCGCCGAGCGCTCCCGCGAAATGCTCAAGTCCGTGCGCTGTGTCATCGTCGACGAGATCCACGCCATCGCCGGCGACAAGCGCGGATCTCACCTCGCGCTCTCGCTCGCCCGGCTCGAAGCGCTCACAGGGAAGCTGCAGCGCATCGGACTCTCCGCCACGGTCCGGCCCATCGAATCGGTGGCGCGATTCCTCAGCCCCACGGCTCAAGCAATCGACATCGGACACCGCCGCGACATGGATCTGGCGGTCGAGGTCCCGCGCGACGAGTTGGGCCCCATCACCAGCAACGAGATGTGGGCCGAAACTTATGCGCGCATCAGCGAGCTGATCCAGGCCCACCGGACCACACTCGTGTTCGTGAACACGCGCCGCCTGTCCGAACGAGTCGCCCACTCGCTGGCCGAAATCCTGGGCGCGGACGCCGTGCTTCCGCATCATGGCAGCCTGTCCCGCGAACTGCGCCTGGACGCCGAGGAGAAGCTCAAGCAGGGCAAGCTCCGCGCCGTGGTCGCGACCGCTTCGCTCGAACTCGGCATCGACATCGGAACGGTCGACCTGGTTTGCCAGATCGGATCTCCGCGGTCCCTCGCCGTTGCTCTTCAGCGAATCGGACGGAGCGGACATTGGGTCGGCGCACAACCCAAGGCGCGCCTGTTCCCACTCACTCGCGACGAGCTCATCGAAGCCGCCGGACTGATTCGCGGGATCCGCCGGGGAGCGCTCGAATCGATCGAGATCCCTCCCAATGCGCTCGACATCCTCGCGCAGCAAGTCGTCGCCGAGTGCGCGTCACGCCCCTGGAGAGAAGACGATCTGTTCGAGATGGTCCGCTCCGCACACCCGTACCGGAACCTGCCGAAGGACTCCTTCACGCAGGTCGTCGCCATGCTCTCGGACGGAATCGCCACCCTCCGGGGACGCAGCGGAGCACACCTCCATCGCGACCAGGTGAACGGGATCCTCAAGGGCCGCCGCGGCGCACGCATCGCTGCGATCACCTCCGGCGGCGCGATCCCGGACACCGCGCAGTACCGCGTCGTCGCCGAACCCGACGGACGCAACGTCGGAACGCTTGACGAGGACTTCGCCATCGAGAGCATGGCGGGCGACATCTTCCTGCTTGGCACCCATTCCTGGCAGATCAAACGCGTCGAACCCGGCCGCGTACGCGTCGTCGACGCGGGAGGCGCGCCACCCACCATACCGTTTTGGCTCGGCGAAGGACCCGGGCGTTCCGCCGAGCTCTCCGCGGAAACCGCCGCCGTCCGCGACCGCCTGCTCGACGACGGCGCGGCGGATTTCCTCATCCGTGAATGCGGCCTCGACGAGGCCGGCGCCCGCCAGGCGGTCGAATACGTGCGTGCCGGCACCGCCGCGCTCGGCGCCCTGCCGTCGGCTGCCACCGTGGTGGCCGAGCGCTTCTTCGACGAAGCCGGCGGACAACAGCTTGTCATCCATGCTCCCTTCGGCGCGCGCATCACCAAGGCCTGGGGACTGGCCCTCCGCAAGCGCTTCTGCCGGACCTTCAACTTCGAGCTCCAGGCCGCCGCCATCGACAACGGCCTGGTGATCTCGCTTGGCGAGCAGCATTCGTTTCCGCTCGACCTGGTCTTCGAACTCCTCCGCGCCGCCGCAGCCAAAGACGTCCTGGAACAGGCGCTTCTCGCCGCGCCACTCTTCGGAGCCCGTTGGCGTTGGAACGCTACCCGCGCCCTCGCCGTCCTCCGGTTCAACGGCGGACGCAAGGTTCCCGCGCCGATCCTCCGCATGCGCTGCGACGACCTGCTGGCCGCCGTCTTCCCAGACCAAGTCGCCTGCGCTGAAAACCTGACCGGACCTCCGCGCATCCCCGACCATCCGCTCGTCAACGAAACCCTCGCCAACTGCCTTTACGAAGGACTGGACTTGAACGGACTCGTGCGCGTGATCGAGGGCATCGAGTCGGGAGCGATCCGCACTGTGGCGGTCGACACCTCCGAGGCTTCGCCCTTCTCGCACGAGATCCTTAACGCGAATCCGTACGCGTTCCTTGACGACGCGCCGCTGGAGGAGCGCCGCGCGCGCGCCGTAAACCTGCGGCGCACTCTGCGCACTGATGTCGACGGCTCGGCGGTGCTCGACGCGGAAACCATCGCGCAAATCGCCACCGAAGTATGGCCCGAAGTGCGCGACGCCGACGAGTTCCATGACGCACTGCTGACACTGGTGCTGCTCCCGCCGCGGACCGGGTGGGAGCACTGGTACGCTGAGCTCGCGCGCTCGGGACGCGCCCATCTGGTCAACGGTAGATGGTGTGCCACCGAGCGCCTCGGCGTGGCCCGCGATCCGGCCGCCGTGGTCCGCGGCTGGATGGACTGCTCGGGTCCGGTAACCGCGGCCGAGCTCGAGCGCGCAACCGGATTCCCGCTCGCGGAAGTCGCGATCGCACTTGCGCAACTCGAAGGAGAAGGCCAGATCCTCCAGGGCAAGTACCGGCCCGGTGCAGTGGACACCGAATGGTGCCACCGCCGGATTCTCGCCCGCATCCACCGCGCGACCCTTGGCAAGCTGCGCCGCGAGATCGAGCCGGTGTCCGCGATCGAAATGCACCGCTTCCTGTGTCGCTGGCAGCACGTGGCCCCCGGCGGCCAGCTTCACGGACCGGGCGGCCTGCTCCAGGTGATCCGCCAGTTGCAGGGATACGAGATTCCGGCGGCGGCCTGGGAAAGCCAGATCCTGCCGGCGCGTGTCGCCCGGTACGAACCGGCCCTGCTCGACGAGTTGTGCCTGAGCGGCGAAGTCATGTGGGCCCGTCTGCAGCCGCCGGATGGGCGCGCCCGCGCCAGCCGCATCGCGCCCGTATCGCTGCTGCTCCGCGAGGACGCCGCCTGGCTGATGGATCCACAGCCCGCCGCGCCGCAAGCTCTGTCTCACCCCGCCAACGACATCTACGAGGAACTCCGCCAGCACGGCGCGGCATTCTTCCAGGACTTGGTCCGTGGAACACGCCGCCTGCCCAGCGAAGTGGAGGATGGACTCTGGGAGCTCGTCGCCTCTGGACTTGTGACCGCCGATGGATTCGAGAATCTCCGCTCGCTGGTCGATCCCAAGCGCCGCCGCGGCGAAGGCAAGGCCCGTACCGCGCGCCCGCGCCACGCCGCTGGACGCTGGGCTCTTGTGCGTTACCGCGGTGAGCCGCCTGCCCCCGCCACGCGCATCGAGAGCTTCGCCCGCCAGTTGCTCATCCGCTGGGGCGTCGTGTTCCGCGATCTCCTGGCGCGTGAAACGCTGGCACCTCCGTGGCGCGACCTCCTCCCGGCGCTCCGCAAGCTGGAAGCCCAGGGGGAAATCCGTGGAGGCCGCTTCGTCATGGGTTTCGGTGGCGAGCAATTCGCGCGGCCCGAAGCAGTCGACCTGCTGCGCTCCACCCGCCGCGCGGGCGAGGAACTCGACCTGCGGATTCCCAACGCCGACCCGCTCAATCTCACCGGTATCCTGCTGCCCGGCGCGCGCGTCAGTGTATTGACGGCCGGATCCCAGCGGTTCGGTTCCGAGTGACTCACATGCGGAAGATCGCCCTCATCGCCCTCAGCCTCGTGGTCCTGCTCACCGGACTCGTCCTCGCCCTTCCGTCTCTGCTCAACACGACCCAACTCCGGGCGCAAGTGGAGGCAGAACTGCAACGCGGTCTCGGGCGCAAGGTAACCTTCAAGGACCTCGATCTCGGTTTTCTGCCGCCGCGCGTGTCACTCACCGAGGTCGCCGTGGCGGAAGGCGTGGGATTCCCGCAACAACCCTTTGCACGGACCCGCGAATTTGCCCTGCGCGTCGCGCTGGTGCCGCTGTTCAGCGGGAACGTCGACGTCCAATCGATCGAAGCCAAGCAACCTGCCATCGAGTTGATCCGCAATCCGGACGGGGTGTGGAACTACGCCAGCCTCGGCGGCGCACAGTCAGCCGGCGATGGAGACACGCTCAAAGTAGGGCTCGTGCGGATCACCAGCGGAACCGTGGCGATCACCGACCATCTCAACAAGCGGCCCCCGGGCCGAGTACCACAACATTGATATTGCGTTGCGCGACTACGGCGGGGCTGGCCCGTTTTGGACTGGAGGCGTCGCTCCACCTGCCTGGCGCTGGGAGGCAAAAGGTGGAACTCAAGGGCGCGGGTGTCGCGGGCGGCGGCGGGTTCAACGGATCCCTGACGTTGGACGAAGCCTCGCTCGCCTCGCTCCAGCAGTTCCTCCATGTAGGCGAGCCCGACAAGCTCGATGCCTCGGCCACCGGAGAAACCACCATCCGGACCAAGGATGGCAACACTGCTCTCAAGGGTTCGCTCGATCTCGCCAATCTGAGAGTGAGCGGACAGTCCCTGGGCGCGCCACTGCGTCTGGACTATCAACTCGAAACCGGTGAGGCTGGCACCCGTATTCAGTCGCTCGGCGTCAAAATCGGATCGTTGGCCGCGAACGTCTCGGGCACAGCCGGACCGGGAGGCGGGCCGCTCGATCTTCGGGCCAAGATCGGCCGCGCTTCGATCACTGAGATCGCGCGCCTTGCCTCGCTTTTCAACGCCGGATTTGGCCGCGATGTGTCTGTAAAGGGCCAGCTTGCCGCCGATGTCGCGATCACCGGAAAGCCGGAGCGTCCGGCGGTCGCGGGCACGGTGGACGGCTCGGATCTCGTGATCACCAACGCCGCTTGGAAAGCCCCCGTGCGCATGCCCGGCATCCGGTTTCAGTTGTCCCCCGAATCGATACGCGCCGGAGGATTCGGCATCCAGGCCGGATCCACCAATCTTGGAGGCGCGTTTGTCCTGTCGGAGTACACGGGCACCGATCCCCGGCTCACTGCGTCGGTGAGCGCGCGCGAGGCGAGCCTGGCGGAGTTGCTGCAGATGGCCAAGGCATTCGGTGTCAATTCCGCTTCGGACATTGAGGGCACCGGCGTCGTCACCCTGGACGTCAGAGCCAACGGCCCCGTCAAGCGCGGTCTCGCCATGTCCGGTTCCGGATCGATCGCGAACGCTTCGGTCAAACTCCCCGCACTGCCGAAGCCGCTACAGGTCCGCACGGCTTCACTCCGGTTCGGCGAGGACCTGGTCAAGCTCGACGATGCGGCTGGCTCGCTCGGATCGTCGAATTTCCGGGGAAGCCTGAGCGTGAATGGATTCACCGCGCCCAAGGTCGCGCTCAATCTCGCGGTCGACCAGGTGGACACCGCCGCTCTAGCCACCACGAGCACTCCTGCAAAGCCCGGAACGGGCCAGCCCGCACCGCGCCAGGTGAGCGGCACCGGCCAGGTCGAGATCGGAAAGCTGATCAGCGGCTCGCTCTTGCTCGAGGACGTCAAGGCGCGTTGCAAGCTCGAAGGCGGCACACTGACGCTCGACCCGCTCTCCGCACACGTCTACGGCGGTAAGCAAACGGGCTCGATGGTCATCGATTTGCGCCCGCAGCCGGCACGGTACTCGGTCCGCGTCCGCTTCGACGATGTGGACGCCGACCGCCTCATGTCTTCGACCACCGCGCTCCGCGGCGTCATCACCGGACGCATCGGTGCGCAGGCCGAGATCGCTTTTGCGAGTGGCGACAGTGCCGCGATGGCCCGCTCGATGGGTGGCAAGGTCAAGTTCAGGATGGGCGCGGGCAAGATCATGGGCCTGAACCTGGTGAACGAATTGGGCCAGTTCGGTAAGTTTCTCGGCATGCCTCCGGCCAAGGAATCGGAGACCAACATGCTGGGTCTATCAGCTACCCTCGACATCAACAACGGCGTCGGATCGACCCAGGACCTGTCACTCGAAATTGCGGGCGGCGGCCTCCTCTCTGCCAGCGGCAACGTGAACCTCACCGACCAGAACGTGCGGTTGCGGACCCTAACGGTGTTCGGCCGCGAATTCGCCGAGAAGGCCGGAGGATCCCGGATCGGCGGGTACCTCACCGCCGCCCTGCTCAACGAGAAGGGCGAATTGATCATGCCCGCGGTGATCACGGGTCCACTCGCGAATCCCCGGGTCACGGTTGACGCCGAGCGGCTCGCGGAGTTGAAGTTGCGCACCATCACGCGGAGTCCCGACGCGATCCGCGGTACCGCGGAAGGAGTAGTGGACGCCATCCGGACGGGCAAACCCGGCGGGCTGATCGACATCTTGAGCGGTAGAAAACAGGCTGGCAAGAAGTGAGGGAAGGACATGCATCTCTTCACCGAGTCCGAATACGCTGAGGGTGGATATCCCCTTGACTCAGCAGACCACAATATGTAGATTCGGAGAATGGAGGACTTCCCCAAGACCATCGAGGAGTTCGACGAGCGGTTTGAGAGTGAGCCAGCGTGCCGCGCCTACATCGCGA
>VFZX01000224.1 GCA_016871015.1 Acidobacteriota bacterium | reverse complement strand
GCAGGACATCTGTTCCACCGTTGATGCCGGGGATTCCGACGCGGTCGGCGACATTATCGCCGTAGTTGGGATGGCGCGAATCGATAAACAGCCGTCCGACCCCAGCGCGCGCCTCGTTCACCAGGACCGGCGAGAACATGTGCGTATGGCTCATCACGAGCTGGGGCACCGGGAAGCGTGACAGTCCCGCCGAGGTGTTGCCCCAGGCTGGCGCCGGCAGCGCGCCAGGAGTGAATTCGTTGGTGACGTGACGGGAAGCGCGCACAAAGAACTGGTCGGCTTCACGGAGCCGGTGGTCGATCTTGAAGTCCCAGTTGTTGGCCGTGCGTGGCTGGGAGGGATTGGAGCGGTAGTTGGCCGCCTGTCCCGGGAGGATTGGATCGGGGAACAGTTCCAGGATCCGGCGTCCCACGGGATCGAGTCGGCCCTCGGGGATCCGGTTGCCGGGAAATGGATCGCGCTGCACGCCTTGCGGAGTCTGGCGGCCGGTGGCGGGGTCGAACAGAGTGTTGGCGGCGGCGGAGAAGTCCCCTCGCTTGAACGCTGCCAGTGGAACGCTCGAGACGAACGTCTGGGCCTGGCGCATCCGCTGTCCCTCGTAGCTGAAGAAGAAGAACGTCTTCTCGCGCTTCTCGTTGTAGAGGCCGGGAATCACGAGCGGGCCTCCGAAAACGCCTCCGAACTGATTGTTGCGGAACGGTGGAGTCCTGCCGGGAGGATCGAAAAAGTTCTTGGCGTCGAGCGCGGAGTTGCGCAAGAACTCGAATAGCGTGCCGCGGAACTGTTTGCCGCCTGACTTGATCCGCACCGAGATGTTGCCGCCGCCGCGCCCGAACTCCGCCGGCGGGACCGAGGTCTGGACGCTGAACTCCTGGATCGCCTCGATCGCCGGGTAGATCACGATTCCCTGGCCGTTGTGGTTCTCGGTGTTGTCCATGCCGTCGACCAGGATCCGGTTGGCGCGGAATCCGGCGCCGTTGACGGAATTCGCGGTGACGCCGCGGGCAGGCGTGAGCCCGAGCCCCTGGACCTGGGTCTGCGCGGGCACGACGCCAGTGGTGAGTCCGAGCAGCGTGGTGAAGTTGCGCCCGTTCAGCGGGAGATCGCGCACGGATTGCGAGGTGCGGAGATTGCCCAGTGTCGCCGATTCGGCTTCGAGCAGCGGCGTCTGTGAGGTGACTGTGATCTCCTGCTCGGTGGCGCCGAGTTCGAGCGTCAGGCTCACGACGGCACGCTGGTTGAGCGTGAGGACGATGCGTGTGGACGCGCGGCGGAACCCCGCGAGGCTGGCGGAGATCGAGTAGGGGCCAGGCGCGAGTGGCGGAGAGACGAACTGGCCCAACTGGTTTGACGAGAGCCGGTAGTCCAGCCCGGTGTCGGTGTGCGTAATCGTCACGGAGGCGTTGGCGAGTGCCGCGCCGGTGGCGTCATAGAGGGTCCCGGCAATGGTCCCGGTGTCGACCTGGGCGGCCGCGGTGGCGGCGATGACAGCGAGCAAGGTGAAGCGCATATTAGTGAGAATATAGGTTCGTGGCACCGGGCGCACACACGATCGGGGACGCGGCGTCATCGGTCACTGCATTCGTCGCGGGCGGACTCGCCGGTCCGAATCGGGTCGAAGTCCGTTCGATGGCCGAATTCCACCAGCAGTTCGGGAACCCGGGTTCTCCTACCGCGCTGGGGCTGATGATCCAGGACTTCTTCGCCAATGGCGGCCGGCACGCCGTGATCGCGCCAGACCTGCACTCGCTCGGCGCGTTCAACGTGATGTGCCTGGTGCCCGGTGCAAAGGATCCGGTCAACGGCGCGATTGCTCTGTGCGAGTCGCGGCGGGCGATGCTGATTTTGGATCCACCGGCAGCGTGGAGTTCTACCGCCGACGCTTTGCGGCTCGCGCCGGGGGCCGCGCCACAGAGTGCGAACGTGGCCCTCTACTTTCCCCGGATCGGGCCACGCGAACCCTCCGGCGCGATTGCAGGCGTCATCGCACGGACCGACGCGAACCGCGGCGTCTGGGCCGCTCCGGCGGGATTTAGCGCGGCGCTTACCGGTGTCCCGCCACTGTCGTTGATGTTGACTGATCCCGAGGTGGCCGCGCTTACGCGCGCCGGGATCAACGCGCTGCGCGAGCTTCCCGGTGTGGGGAGTCTGGTGTGGGGGGCACGGACGCGGAGCGCCGATTCCGAGTACAAATACATTCCGGTCAGACGGCTGGCGCTGTTCATTGAGGAGAGCGTGTACCAGGGAACTGAGTGGGTGGTGTTTGAGCCAAACGGCGAGCCGCTGTGGATGCGGGTCCGTGGCGCGGTCACGGCTTTTCTCCACCGGCAGTTTCAACGAGGCGCGTTTCGCGGCGCGGTGCCGAAGGATGGCTACTTCGTCCGCTGTGACCAGTCCACGCACACGCAGAGCGACATCGATCAGGGGAATCTGAACATCGTCATCGGGTTTGCCCCTCTGCGGCCCGCCGAGTTCGTTGAGCTGCGGCTCCGGCGGGTGGTTCAGTCGCGGCAAGGTTAGAGCCGTGTTGCTTTATGGCTCGTCGACCAGATGGCCGATCAGTTGTACGAAAACGTTGGAAGCTGCTCCGGCGTCGCTGAACACTCCGACACGGGTGGCTCCCGAGCTGTAAAACCGGACCTGTTCTGAGTGGATGAAGAGGAAGCCGTTGGCGTTTTGCCGGTAGAACTTCGGAATCAGGGTGATCGAGTCAGTCTGGGCACCGTTCGTGATCTGCACACGAAAGGATGCGGTTGCCGTGTTCAGGTTGCCAGAGAATCCAACCTGTTCGAGCACGAGGACCTTCCCTGCCGGGATATCAACACTCACCGTCGTGGCGGTTCCGGACATCGTCACGGGAACGCGTTGCATGAACACCTGGCGCGTAGGCCGGTCGTTGTCACGGATGATCGTGGGGGATTGCGCCGAGGCCTGCGAGCCGGCGAGCGCGAGAAGCGTGGTGGTAATTAGGGTTTTTCTTGTCATGGAGTTTGTCCTTCATGAAAAGGATAGAGTCCGCCCTCCCCTACAATCCCCTACGGATTGTAAAAGATTCGCGAATTCAGGAATCGAGGCCCCAGGAGTCTCCCCAGCCCGCTTTACGGGCCGCGGCGAACCGGAGCCGGGTACGCTTGAAGACGTGTTCATGAGAGATCGCGTTTTGCGTACAGACCGTCAGTTCGATCAGGCCCGGATGGTGGCGCGGATGGCGTACGATGCGGGCGGGAGCGCGGTTGCAGGGATCGCGCGTGAAGACCAGGTAGCTGAACTTTTCGTCCTCATAGCTCAGCTCGCCGCCCTTCAGCCGCCGGTGCAGGGCACTGCGTTCGACGCGCGCGGCAAAGTGGCACCAGTCACCGCCGGCGATGGGACACGGTCCGGTGCCGGGGCATGGCGCCAGCAGATGGGCTCCGCGCGCGATCAGTTCCGCACGGATTCGCCGGATGAGCGTGAACCCGCGCGTCGTTCCGGGCTCGATAATGGCCAGGACCTTGGTGCAGCGGCTCCAGGCATCCACGGCGGCGTCGATTGCCGTGTCCGGCGAAAGCTCCCCCAGCGTGTAGCAGACGGTGACGAGGTCGGCTGAGACGCCGCCGATCGCGTGGATACCGGAAGCAATCCACTGGGCATCCGGGAGCATCTGGCGGCCTGCGTCGCTGAAGGCCGGGTCCGGCTCGACCAGGGTGAAGCTGCGCAGGGATTCGAACCGCATCCGGGCCGCTTGGGTGGCGGCGCCGGCTCCAGCGCCGAGGTCAAGCATAGACTCGACGGGAGTCTCGACTTCCCGCAACGCGGCGTGTGCGGCGGCGTATGTCGCTGGAAAGCGGGTGGCGAGATAGGCAGCGGTCCGGAAGGCCGGGGGGAGCTTGGCGGATGCCGTAGGCGCGCCGCTCCGGTAGGTTTCCGACAACATCGTGCAGGCGCGCTTCAGATCCGCGAAAGGGAGCGCTTCGGCGTGGCCCGCGATCCACTCACGGAGGTCAGCGGGCAGCTGCATGCTCGAATTGCGCCAGCAGTTGCGCGGCCTGGTCGCGGACCCGCGCGGCGGACTGCTCCTTGACGGATTCATACCCGCGGATCTCCGATGGCAGGGCGCAGATCCGCAGCGCGGTTTGAACATCGGCTGAAGCTGCGGCGCGATCGACCAGGCCCCGGTACCAGGCGATCAGCTCGCGCTCCAACTTCCTGTGGGCGGAGTATCCGAACAGATCAAAGGGGGTGCCACGCAGCCGGCGGAGCGCGGCGAGGATGTGCAGAAACGGGCGCGCCCAAGCACCGAGTGAGATCTTGCGATTGAGCCCGAACCGGCGCAACAACGGCGGGTGGAGATGGAACCGGATGGATCCGGGAGATTCGAAGGTGGCTTGGATTTGCGCAGTGAAGGAAGGATCCACGAGAAGCCGCGCGACCTCGTACTCATCTTTGTAGGCCATCAGCTTGAATAGATTCGCGGCCACCGTTTCCGCCAGCTCGGGCCGCGCGCGGCGGACGCGCTCGACAAACGCGGCATGGGCGTCCGCGTAGGCGCGGTTCTGGTAGGCGGTGAGCTCAGCGTGGAAGTCCGGTGCCGGGGCGGCGGGTGTGGCGGGTTCGATCAGGGCAGTCACGCGGGCCGGGTCCACGTAGTACAGGCGGCCGAGCGCGAAGGCTTGCAGATTGCGCCGCACGTCGACACCATTGAGCTTGACGGCCTGTTCGAAAGCAGGCAGCGTGACCGGGATCAGTCCGGCCTGCCAGGCCGCGCCCGTGAGGATCACGTTGGCGAGCATGTGCGTGCCGAACAGCGCTTCGCTCATGCGGGTCGCGTCGAGGCGCAGGTTGTGGCCGCGGCGTGTGACCGCATCGATCCGCGCCAGGCGCTCCTCCGGAGATCCGAGAGGAGCCTTGCCGCGCAACGTTTCCGCCGTGGCGGACAGGTGTGTGTTGAGCACGGCGGCGGTGCGGTCCGGGTGCGCGCACTTCAGGTTGTCCGGGTTGACCACGCCGAGCAGGTCGAAGCCGAGGATGACACTGGCGTTGCCCGCGTTGATCCGGCAGGAACCGGCCAGAGGCGCCCGGGCCAGAACCACGTGCGAGACGACGGCGCCACCCTTCTGCGCGAGTCCGGTCTGGTCGAGCGTCTGGCAGTGGAGTCCGTCGATTGAGGCGGCGGTGGCAAGCAGTGCGCTCACGGTGACCACACCGGTACCTCCGATTCCCGGCATCAGGATCCTGTAGGGTTCGTCGAACGCCGGTTGGCGGGAGGGAAGGGGCAGGTCCACCGCAGGGATCTCGGGCAGCGGCTGTTTGCGGAGTCCGGTGCCGGGGGTGAGGTCCACTGAGACGAACGAAGGGCAATCGCCGAGCGCGCACGAGTAGTCCTTGTTGCAGGAGGACTGGTGAATGCTCATCTTCTCCCCGAACGGCGTGGGAATGGTGGCCAGCGCCATGCAGTTGGACTTGCGCACGCAGTCGCCGCATCCCTCGCACACGCGCTCGTGGATCACCAGACGCCGCAGAGGCTCCTGATACTTGCCGCGCGACCGCATGCGGCGCTTTTCCGCGGCACACTCCTGGTCGTAGATGATGGCGGTGACACCGGGCTCGCGCTCCAGCTCCCGCATGGCCGCTTCCAGGTGATCGCGGCTTCTCACGTCACTGTTGCGGGCGAGCGCGCCGGGATCGGTGTATTTGTCCGGGTCCTCGGCAAGGATGATGGTGCGGCGGACTCCCTCGGCCTCGAGTTTTCGCGTAAGGGCGGGAATCGGAATCGCGCCCACGGCGTCCTGCCCGCCGGTCATCGCGACATGGCCGTTGTAGAGAATCTTAAACGTGATGTTGACGCCTGCGGCCACGGCGGCCTGGACGGCGAGGGATCCGGAATGGAAATAGGTCCCGTCGCCGATGTTCTGGAAGATGTGCTTGCGCGCGGAAAACGGCGCCATGCCGGACCACGGCGCGCCTTCACTGCCCATGTGCGCCGCGAACTGGTAGCCGCGGTTGGCGTCGTCGAGCAGGAATCCCATGCCGGCGCAGCCGATGCCGCCCCCGGCGATCTGTCCGTCGAACACGAGCGTGCTGCGATTGTGCGGGCAGCCGGGGCAGTACATGGGTGTGCGCAGCAGGGGCAGTTCGCGGGGCGTGCGTGCCTGCGAGTCGAGCCAGGCGATCCGCTCACGTACGCGCGGCAGACTGGCGAGCTTGAGCAGAGCAGGCGCTACGGCGCGGGCGATGTCATCCGGGTCAAGCTCGTGGTTCGGCTTGAGCAGTGGTGCGCCGTGTTCGTCGAACTTTCCGGTGATCCGCGGGTGGTGCGCCGCGCCATAGAGCAGCTCCTTCAGTTGAAGCTCGATGAAACTGCGCTTCTCTTCGACGATCAAGATGGACTCGAGTCCTTCGGCGAAGCGGTGGACAAAGTCCGGCTCAAGCGGGTAGGTCATGCCGAACTTGGCGATGCGGACTCCGAGTGGCTCCAGGTCGGACTCGCGGATTCCCATGTCGGCGAGGGCCTGCATCAGGTCGTAGAAATACTTGCCCGCCGTGGCGATACCCAGGCGCGCGGAACCGGAAGCTCCAAGGATGCGATTCACTGGATTGGCGCGGGCGAACGCGAGCGCGGCGGGTATCCGGCGGGCGTTGGTTTCGTACTCGAGCGCGAGAGCAGGTCCGGGTACGAGCCGCGCGCCAGTCTGCTTGGCGTATCCGGCGGGCGCGGCGTACTGGTAACGGTCGGGGTCCAGCGTGACCATGCCGCCGCCGTCACAAGTCTGTGTGAGCAGCTTCATCGCGCACCAGGATCCCGAATAGCGGGACAGCGCGATGGCGTAGAGTCCGTAGTCGAGAATCTCCTGCGTGTTGCCGGGGAACAGCACTGGCATGTTCGCGTTGTAGAGGGAGAAATCGGACTGGTGCGGAATCGACGAGCTCTTGCACGGGTGGTCGTCCCCCGCCAGCACGAGCGCGGCGCTGATCCCCGGGGATCCGGAGAGGTTCGCGTGCCGGAAGATGTCCCCCGAACGGTCGACACCCGGACCCTTGCCATACCAGATTCCGACGACGCCGTCGACCGTGGCGCCGTCCACGCTGTGCAGGATCTGCGTGCCCCAAATGGCCGTGGCGGCGAGGTCCTCGTTCAGTCCGGGTTGGAAGACTACGTTGTGCTGTTTGAGCAGGGATCCGGCGCGGGCAAGCGCGAAGTCGTAGCCGCCGAGCGGAGAGCCTTCGTATCCGGAGATGTAGGCGCCGGTGTTAAGTCCAGCGCGGTGATCCAGGCGCATCTGGTCGAGCGGCAAGCGGACCAGGGCCTGGATGCCGGTCATGTAGGCATCACCGCGTTCGATCAGATACTTGTCGTTGAGGGTTCGTTCCGTCACAGCACCCGCTTGGTGGGGTCGATCTTGAACCAGCATAGCGCCCCGAGCATGTACAGACAGCCGGTGACGTAGAGCGGCGCATGCCAGCTATAGCCCCACTGGACAAGGTGGCTGGCCAGGATCGGGCAGATGAACGCCCCTACCTGTCCGGCGGTGTTCATCGCAGCGCCGACCACGCCGGTGTGGTTGCCTCCCACATCAAGGATCGTGCCCCAGGCAGCGCCGAGGAGGAACGCCGAGAGCCCACCTCCGATCGCGATGAGGACGGCGGACAGCCAGGGATCGGCGACGCGGGTCCCGGCGACGACGAAGACGCCCGCGAGGAACAGGGATCCGCCGCCGGTGATGGCGCGGCCCACGCGGAGTCCGTAGCGGCGCGACATCCAGTCCGCGGTGAGTCCGCCGAACAGGTCGGCGAAGACGCTGAGGGTGAGGGGGAGTCCGGCGAGGAGTCCGAGGGCGCCGGCGTCGAATCCGCGCTCGTTTTTCAAGTAGCGCGGCAGCCAGGTGATGTAGAACATGAAGCCGTAGGACTGGGTGAAGTACATGCCGCAGAGCGCGATCACCGTGGTCGAGGAGAGAATCTTCTTCCAGACGTTCCAATCCAGGTGGTGGCCGGACTTGGGCGGGCGTCCCTTCTCAATCAGCGCCAGCTCTTCGGGCGTGACGTCCTTGTGTTGCGAAGGCTCGTCGCGGAACCACCAATACCAAAGGATGCACCAAAGGAATCCGATGGATCCGAACATCACGAACATGGTCCGCCAATGGATCACGCCGAGCATCTGCTGCACAAGCCACGGCGTGACGCCGCCGGCCAGGTGCGCGCCCATGAAGAAGATCCCCTGGACCGTTCCGCGTTCGGCGAGCGGGAACCAGCGCGAGAAGGTCCGCGCGACGTTGGGCCAGGCGCCAGCTTCACCCGCGCCGAACAGGAAACGCGTGGCGAGCAGCGAGACGTAGCTGAAGGCGGCGCCCGTGATGCAGGTGAAGGCCGACCACCAGAGCACGATGCGCGTGAGCACTTTGCGCGTCCCCACCTTGTCGCCCCAGGCTCCGGTGGGGATCTCGAAGATGGCGTAGGCGAGCGTGAACGCGGAGAAGACGTAGCCCATCTGGATGTCGGTGAGGTTGAGGTCCTTGGAGATGAACGGCGCCGCCATCGAAATGCAGATGCGGTCCAGGTAGGTGATCGCGGCCAGGAGCACCGAGATCCCGAGGACCTTGTAGCGGACGGGCAAGGGCATAAGGGCCAAGGGTACCAAACCGGGCGTGGGGGGAGTGGAGGACTCCGTCGGCGAATCGCGCCGCAACTGCCAACTCCCCGTTCATCGCTTCAATGACGCCCAGCAATTCGAATCCGCCCCGGCTTCGACACGCTGATCGGCGACCCCTCGGCCAAAAAGGCGGATGTCGGCCGCCCGCGGAGAATCGAGCCGAACTCCTCGCCGTACAACGCCACGCCATCGACATCGTAGTCCACTGCTGGATTGGCCCAGACGCGCCACGGCGGATGCTCCACTCGATACTCGACGGTTCCGCCGTCGCGCTGGCCCGTGTATCCCCAGTAGTGCTCGGCGATGAACTCAGCCTCCGAGCCAGGATCCGGGATCCGCGGCTCGCCGGTGAACGCGGCTTGCAGGCGGTTCCATTTGCCCCGGTGACGCCACTCGTAGCAAACGCTCCCGTTGCCAAGTTGATGCCGCATCGGCATGGTCGCGTAGTTTTCGTTGTAGACCGCGTTGGCGATCCATGTCACCATGTCCCTCGGCACGATCTCGCGGATGAAGGTCACCCCACGGCGCCAGCCGTCCTCCGCCTTGTAGCGGACATAAAAACGCAGGTTCACTTCCTCAAAGTCCCGATGAAACGGGAGGCCAACGCCGAGCACCCGGGTGTCCAGGAACAGGAATCCGACCAGACTGATGTAGGTCCGCCCGTTCCAGACGTCGATTTCGGTTCCGCGCGGCACCAGACGGGCGAGTCTCGCCGGTTCAGCCTCGAAGTTCACCATGGCCAGCCATTTCCAATCCGCTGACAGGAAGCGGCCAGGAGCCATTGAACCTCAGACGCGGGCGCCGGCTGCTGCGGAGGCGGTGATCGCGGCGGGCGCCGACTGAGTCACCGCATGGTGTAGAGCCCGGACAGCTTCCCTGAGGAACTTCGTCTGCATCGACCGCGACAACGGATAGAACAACCAAGCCAGCCAATGCTTGGGCTGTGAGAAGGACGAGATCTCAAACCAGACCGAATCGTCCGCGCGCCACTCGATCATGAACCGCTCCTCGCCGCGCTCCATATGCTCCTGGAGCGTGCCATAGCCGAATCCATACCGGCGGACGGGCTCAGTCTCATCCATCACGTACACGATCCGGGCGGCGTTCAGCGACCAGAAGCCGAAGTGGCTCACCACCACGCCCACCAGGACGCCGGGCTGAATCCGTTTATACGGCCAGCACAACTGGACCCAGCCGAGTCCGAATTGGCGCCAGTCCTGCAGCGCCTTGCGGCCGCGTAGGAAAACCTCCTGGCCGTGCCCGAGCAGGATGCGCCGCCGGTCAATCGCGTAGCCATGAGGCCGTTCGTTGTTGCGAGTGCCGCCTACGTTCGGGTAGGAGAACGGACACGGCACCTGGGATTGGATGAAGTCGCGGATGTCCGCGGTCAGTGGTTCCCTCAAAAACAGCATGGCACCTACCTGGAAAACTTCTGGACTCTCCAATTCTTGATCTCGACCACGTACAGGGACCCCTCCGAGTCCACCGCCATATGGTGGGCGAAATCGAACTTGCCAGGCGCTTTGCCGAATCCTCCAAGCACGCCTTGCACCTGGCCGTCGAGGTTCAGCTTGACGACGCGGTTGTTGTTGCCGTCGCACATGTACAGGGCGTTTTCCTTTTCCGCGTAGGCCAGACCCCATGGTGCGCCGAAGCCCGACCACTTGGTGAGGAACTTGCCATCGGCGTCGAACACCTGGATCCGCTCGTTGGTCCGGTCGGCGACGTAGACGCGGCCGGTCTTGTCGAGCGCCACGTCATGCGCGATGTCAAACTCCGAGTTGCCGGTTCCCTTCTTGCCCCAGTGGCGGACGTACTCGCCATTGGCCGTGTACTGCACGATGCGCGAGTTGCCATAACCGTCGGAGACGTAGAAGTCGCCGTTGGGCTTGAAGGACAACCCGGTGGGCTGATTGAAGGAGTACCGGTCGTCGTTGTTGCCGGGTCCGCGCCCGGCGTTGGCGATCACCATCCGCAGCTTCCCTGAGGAGGTGAACTTGAGGATCGAGTGGCCTTTGACGTCCACCAGCCAGACATCCCCGCGAGGGTCCACTTTGATGCCGTGCGAGCTGATCACGGGCACTTCTTTCCAGGCGCGCAGGAATCGCCCGGTCTTGTCAAACTGGACCACCGGATGTGCGCCCCGGTTGAAGACCCAGACGTTATCCAGCTTGTCGACGCTGACGCCGCTAGCCTCGCCCAGATTCCAGCCGTCGGGCAATTGCGCCCAATCTGGGACGAGCTTGTGAGGAAGCGTGGGAGCGCCGTCCAATCCGGCCGCGGCGGCGGGCAGGCAGGCCAGGATCACGGCGGGCAAAAGGCGGGCTGAGTACATCATCACGGTTGAGCGTAATTGCGACGGTGGCCCGAAGTCAAGCGGCCCCCGCGTCCGGGGTGGCTACTTGCCGTAGTACTTGGCGTTGGAGCCCGCGAATGCCGACCATTTTTCCGGCAGGTCGTCCAGTGCGAAGATCGCCGAAACCGGGCAGACGGGAACGCACGCTCCGCAGTCGATGCATTCCACGGGATCGATGTAGAGCATCTCCGAGCCCTCGAATTTTTCTTCGTCGCGTTTCGGGTGGATGCAATCAACAGGGCACGCGTCCACACAGGCAGTGTCCTTTGTACCAATGCAGGGTTCAGCGATAACGTAGGCCATGTTCAGTCAGACCTTCAGGTATAGCATAGGAGGAGAAAACAAGACAACGGCGGACGCTTGATCGATCTCGATTGCGGAAATTTGGCAGGCTACCTGGAGGCGCGCGGCCGCACCGGTCCGTGGCGGGTGAAGGCCCTCGGAGGCGGCGTCTCGAACACGGTGCTGCTGGCGGACAACGGGCGTGAGCGTTGGGTGGTGAAGCAGTCGCTTGGAAGGTTGCGCGTCGAAGAAGAATGGCTCGCCGACCGCGAGCGGATCCATCGCGAAGCCAGCGCCATCGCGCAACTCGGCCGGATGCTGGCTCCGGGCTCTGTGCCGGTGCTCGCCTTTTCGGATCCCGGTAACTTTGCCTACGCGATGGAAGCGGCGTCAGGAGCACGCGATTGGAAGAGCCTGTTGATGGCCGGAGAAGTGTCAACCGGCATCGCCCGGCGCGCGGGGGTGATTCTCCGGGATATGATCCATGTGAGCCGCGATGCCTCGCAATTCAGCGGGTTCGCCGTGCAGGACTGCTTCGATCAGCTCCGGCTCGACCCCTACTACCGGTTCACCGCCGCCCGGCATCCGGATCTGGCGCACTTTTTCGACGTCTGCATCCGCGAGTATGGTGAGCGGCGGTACTCGCTCGTCCACGGCGACTTTAGCCCGAAAAATCTTCTGGTGACGCCCGTTGGTGGCGTGACGCTGATCGATTTCGAGGTGATCCATTACGGGAATCCGGCGTTCGACGCCGCGTTCCTGCTGAACCACCTGTTGCTCAAGCGCTCTCATTTGCCAGCGCACCAGGCCGCACTGACCGCCGCGGCGGCGGAGTTCTGGAACGTAGTCCATCCTGGAATGCCAGACTGGTTTGAAGGATCCGTGATCCGGCAGCTCGGGTGTCTGCACATGGCGCGGGTGGACGGAAAATCTCCAGCCGAGTACCTGACGCCGGCCGGGCGTGAGCAAGTGAGGGAGCGGGCGCGGCGTTGGATCCTGTCGCCTCCCCGCACCGTGAAAGAGATTCTGGACGAATGTTGACGATTGAAGACCTGTTTGGATACGAGATCCTGGACTCCCGGGGACGGCCCACCGTGGCCGTGCGGGCGCGCCTGTCGGATGGCACCGTGGCGGCGGCCCAGGTTCCCTCGGGAGCCTCCACCGGCACCCACGAAGCGTTGGAGCTGCGGGATGGAGATCCGGCACGCTACGCCGGCAAGGGAACGCGGAAGGCCGCGGCGGCGGTGCGGGAGAAGCTCCTCCCTTTGGTCCGCGGAATGGACGCAGGGGATCAGCAAGGCGTGGACCGGGCGCTGATCCCGTTGAAGCAGGAGGCAGGCGCGAACGCAGTGCTGGGAGTCTCGTGCGCTGTCGCCCGCGCCGTGGCGGATTCGCGGCACGAGCCTCTGTGGCGCGTGCTCGCGGCGGGCCGCCGCGCCTCAATTCCCGTTCCGATGGTCAACATCTTTTCGGGTGGACTGCACGCCGGGCGCAATATCGAGTTTCAGGATTTTCTCGCGTTGCCCCACGGGTTCACCACGTTCGCCGAGGCGCTTCACGCCGTGTCGCGGATACACGCGGCTGCACGCAAGTTGTGCGAGTCCAGCGGGCTGGCGATGACCGGCGTAGCGGACGAAGGAGGCTGGGGTCCGGCGCTCGGCTCAAACGAACAGGCGCTGGATCTGCTGACGCGGTCCATCGGGCGCGCTGGCTACAAGCCCGGCGCGGAAGTATCGATCGCCATTGACGTGGCGGCGAGCCATTTTTTCCGCGAGGGCCGCTATCACCTGGCTACGGAAAACCGGGTCCTTGACGAATCAGAAATGACGGGGCTGCTCGAATCGTGGTCTCAACGGTATCCGGTCATCAGTATCGAGGACGGCCTGCACGAGGATGCCTGGGCCGGGTGGGTCCGGTTGACCGAACGCCTCGGTCCAAGGCTGCAACTGACCGGCGACGATCTGTTCACCACCAACCCGGCGCGCGTGCGGCGCGGGATCGAGAGCCGCGCCGGGAACGCAGTGCTGGTGAAAATGAATCAGATCGGCACCTTGACCGAGACGTTCGAGGTGATCGATCTCGTTACCGCCGCGGGTTGGCGGGGCGTGGTGTCGGCGCGGTCGGGTGACACTGAGGATCCATTCCTGGCGGACCTGGCGGTGGCATCCGGACTGGGCCAGATCAAGGTGGGATCGGTGACCCGGTCCGAGCGGCTGGCCAAGTACAACCGGCTGCTGGAACTCGAATCGGAAGGGGGGCTCCCGTTCAGTACTTTAGGCATCGTTAAGAAATAACATTTCCACTCGATGGGTGGACTTCGTAGTTCCATTCGCCGTGGAACTCGTCGCGGCGGAGGTTGATCTTGGACATTTCGTCGTCAGCGACCTTGATGCCGGAAGG
>VFZX01000223.1 GCA_016871015.1 Acidobacteriota bacterium | reverse complement strand
CTGCCGCGTTGGTCTGGTCAAGCGTGTAGCCGGTGACATATGCGGTGCCCTGCGGCCATGCTGCTGTGGCGTACCACAGAAAGAGCGCCGGGCAGGTAGTGCGAACCCTCGAAGCAAGCTGCATGATCTCCCCCCTTTCGGACTGTGCGCTATGCGCACACTGCGTGCGGATGCCTAAAGAATTCTATGCCCGCGTGGGGAGGCTGTCAAGCAAAAACTGAAACAGGCGTGCGCATGACGCACGGCCGTCAGCCCGCCGTCGACCTTCCACGGTCGGGATAGCCGAGAGCAAACGATACCTGCCTGGCTTTTCCGACGACCATGGTGCCGATCTCGGATACGCGCGCCTTCGAGAGCACTTCGACCGGGCCAGATAGGCCGATCGCCGCAATCGGGCGGCGGCTGCCATCCAGGATTGGGGCTGCGACACAGCGGATCCTGGGATTCATTTCTCCATCGTCAACGTAGAATCCCTGCGCCCGTGACTCGGCGATTTGCCGCGCAAGTACACTGGCCGACGTGATCGTATGCGGCGTCATCGCGGGCATGGGCAGAGTGGCCAGCAGGGCGCGCAGATCCGGCTCGGACAACGCTCCCAGATAGGCCTTCCCGACAGCCGTGCAGTGGAGCGGCCGTTTCGTACCGGGTGGATTATTGACCGCAAGTCCCGTCGATCCGATAATTCTCAGCATGTAGACCATCTCGCGGTTACCCGCCATGCAGAGATTGGCGGACAGTTCCGTGGAGGCGTGCAACTCCTCGAGACAACTTTCGGCCAGTGTAAGCCAATTGCGGGGTCCCCTGCTCGTTAACTTCTCCACCATCTCCAGGAATCTCAACAGATTCGCCTGATAAGTCGAATCAAAATCGCGTTTTTTAACATATCCGCGCTCGACCAGGGTGCGGAGGATGCGGTGGGCCGTAGCCCTGTCTACTCCCAGCTGGTTGGCTATCTCCGTCGCTCCCATGTCCTTCTCAGAGAGCAGGCCGAGCGCGTCCAGGCCGCGCTCGAGCGTTTGCAGGGTCCGGGAGCGATTCGGTCCTTTGGGGGGATGTGTCGCAGAGACGGTCACAGCTTCGATTCTACTATCTTCGTCCAGCCGCAGTAACCGCGACGGAGAAAAACGCCTCCCGCTCGCGGTTGGAGCCGCCTTTTACCCGATGCGTTAGGAACACCGCTACCATCTGGCGTTCGCGGTCCACCCACATATGCGTGCCCCAGGCTCCCCCATGGCTGAATGTACCCGCCGACGGAAAAGAACTGCCGCGGGGATCCCGCGTGATCGACCATCCCAATCCGAATCCGTTGCCGGCCTGATTCGTCGCCAGGTCCCCGGTGTGTATGCGCGTCATGAGGTCCACCGACTGAGCGGTGAGGATTGTCGTGGCGCCGAAACGTCCCCCGTTCAGGAAGGTCTGGCAGAAGATTCCAATATCGGCAGCGGTAGAGAACAGTCCGCCGGCCGCGCTGGCCAGTTTCGCCTCCTTGCGGTACAAATCCACCGCGGCTGGGGTCAGCCTGCCATCGCTGTAGTCATAGGCGATCGGGATTTGCTTCCATTTCTCCGGAGCAGGAAAAAAGCACGTGTCCCGCATCCCCAGCGGCCGGAAAATCCGATCGGTAAGGAATCGATCTAACGGTTGTCCGGAGACAACCTCGATGATACGGCCGAGGATGTTAATCCCGACGCTACTGTACTGCCACTTCGATCCGGGAGCAAACTCCACCGGCGACTGCGAGATGAGGAGCACGGCGTCAGCCAGCGTCCGGTCGCGTTTGTCGCCCAAACCCCGGATCGCTTCCGGATAGTCCCCCATCCCGGAGGTGTGCGTCATCAGATCGCGAATCGTGATGGGACGCGGCGGCCGACTCAGGACCTGGATTGAAGCATCCTGTTTCACGACCATCTTCTGCCCGCGAAAATCGGGCAAGTACTGCTCCACGGGATCGTCCAACCTGAGCCGCCCCAACTCAATCAGAGTCATGATTCCGGCGCAGGTCACCGGCTTCGACATCGAGTGGACCTGGAAGAGCGCGTCTGGCGTCATCGGCTCGCGGGTTGCGAGATCACGGTAGCCAACCGCTTCCAGGCTCACGACCGAGCCATTCTTAAGGACCAAGCCCACCGCGCCCGCAACCGTGCCCTGCTCCACGAAGGCCTGGAGGGATTCGCGGATTGGCGTGCCGCCGGCCGGGTAGCACGGACCGGCGGTGGCGAGGGCGAACAAGAAATATGTGATCTGCGCGATCCGCATCGGCTTGCCCGTTTCCCTTCTAACGCACGGGAGAGTACCCGGCGGACCGATACAGTTGGATCTGCATGTAGCTGTTAATCTGTCCGTGCTGCTCGACCGATTCCTTGCGCACACGGATCCACTCCGGGTCTTCGCGGAACGCGTCCCACGCTTTCTCCCGCGCTGCGAGATTCTCGAATGGAGTGAGGTACACCAGGGTTGGCACATCCGGCCCGAACAGAGTCGAGGCGTAAAGGATCGGGTGAATTCCCAAGCGGTGAAAGATGCCGATCTCTGGCCCGGCGAAGCGTTCATGAAGTGCGCGGAACTGGTGCGCGGACCCGGACCGGTAGACGCGAAGCTCGAATACACGCGCGGCCGGCGAGGCTTCGGCGATGGTGATGGGCGGGGAATAATCGGCCGTCTCCAGCAGGATGCGCTCCTGTCGTTCGAACGGCTCGCCCCCTTCCTGCCAGCGTGCGGCAGCGTCGAAGTGCGGATTAGCCCCCAGCGCGGCTTGGACGTCTGCGATCTCTTCCAGGGAACCGAATCCGGTGAGCACCGTTACCTGCGGAACATGAGATGTGATCAAGCCCTCCAGAACGATCGCGGTCTGAACGCCGGCGGCCATCACGGCGGGCAGATACGCCGCTTGCAGGTACTCATGCAACCGCGGGAGCTGTGTCCCCTGCCGCAAGAGATAACGATCCAACGCGAAATACCGGCTCTTTACGCCCGCGCCGCTCACGCCAATGCCTCCTCAATTGCGGCCATCGGCGCGGCAGCCGCGCGCGGCGCCAAATTCAATAGCGCTCGTGTCTCTTCCGGTGACGCCACATCACGGCCGAGGCTAGCCGCCAGACGGCGAACCTTATCGACCAGTTCCGCGTTGCGCGCGGCGAACGTTCCCGGTGCGAGGTAGGGATTATCTTCCCATCCGACCCGGACATGCCCGCCCATTTGAATCGCCTGTACCAGCAGACCCCAATGCGCGGGCGGATCCATGACACTGATGCCCCAGATGCAGCCTTTAGGGAGGCAATCCACCATGTAGGTCAGCGCCTTGGGAGTCGGCGGCGTCCAGGTGCCTCCCGGCCATCCAAGGAACAAAGTGCAGAAGATCGGCTCGGGCAGCGGCGCACGCTGCCTGACATAGTCGATATTCCAGTAGGCTCCGGTATGAAAGCACTCGATTTCATGACGGATCGAGTACTGGTCCAGCAGCACGGCGTACTCCAGCAGTTCCTCTCTTGTGTGCGACGCATAAATCTCACGCGGCGCGAAGCCGGGATCGGGCTGAAAGCGTTCGTCGTGCGGGCCGTAGATCACCGACATCATATCGGGCCGAAATTCCATCAATTGCCTTCGGTCGTCGAGCCGCGCCGCCGAAATGCCGAATTGCATGATACAGTCGCGGCGCGAAAGAATGCCTTCCTGCATGCGGCGCCAGCCCGCGGGGTCCAGGCGAGACACCTTTCGCCCATCCGGTTGGATCTGAGGCTCCAGGCTGCGGACGCCGTGGATGTGCACGATGGAGGCGCCGGCATCGACGCCGTCGACGTACTGCTCGACGGCGCTGTCGACGTCATGGATCGGAATCAAGTACGGATTGTTGGGAAACGAAACGGTGCAGTCGACTGCCACCGTAATGATCAGCTTGTCCATGACCTACTGCACCTCCATTGTTTTTCGTCCGGCCGGCGTAAGAAGCACGGCGCGGCCCAGGATCTCGCCGGCGCGCAAGGCATCCATCGCCCGGTTCACTTCCTCCATGGGAAAAAGATCCGTGACAATGGACTTGAACCTGCCGCCGGCTACAACTTCCACCGAATCGATCAGGTCCTGGAAACGGCCGGCCCGCGTGCCGATGATCTCGAGTTCGTTCTGAGCCAGGCGCTTGCCGTTGAGCCCGTATACCTCCGGTGTGTAGCCGATGACAACGAGACGGCCGCCCGGCCGGAGCGCTTCGATGCCGGCCGCCATGGTCTGCTCGACGCCAACCACGTCGATGACGCAGTCCACGCCAAAGCCCTGCGAGAAATCGCGCGCGAGCTGGACAGAATCGGAGTCGCAGGAGTTCCAGGCTGCATCCGCGCCCATCTCCAGCGCTCGCCGGACCTTGTCCGCGCTGCGGTCGACAGCCGCGACTCTGGCGCCGCGCATCTTCGCGATCTGGATCGCGGAGGACCCGACTCCGCCCGCGCCAAAGATGAGGACTGTCTCGTTCAGTTGCAGCCGGGCGCGGTCCACACCGTGCAGCGCTGTGATGACGGCGTCTGGAATCACCGCGGCGTCCGGCCAGGAAACGTGAGCGGGAATGGCGACCACCTGCCGCGCGGGCAGACACAAATACTCGGCGTAGCCGCCGTGCTTGACGCGTGCACCCATCACGCCGGCCATATTCTGGCAGATCTGCTCGCGGTGGGTCAGGCAATGGCGGCAACGGCCGCACGGGAAGAAGTTGTAGGCGATCGCACGGGCGCCGGGCTGCCAATCAGTGACCCGGCTGCCCACCGCATCCACGACACCGGTGATTTCGTGGCCGATGATGAAAGGCAGGACCGGCGTGTAGCCGAAACCCTGGACCATCTTCAGGTCTGTGCCGTCGGTGCCGCAGGCCATCACTTGCAGGCGCACTTCCTCCGGGCCCGGCTCCGGCGTGGGAACCTCTTCCCAGACCAGTGGGTCACCGAACTTCTTCAAGACTGCCGCTTTCATACAGCCGCTCCCTTCGATCCAAAAACGCCGTTCAGGAAAGTCAGCGAGTCCGCAAGGACCCGCGCCGGCTCGGAGGGATAACCCCAGGCGAAGGCCTCGTACTCTACAGCGCAAAAACCGGAATACCCGGTTCGCTCGATCGAATGAGCCAATCCCGGAAAATCAACGTCCCCCATGCCGAGTGGCGGGCAAGAGTATTCCTCCACGCCGCCGCGCGCGTCCTTCAGATGCACATGCGCGATATGTTCCCTGAGGGCCTCGAAGGCGCGGGAAACATCTTCACCGCGGATGTGGAAATGCGCCGAGTCGAAGAGCAGCTGCAAGTTCTCCAAGCCGGCAGTCGAAAAGAGCTTCCGTACTCTGGCCGTCCCGAAGAGCAGCACCCCCGGCTGCGATCCGGCCTCCACCGCCAGCGCGACGCCGTTCGGCGACGCGGTCTCCAGCAGCTCGCCTAGACTTTGTACGAGGCGGGCCCAATAGTCGGCGTCCCATCCGTAATATTCTTTGCGTCCGCCTCCGACGACGACACAACCACAACCGATCTCGGCGGCCAGCATCACGATTTCACGAACGAATGCGACGTTCGCCAGCCGCTTCTCGCCGATCGGGTGAACCAGGCTGCAATGCGCATTCATGGAAACCAGCCGAAGGCCGGCGCTTTCCGCTGCCCGCCTTACTTCCCGCCGTTCCGAGCTGCTCGAGTCCGGCCTCAAGTGAGGGCATGGAGCCGGCAAAAACGGAGGAGCCGTTTCGGCGTTGATGTCCACGCCTTGATAGCCGGCATCGGCCAGAAAGCGGATGGCGTCCGCCAACGGGCGGTCCGACAACAGATTCGAATTGCAGCTCAGCCGCGGTCTCATGCCCGGACCAGCCGCTGGGCGAGATTGGTGTGTCCTCCCACGTCGGTAAGGCGGAAATCGCGGCCCTGAAAATGGAAGGTCAGTTTCAAATGGTCCATCCCGAGCAGGGCCAGGATCGTTCCGTGAATGTCGTTGACGTGAACCTTGTCCTCCACGGCGCGGAATCCGAGGTCGTCGGTGGCGCCAATCGCTTTGCCTCCACGCACGCCTCCGCCTGCCATCCAGATGGAAAACCCATACGGGCTGTGATCCCGGCCCATGCTGCCCTGCATGACCGGAGTTCTTCCGAATTCACCCGCCCAGACGAGGAGCGTGCTGTCGAGCAGTCCCCGCTGCCTCAGGTCCGCGATGAGCGCGGCGATCGGCACATCGGTGGCGGCTGCGTTCTTGACGTGATTGTCGTCGCACTCGGAATGGCCGTCCCAGTCGTTGTTGATCAATTGAATGAAGCGCACGCCCCGCTCCACCATGCGCCGGCTCAGAAGGCACATGCGCGCGAACTTCGCTGTCTTCGGATCCTCGACGCCGTACGCCCGCCGGACTGCCTCAGTTTCCTTGCTCAAGTTCCCTACCTCGGGCGCCTCCATCTGCATGCGAAAAGCGAGCTCATAGGAGCGGATGCGGGCTGTGAGGCGCGAATCGTCCTCCCGCGACTCGACGTGCTGCCTGTTCCACTCGTTGATCTTGGCCAGCAGGAGGCGCTGGTCCTGACCGCTGAGCTGCTCCGGCGGGTTCAGATTCTCGATGAGAGTGCCTCCCTCGGCTCGCAGCAGAGTGCCCTGGTACACAGCCGGCAGGAAGCCCGATCCGAACAGCGACTTGCTTGACCGGATTCCTCCGTCGGACATTACGATGAACGAGGGAAGGTTCGAGCTCTCCGATCCAAGCCCGTACAGAACCCACGAACCCATGCTGGGAAATCCCATGCGGATATGTCCGGTGTTCATCAGCAGAAGCGCCGGCCCGTGCACGAACGAGTCGTGGAAACAGGAACGGATGACGGCCAAGCCGTCGGCGTGACGTGAGAGGTTGGGGAACAGATCGGAGATCTCCAACCCGGATTGACCGTGGCGCCGGAAGGAACGCCGCGTGCCCATCAGCTTGGCCTGACCCGCCTTGATGAACTGGAGATTCAGATCCTCGCTTCGGAAGCTTGCCGGGAGGGATTGTCCGTCCAGGCGGCTCAACGCAGGCTTGGGGTCGAAGGTATCGACCTGGCTTGGGCCGCCCTGCATGAAGAACAAAATGACGCTCTTCGCTTTGGCGGAGAAATGAGGGCGCCTCGGCGCCAGCGGATCTGCCGGAGCCGCCTTGGCCGACGCCCTTGCATCCAAGCCAAGTAACTGGCCGAGCGCCATCGCACCGAGGCCCAGGCCGGACTTCTCGATTGCCTCGCGACGGGAAAGGGCCGGTGCAACGCGGCCACAGAACGCAGATCTCACACCCTACTCCTCTCTCAATCCACGAAGATGAACTCACTCAGGTTGAAGATCGCCAAGCACAGCTTTTCGAGTGCCGGCTGGCTGGCGCTCCCATCCAACCCCTCCAACGACGCCAGCAACTCCAGTGCCTGCCGCTTTTCTTCCGGGGATGGCATGCGCTGCAGCGCAAAGCGCCACGCCTGCTCGACCCGGGCGGCCGGATTCGTACCCACCTCGTGCGCCACCCGCCGCGCGAGGTGTTGCGCCTGTTGGAACGGCACACTATTGTTCATCAGCCAGAGCGCTTGTGGCGCCACCGTGGTCACGTCCCGCTCCGGGCAACTTACCGACGGATCAGCGCCGTCGAAAATATCGAACAGCGGAAATCGGGAATTCCTCCGCACCAGCACGTAAACGCCGCGCCGGTTCTGATCCTCCGGGTCCCCGGCGTGCACCCACTGGTTACGCGACCGCAGGCCAGTCCTCTCCTCGGCTGATAGCGGCGGCACCACGGGACGCCCGCCCATCCTCAGGCTGAGCGTACCGGCCACGGCGTGTACCGCATCCCAGATCGCCTCCGCTTCCAGACGGCGGCGGTTCATCCGCCATAAGGAACGGTTGCCGGCGTCCTTCGCCGCATTCGCGTCATTCGCAAAACGGCTGCTCCTTTGATACGCGTCCGAGAGCAGAATCATGCGATGCAGGCGCTTCATCCTCCATCCGCCGGCGACGAAATCCGTTGCCAGCCAGTCCAGCAGTTCCGGATGAGTCGGGACTTGGCCCTGACGTCCAAAGTCGTTCAACGTACTCACGAGCCCCTGTCCGAAATGCCAGAACCATACGCGGTTGACGATGACCCGGCTCGTCAACGGATGATCGGACTCGGTCAGCCAGAGCGCGAGTTGCTTGCGGTAGTAAGGGACACAGTTGCCCGAGCAATCCGGCGTCAATGCTCTCCCCTGGCTCAGCGCAGCGGGCAAGCCGGGTAGAACCTTGTCCCTCGGCCTGTCCAACTCGCCGCGGTCCAGGACATGCACATCGCGGACGAGCGCTCGTTCGAAATGTCCCAGGACCGTCGCAGTGGCTACATCGAGCAGGCCGTCAAATGGAATCGGCCGGTCGCCGGTCTGCGTCGGAAGGTTCACAATGCCCTTCGCGATCTGGCGTAGGAGGTCGTCGTGGCGCCGCAACTCATCCGGCGTCATCTCCTTCTCGACCTGAATCGATTGAATGGCATCCACCAGCGGCGCCGTGATCGCCTTCTCTTGCGCCGTCCGCTTCCTGGCGTCCTTCTCGTATGCCGCCACCACGTGCGGCGGGAACCTGGCCTTCACGGCTGCCGCGGACCGCTTTGTGACGTCGCTCACCAGCAGCTTGTAGGCGGTCCGCAGCTCCAAAATTGGGAGCATTTGCGTGGAGAATACGATGTCCCGCGCGCGAAGCTGCATCTTATCGGTGACCGGTATTTCGATCTCGCGGCTGCCGCCAAAGATCGCCTGCAAACGGTAGTAGTCCTTTTGAGTGACCGGATCGAATTTGTGATCGTGACAGCGGGCGCATCCAAACGTCAGTCCCAGGAACGCCGCCCCTGTGATATCCGCCCAGTCGGCCAGCTTCTCGGCACGCGCCTTCTTGAAATCCAGGTTTGACTCGCCAACCTCGGCGCCCACTGCGTACATTCCGGTGCCTATCCAGGCAGTGAGATGTTTTCGCTTCTCATCCGGAATGTCGTAGCTTCCTTCGAGGGCCAGGTCATCCGGCCAGATCTCATCGCCGGCGATTTGCTCCTGAACGAACTGGTCGAACGGCTTGTCCAAATGGAACGACTGGATCACGTAGTCCCTGTAGCGCCAGGCGTTGCGTAGGTAGAGATCGGTCTCATATCCGCCGCTGTCGGCATACCGCACCACATCCAGCCAGTGCTTGCCGTAGCGTTCGCCGTAACGCGGAGACTCGAGCAGCCGGTCCACCAGCTTTTCGTAAGCCGCCTGCGAGGGATCTTTCTCGAAGGCCTCCACCTCGTCGATAGCCGGAGGCAACCCGGTCAGATCGAAGTAAACCCGCCGGATCAGGGTTCTCGGGTCCGCGGGCGGGGCGGCGGTGAGGCCTTTCTCGCGGAGCTTGGCCTCGATGAATGCATCGATCGGATTCTTGGGCCGATTCCCGCTCGTCACCGGAACCGCTGGTCGAACGGGCTTGCGGAACGACCACCAGGAGGGTGCGCCAGCGCCGCCATCCTTGTTATCGTTTTCCCACCTGGCGCCCTGGTTAATCCACGATCGCAGCACGCCGATCTGTTCCACTGAAAGCGTCTGCTTGCCAGGGGGCATCTTCAAATCACCGGTTCGCTCGACAGCTTTCAGCAGCAAGCTCTCCACCGGTTTTCCGGGCACGATGGCCGGCCCCCGTTGGCCCCCCTTCAACATCGTCTCTCGTTGCCGCAAGTCCAGGCCCGACATCCTCAACTCGCCGTGACAACCCAGACAATTCTCGGCGAGCAGTGCGCGTGCTGCCTTCTCCGCGGGCGCTTGTCCGAACACGGACTCCGCCCATAGCACCGCCGCTAGAACGGGCAGAAACGGGCGATGAATACGTATGCGCATAGTGATACAGCCTGTGCGGAAATCATCCCCAGAATAGAAGAGCAACCCTTTGATGTCAACTGCTGGCTCATCAATCATCAATCCAATCCCATCAACCCCATCAATCGAGCAGGCGCTCCGCCTTTCCGAAGAGCAGGAACGCCGCCATCCCAGCCAGGCAGATGACGGCCGTCAAATAGAAAGCCACGTTCCAGCCCCCGGTCCGGACGATGTAGCCGATCACCACCGGGGCCAGGATGCCAGCCAGATTGGCGAAGCAGTTCTGAATGCCAACCACGGTGCCGGCGAAACGGGGAGCGATATCCAGAGAGTTGCTCGTTACCACCGGCGACGCCCCAGTCTTGAAGACCATGGACAGGCTGAGCAGGACAACCGTTATCACCGGCCCGCGAAACAGCGGCACCAGTGCGATCGCCACGGCTGACGCCGCGTACAACAAGAGCAGAGCCTTCCGCACCACCGTGCGATCATGTCTGCGGCTGAAGTGGTCCGCGAGCGCGCCCGTCGCGTTGGCCCCCAGAAACGCCGAAAGGAAGGGGAATGACGCGCCGAGGGCCATGTTGGACAGCGAGAATCCCCGGTCCATCATGAGGAAGGTCGGTAGCCACGAATTCATGAAGTACGACAGCCAATTAGTGGAGAAGTGAAGAATCAGAAGCGCCCATAGCGGGCGGAGCCGCAGCATCCGCCCCCAGGGTACGGCTCCCGTCTTTGTCTGCGGCGGTTCGCCGGCGCGGATCAAGGCGAGCTCCGCGGCGGTAACTGCCCTCGAGTCTTCCGGCCGGTCTGTCGCTGCCGCCTGCCAAAAGAACAGCCACACGATGCCGCTCACGGCGAACAGATAAAAGATCGCCTCCCAACCCCACACGCTCAGAATTGCCGTGGCGAGCGGAACGCCGACGATCGGCCCGACGTAACCTCCGCTCCAGCAAAAGGCCGCCGCGCGCGCGTGCTCGGAGCGAGGGAACCAACGCACCAGCATGGCGTTCGTGGCGGGTTGCGTGCCGCCTTCTCCCGCTCCCATCAGCGCTCGCATAAAGGCCATTCCGGGCAGAGACTTCGGCAGCGGAGTGAGGGCCGTGAACAAAGACCACCAGGTGATGCTGAAAGCGAAGACGCGTTTGGGGCCGTAGCGGTCCACAAGCACACCCACCGGAATCATCATCGCCACATAGCCAAAGTAGAAGGCGGAGAGCACCCAGCCCATGCGCGCCGTGTCCCAGCCTCTCTCCCGCATGAGCACGGGTGCGGCGACGGAGATATTGATGCGGTCGCAATAGGCGATGACGAGCCCGGTAAAGCCGAGCAAGGCTATGTCAAACCGTTTTGGCCAAGGCAGCACCCGGCACGAGGCGGATGACTCGGTCCGCAGCAGGGGATCTGGCCGGATCATGCGACCCGCACAAACTTTCGCAGTACGGGCGCATCGGCCGGCGCCTGTCGATAGCTGTATGAGTGCACCACCTCTCCGGCGTACAGATCCCCGTGCGAATCGATGGCGATGTCGTGGGGCGCGAAAAAGCGTCCCACTCCGCCGGCGTCCTCCGCCGACCACTCAGCCAGTACAACCCCACCCGGATTTCGTACCGTGATACGCGCCGCGGGCTGATCCAGTCGGGCCTCCTTACCGAACATGAATGTCCCACCGACCTCCGCTACGTACATATTGCCAGCGGGGTCCAGGCACATCGCGCAGGGCCACCAGACCTGCTTCCACTCTCCCTCGAAGGCTCCTTCCGGCGAAAAGATCTGGATCCGCGTATTCTTCCGGTCGGCCACATACACGCGGCCGCGCGGATCGACGCAGACGCCGTGGATCTGCTCGAATTGCCCCGGACCCGCTCCCGGCTCGCCCCAGGAGAGCAGCAGTTCGCCGTCCCGGCTGTACTTGTGCACGCGGGCGTTTCCGTATCCGTCCGTAACGTAGATCTCGCCCGTGGGCGACAAGGCGACATCCGTCGGCCGGTTGAATGGCGGCCCGGCGCGTACCACCGACTTGGAGTCACCTGGAACGTAGCCGGTGTCGGCCGGCCCGTTCAACGGTTTAAGCTCCAGCAGGAGCTTGCCGTCCGGCGTGAACTTTTTCACGCGGTGGCCCACGTCGTCCACGCAGTACACCGAGTCATCCGGGCCGATGAAGATGAGATGAGGACGCGCGAACATGCCCTCGCCCCAGGTTCCCTGCCAGCGCCCATTGCGATCCAGGATCACCACCGGGTTTTCGGTCCGGCAGAAGAGATAAACCAGGTCCTGGGAATTGACCGCCACGCCCGCTACTTCCCCGAGACGATAAGGCGCGGGCAGACGCGACCAATCCGTAAGCTCTTCGTAGACGAACGCGCCGGCGCCGACCTTTCGGGGTGCGTGCGCTATGTGCACAGTGGTGGGCGCCATAAGATCCTCTATACTACGGCGTGCACTGGCGCTTGTCAATCGAAAACGCCGCCGCGTATAATGAAACCCCGGTCGCCAACGCTCTGTGCGCATAGTGCCCAATCCCCATGCCCAACTTCTCCGCTCCATCGCTCGAAGACCTCGCCCAGCGCATCTTGCAAGCTATGGGGCTTGCGCCGGATGATGCCGCGTGGCTGGCCCGGCTGCTTGTGAAGTCGAATTTGCAGGGGCACGACTCACATGGCGTCGCGCGGATGCCGCAGTACTACCAGATGTGGCGGCGCGGCGGCGTCAACCCCGCAGCGAAGCCGTTGATCATCCAGGAAGGGCCGGTGACGGCGGTAATGGACGGCCAAATGGGCTTTGGGCAGCTCGTGGCGCGCGATGCCATGCGGTTGTGCATCGAGAAGGCGCGCGGAGGCGGCATGGCGGGCGTCGGCTTCCACAATTTCACGCACCTGGGCCGCCTGGCGGATTTTGCGGAGATGGCGCTCGAGCACAGCATGCTGGGATTCCTCTTCGTGGGTGGGCGTAGCGCGGATCAATGGGTCGCTCCCTGGGGCGGGCGGGCAGGCAGGTTGAGCACAAACCCTCTCGCGTTTGCCGCGCCCGCCGCGGAATGCACACCGATCTCGATCGACTACGCCACCTCCGCTGTCCCGGAGGGCGTCGTGCGCCTGAAGAAGCTGCGCGGAGAGAAGACGCCTCCCCGAACTCTCATCGACGCCGACGGCCACCCGACGGACGATCCCAGCGTCCTTTATGCGTCGCCGCGCGGTTCGATCCTTCCGTTCGGTGGGCACAAGGGATATGCATTGTCGCTGATGGTCGAGATCCTCGCCTGCCTGCTGGGAAGGAGTGGAGAGCGCCTCGCGGTGGCCAGCGTGAATCAATCCCGTTTCGGAGCGTTTGCCATGGCGATTGACGTCAGCCGCTTCGCCCCCGCAGACGAATTCCGCAAGGAGGTGGACTCGCTGATCCGGCACGTGAAATCCTCGCCTCCTGCCCCGGGGTTCGAGGAAGTGCTGACACCTGGAGAGCCGGAAGCGCGCCAGGAACAAAAACTTCAGGCGGAAGGCATTCCGCTGGAAGATGAGACCTGGAGCCGGATTCGCGAAGTGGCGGCTGAGTTGAGCGTCGAGATCTTCTGAGGACTCAAAAATACGCGATCGGATCGACCGGCGAGCCTGTGCCGCCGTGGACCGCCAACGGCGCGACGGTGAGGGGATAGCGCAAAGATTCTTGAAAAAACGGACATAGAAACCGTAACCGCTTGATTCCGCTACTCTTCCTCGCTGATCATTTCCACCGCCTGTTGCAAGTCTTGAAGCGAGGGCTCGCAGTAGCGCCGCGTGGTCTCCAGGCTCTCGTGCCCTGCCAGCGCCGCGACCTTCTCCAGGCTCACACCAGCGTTGATCAGGTTCTTGCAAAAACTGTGGCGAAGCGAATGGGGTGTGGCGTCCTTGAGTTTCGCCGCGCTGGCATAGCGGCTGAACAAG
>VFZX01000222.1 GCA_016871015.1 Acidobacteriota bacterium | reverse complement strand
ATGCTCTAGGTGCCTTGACCGCGTACCGGCGATCTGGTAGTACTGAGAGCTAGTTCTTGGCTTGGGAGGCCCGTCATGAGTCCTGGATTCCGTGCAGCGGCTGGAATCGTCTTCCTCTTTGCTTCTTCGTTGGCTCAGATCAATCGAGCTACCGCCGTCGGCCGTGTGATGGACTCGAGTGGCGCCGTCATCGCTAGTGCGCAGATTGAAATGCGCCGCGTCGCGACCAATGAGGTGTTCAAAGCCGAAACCACCTCCACCGGCGACTACACGATCGTCAACCTGCCGGTTGGCGAATACGAGGTCAAAGCCTCGATGCAGGGCTTCAAGACCGAGGTCCGCTCGCGAATCGAGCTCGAGATCGGATCAACGAACCGGTTCGACTTCGCGCTCACCGTCGGCTCAATCGCTGAGTCGATCGAAGTCACAGTCCAGTCGCCGGTCCTGAGAACCGAGTCTCCCGAGATGGGACAGGTGATCAGCAATAAGACGATGACCGGTCTCGCCTTGAACTCGCGAGACTTCCTGAGCCTGGCGCGCCTGATTCCGGGAGTGGTCCCCTCACGCGGATCCACCGGCGACGGCGGGCGTGACTCGGCCGGTTTCAGCGTGGAGGGCAGACGCCGGTCCGACAATATCGTCTATGTCGACGGCAGCATCATGTCTGATGGCAACGGCTCCACCACATTCTTTCCCAACATTGACGCGCTCCAGGAGATGGAACTGAAGACCGGTCTTTACAGCGCCGAGTTCGGCGTCCGGCCGGGAGGCCAGTTCTCAACGGTCACCAAGAGCGGCACCAACGATTTTCACGGCACGGCTTTCTGGTTCCATCGTAACGATGGATCGAAGGACTTCCGCCTTTCGGCGCGGAACTACTTCGACCCGGGTCCGAAGCCCGAGTACAAGCGGAACCAGTTCGGAGGCGTACTCAGCGGTCCGATCCTGCTTCCCAAGCTCTACAGCGGCAGGGACCGCGCCTGGTTCATGGTGGCCAATCAAGGCGAGCGGGAACGGCGCTTCACCAATCTGCGCGGCCTGATGCCCACCCTGGACGAAAAGGCGGGGCGGTTCGCGGTTGCCCTTCGCGATCCCTTCACACGGGTGCCACTGCCCAACAATGTGATCCCGGCCTCGCGCATCCATCCTGTCGCACAGAGGTTCCTGCCGATATGGCCCGAGCCAAACATTCCGCTGACGTCCGGCCAGAATTTCATCAGCCCCACTTCGACGCTGAATCAACGGCAGAACCAGTGGATGACCAAAGTCGATTTCAATATTTCGCCCACCAACCGCTGGTACGGCCGCTTCGTTTGGGATGAGCGCCCGCTGACCCGCACCAGTCCGATCGCCGCCTTCAACCAACTCGTCGACTTTCTGGGAACCTATGGCGCGACGATCGCCAACACGCGCACGTTCCACGGCGCTTACGTGAACGACTTCAGTGTTCACCTGTTCCGCCGCCCCTATGACCCCGGGCGCACGCTTTCGGCCGGATCACAGGGGTTCGGCCAAACAGTGGGTTGGCCGAACTTCCCGGTCGCGGCAGCGGACGTGGATGGTGTGCCGATTGTCGGCGTCACCGGCTACACAGGTCTAGGGGACAACTCCATCCTGGGCGCCGTGCCCATCGGCAACTGGGAAGTGAAAGACAACCTGGCCTTCAACAAGGGCGCGCACTTTCTCAAGCTCGGCTACCACTGGCGGCGGCACTTCAACTTTTTCGTGCTCAACAACCGTTCGAACATTTTGTTTAACCGCGCTTACTCCGGAAACAATTTCGCCGACTTGCTGCTCGGAACGGTCGGACAGGCTACATTGGGCGCCGAAGGTACGCGCGGCAACTTCACCCAGACGGGGCAATACTTTTTCCTGCAGGACGACTGGAAAGTCTCCTCGAAGTTGACACTGAATCTGGGAGTCCGGTACGAATACCGCGGTCCTTGGAAGGACAAGCGCGGGTTCTTCTCCAACGTGAATCCCGTGACCGCCGAGTTCTTCCCGCCGCTTCAGAACCTGAACCTGCGGTTCTGGGAGACAGGCCGGTTCCAGGCCAACTTTCCGGTGATGAAGTTCGAGAACCACAGTCCGCTGCCGCGGATCGGCGCAGCCTATCGCTTGAGCTCGAAGACCGTGATCCGGACCGGCTATGGGATGTACGCTAATGAGCCGGTCGTTGGAATGGCTCAACAGTTCGGCGCCAACCCACGGCCCAATGCCGCCGCCCGCGCCTTCGTGGGAGACATCACCAACCCCACGATTTCCCTCTCGGACCCGTTCAACCTGAACCAGCTCACGCCCGGAGGCGGATTGCTCAGCCTGTTTGGAATGGAGACTCCGCTGCCGCTTCCGGTCGTTCATGCTTGGAACTTCACCGTGCAGCGGGCGCTGACGAGTGACCTCTCCGCCGAGATCGGATATTCCGGCAACTCGTCGGTTCACGAACTCCAGGTGGTCGCCTGGAATGACGCCGTCCCGGGGCCGGGCAACCGCCAGACCCGGCGTCCGTTCCCGCAGTTTCAGAACATCACCATGGTATTCGCCAATGCCAGTTCGAAATATCACGGCATGGAGGTCAAGGTGCAGAAGCGGCCGGGCAAGGAGGGTGTGTACTTCCTGGGCGCATTCACTTGGGCGAAGTCTCTTGACGCAACCGGCGGACGCCTGGGCGTGGAGGGTGACCCCAGCCTGAATTCGCGGAACTACATGGGACGCGTGAACCGCGGGCGCAGCGAAGCGGACAACCCCGGGCGCTTCACGCTGGCAGTGGGCTGGGAACTCCCGTTCGGCAAGGGCCGCCGGTTCGCATTGCGGGGCCCAGCGAATTTTGTGTTGGGCGGGTGGAGCACTGACAGCTTCCTGCAAGCCCAGGTGGGACCCTATCTGACCCCAGGCGTCGCGCTGGACACTCTTGATTCCGGAACCACCGCGAGCTACCGGCCCGACATCACCGGCAACCCGAATCTCTCCTCGGGCCGGACCACGGGCCTCTGGTTCGACACCTCCGTCTTTCGCCAGCCTGCCCAGTTCAGTTACGGCAACGCAGGGCGGTCGATTATCCAGGGCCCAGGCTACACACAGTGGGATTTCTCACTGCACAAGGACTTCTGGTTCAACGAGAGGAGCCGCCTGGAGTTCCGCTTCGAAGGCTTCAACTTCGCCAACACGGGCAATCTACGCGCTCCAGGACTCTCCTTCGGCACACCGGCTTTCGGCCGGATCACCGCCGCTCAGGAGGCGCGCGATCTCCAGTTCGGCGTGAAAATCTACTTCTGAACTGGCATGACACGCCGCACTTTCGCCACAGCCCTGTGCGCCCCCGCGTGGCTTCCGGCCCGGGAGAGCCCCTATGACGCCGGCAGCCGCGCGCAGCTCTTCGTGGATGACCTGCTGGTCCGCGACACTCGCGGAATCGCTTTTACGCTTCATCCGGCGCGGAAGCATTCAGCCAATCCGTTGGTGACAGCCGATCGCGGTTTCGAGGGCTGGCGTCTCGAGCTCTACGGCAACGTCATTTGGGACGCACAGGAGAAGATCTTCAAAATGTGGTACCTCGCCGAAGGCGGAGGCCACTTCCGGTTCGAATACAATACGCACTACGCCATCAGCACTGACGGAATTCGATGGGAGAAGCCGCTGGTGGGCACGGTACCGTCCAAGAACGGAGAGAAAACCAATGCCGTGATCGAGGCCCAGCATCTGGCCTCGGTGATGAAAGATATGTCCGACCCCGATCCCGCGCGGCGGTACAAGCTGATCGGTTGGACCGACGAGCCGAGGGACAAAGCCGGCTACCACACGATGATCTCACCGGACGGCCTGAACTGGAAGCAGTTCTCAACCGAACGGATCTGCCCATCGAGCGATGTCATCACGGGCTACTACGACGAGCAGCGCAAGCTCTATGTCGCCATGCCCAAGATCGGGACGGCGGTCCGGGGCCAGCGCCGGCGGGTCTTCTACCTCATCACGTCGGAGGATTTCGTCAACTGGTCGAAGCCGGAACTTGTCTTCGCTCCAGACCTCCGCGACGATGCCGGATCGCTTGGGCGGATCGCACGCGCCCGGCGCCTTCTCGAAGTTCCGGATGACTTGGATCTGATACGAACCGAGTTCTACGGGCTCGGCTTCTATCCGGCGGAGAGCGTGACGCTCGGGTTTCCGTGGGTCTTCACCATCAACAACAACGCACGGCTGAACCCGCGCAATCATGAAGGGCCGTTCGAGCTGCAACTGGCCGCCACGCGTGACCTGCGCAACTGGTCCCGGGCCTTTCGCGTGCCTTGCCTCGAGCCAGGCGGGCCAGGTGAGTGGGACGAGGGCCTGGTCGTCACGCAGTCGCGGGCCATCCGCGTAGGTGACGAAATCCGGCTTTACTACGGCGGCGCCAACTACACGCACGGGTGCGGTTGCCTGTACAAGGCGGAGGACACAGGCCGGAAGACGAAGTTCACGGGCAGCATCGGACTCGCGTCCTGGAAGCTCGACCGGTTCGTCTCGGCGGACGGACACTCGGCGGACAGTGCGCTCACCACGGTTCCGCTGGTGTTCTCGGGAGAGCGCCTCGAAATCAACGCGAGCACGGGCAACGGCGGGTCACTCCGGGTGGAACTCCTGGATCCGGCGGGACGCCTCCTGGCTGGTCCATCCGATCCGTTCCGCGGCGACGAGGTGCGGGCGGCGATTACCTGGCGCAAGAACCCGTCAGTGGCATCATGGAAAGGAAAACCCGTCAGCGTCCGCTTCCTGTTACAGAATGCCCGCCTCTTCTCGTTCGCGTTCCGCCAGCCTGTCTAGCGGTGGCCGCTCGCTGCAATGGCCCGGCCGGTATGCGCCGTTCCTGCTGGTGATCGCCGTCCTGGCTGTCTATCTGCCCGCAAGTTCGAATGGCTTCATCTATGACGACTCGCAAGTGATCCTGGCTCAAGAGGCTCCCCGGACACCAGGCGGCGTTGCGCGAATCTTCGGCGAGCGGCACTTCTACAACTTGCCCTATTACCGGCCCGTGACACGTGCCACGCTACTCGTCCAGAAGTCGCTCCACGGAGCCGATCCGGTTCCGTTCCATCTGTTCAACGCGGCGCTGGCCGCCGTGGCTGCGTTGCTGGCCTGGAGGCTGGTCTCGGTTTGTGGCGGGCCGCGGCCGGTGCTCGCGGCGGCGCTGTTTTCTCTGCATCCGATTGCCTCGTCCTGCGTCTATCCGGTCTCCTCGGGAAGGGAGACTCTGCTTCCAACCGCGCTCACACTGGCCGCTCTGATTGCCTGGATCAGCGGACGCCGCGGCCTCGCCTGGCTCATGTTCGCCGCGGCTCTGCTCAGCAAAGAACAGTCGGTGGTGGTGCCCGCGCTGTTTGTGCTCGCCGATGTCACCGGGATCTCGCGGCCGCGGCCGGACTGGAAGAATTACTGGCCCCTTGCGCCGGTTGCGATTGGCTACGCGCTCATCCGCTTCGCCCTCTTCGGAGGAACCGAATACGCCGCGGGCTCGCTCTTTGGACCTCTACTCTCCGCGGCGTATGCTGTCCAGACGATCGCCGTTCCGTTTGTCTCGCTGCACTATGAGCCGCCCGTGCCGGTGTGGTTTTCGCCGGTACGCTTGCTGGCCGCCGTGGCCGTGGCGGCGGTTGTTGCCATCCTCATCCGGCGTCAGCCTCCACGGGCGCTCTGGTTTTGGCTCGGTTGGTTCGGGATCGCTCTCTTGCCTACGGCGAACCTGCTGCGGCAGGAAGCGCCCTATGACGAACGCTACGTGTTGCTCGCCTCGCTTGCGGCGTTCGCGCTGCTGGCGGCGGTGGTCCCTGCGCGTGTAGGCATTGCTCTAACCATTGTCTGCGCGTCGATCAGCATGTACCGTGCCCGTTATTTCGCTGATGACTTGGCGTTCAGCCGGCAGTGGATCGCCACGGACCCGTCGAACGTGAACGGCCATTTCAATCTCGGCTACGGATTGGCAGGGTTGGGCCGCGTGGCCGAAGCCGTGGAGCCCTACCGGGAGGCCGTCCGGCTTAAGTCCGGTTCCGCTCTGGCCCAAAACAACCTCGGCGACGCGCTCCTCAAAACAGACCGTGTGGACGAAGCTGAGCCGCACCTGCGCGAAGCAGTCCGGCTCGATCCGTCGCTACCCGTGGCGCACTACAACCTCGGCCTCATCCTGGCGCGGCGCAACCAATTCGACGCCGCGGCAACAGAGTTCGCTGAAGCGATCCGGCGGAAGCCTGCTTTTCCGGAAGCCCACATGAACCTGGGCAACGTGCATGCCGCCCGCGGCGATTTCGACGCGGCGATCCGCGAATTTGAGCAGTCGCTTGCGCTGAAGCCTGACTACACCGATGCGCGCCGCAATCTCGATTTGGCGCGTTCCCTTCGAGCTGGGAAGCAACCCCGGTAACAAGGTGCGGAAATTGGCGGCGTGGTATGATGCCGCCATGCCGGGACCACCGCACGCCGACGCTGACTTCGTCCGGGACACGGATGCGCGGTCGCTTGAGGTGTTCTGGGAGATCCAGCGCCGCCGGACTCCGGAACAGAAACTGGCGGATGTGTTTGCCTTGAGCGAGGGGCTGTTTGAAGCCGTGAAGACGGGGATCCGGCTGCGCTATCCGGAGGCGGACGAGCGCGAGGTGTTCCTGCGCGCGGTGGCCACCCGGATTCCGCGGGAGTTGATGATCCGGGCGTACGGCTGGGATCCGGCGGAGCATGAGTAGCAGCCTGCGGGACGCGGCGGTCCGGTTGTTCGAGGCGCTTGACGGGCTGGGGATCGCCTACGCCGTGGGTGGGAGCTTTGCGAGCTCACGGCATCGCGCGGGCGGCGCAGGATCTGGACGTCGTGGTCGACCTGCCTGCCATGCGGGTGGGTGAGCTGTACCGGGCGGTTTCGCGGGAGTTCCATGTGGACGAGGAACCGATGCGGCTCCTTCATCTGGTTTCCGGGTTCACGTCCCGGCACCCAACCGGCCGCGACCAACTGGCACACCGCCGGCGCGTCTCAACGGCGCTCCTTGGCGGGGACCCGGTCGAAGTCAACGTGATTTCCGCCGAGGACATCACACAAATCTCGCCACCGCTCAAAAAGGCAGAGTGGACCGCGCGTATCTGACGTCGCAGGCGCTCCGGCTGGGTATCGCCGATCTCCTGTCGCGGCTGCTGGGTTGAACACGGGAACCTGTAGCCACCCACGCTCGTATCACCTTCATGTCCACTTCTTCTGTCCCGTCCCTCCGGCTATGGCCGGGCGTCGCTGCCTTGACCGCGCAATGGCTGCTTCGGTTCGTGGTTCCGGCCATCCTGCCCGAGGCGACGTATGTAGGGGTAATGGGCGGCGTGGCGCTGGGGCTGGTGGTCCTGGTGTGGTGGCTGTTCTTCAGCCGTGCCTCCCGTCTCGAACGATGGGGTGGAGCGGCCCTGATCGCAGCCGCGATGTTTCTCACGCCCCGAATCCTGCACGAGTCCATCGCGACAGGAATGATGGGATTCATGTATCCCATCTACGCGATTCCCGTGGTCAGCCTCGCGCTGGTGGCGGCCGCGGTTGTCGCGCGAAATCTCACCGCGGGGCCGCGGAGTGCGGTGATCGCCTCCGCGATCCTGGCCGCCTGCGGAGGCTGGGCGCTGCTGCGAACCGGCGGCATCACGGGTGGCGCGGGTGCACAACTCGACTTGAGATGGTCGCCGACGCCCGAAGAGCGGGTGCTCGGGCGGGGTGGCTCGCGGCCAAGGATCGCACACGACGTCCCGCTGCCGGGCGCTTCCGCCGCCGACTGGCCCGGCTTCCGCGGAGCGCGCCGCGATTCGGTGGTCCCCGGCGTCCGGATCAAAACTACCGCACCCGTCGAGTTGTGGCGCGGACCGGCGGGCCCCGGATGGTCGTCGTTCGCGGTGCGCGGTGGCTTGATCTACACCCAGGAGCAACTCGGGGAGTTCGAGACCGTGGCCTGCTACCGGCTGAACAATGGCGAGCAGGTGTGGGTGCACAAGGATAAGGCGCGGTTCTGGGAGTCCAACGCCGGACCCGGGCCGCGCGGCACTCCTTCGCTGGCGGACGGGCGCGTGTACACGCTGGGCGCCACCGGGATCCTGAACTCGCTCGATGCCGCTACGGGCGCGGTCGTGTGGACGCGGAACGTGGCCGCGGACACGGGAGCGAACGTCCCGGGCTGGGGCTTCACCAGTTCGCCGCTGGTGGTGGATGGCGTTGTGATCGCGGCAGCCAGCGGAAAGCTCGCGGCCTACGGTGCGGCCGATGGCGTCTTGAGATGGTCAGCCGCTGCCGGCGGAGGCAGCTACGGCTCACCGCAGTTGATGGACATCGGCGGTATGCGGCAGGTGGTGATGCTGAGCGGATCCGGCGCGACGAGCCTGGATCCCGCGGACGGCAAAACGCTGTGGAAGCACTCCTGGTCCGGGTACCCGATCCTCCAGCCGGCGCTGGCGGACGGCGGGCTGTTGATCACCACCAGCAACGACGCGGGTGGGACCGGTACGCGGAGGCTGGCAGTGGCGCGAGGGTCCGTAGGCTGGACCGCGGAGGAACGCTGGACGTCGCGCGGGCTGAAGCCATACTTCAATGACCTGGTGGTCCACAAGGGCCACGCGTATGGATTCGACGGCGCGATCCTGTCGTGCATCGATCTCGCCGGTGGGGAGCGGAAGTGGAAGGGGGGCCGGTACGGGCACGGGCAGATACTCTTGCTGCCGGATCAGGACTTGCTCCTGGTGCTGTCGGAAGAGGGCGAGGTCGCGTTGGTATCTGCTGCGCCAGACAAGTTCACGGAGGTGTCCCGGTTCAAGGCGATCGAAGGGAAGACGTGGAACCACCCCGTGCTCGCCGGTGGAGTCCTGCTGGTGAGGAACGGGGAGGAGATGGCGGCGTATAAGATGGTGGAGTGAGGGAGCCCGAGTCGCCTTGACTCTACCCGAACCGGAGCGCAAACACGTCCGCATCCTTTAACGCCAGCCGGATCCGTACCGGCTTCCCCGCCAGCCCGGCCAGATCCCCGGCCCCCTTCCATCGCACCGCGCGCTCAATCTGATCGCCCACCAGCTCCGCACTGTCCTCCAGCGCGAATCCTGGTACCGGACGCCCAGCCGCATCCTGAACCTCCACCCGCACTCCGCCCGGGGCCGAGGTCGAATAATTCAAATACAGCCGCGATCCACTAAACACCAGCGGCTTGGTGATCATCTCCCCGCCTGCATATCCCGCACTCACGGAAGCGAACCGGTCGAGCCCCAACGAGTAACGCCGCAGGTGCGTCCCGGGCTGGCCATAGTTACTCAAGGTGTAAAAGGAGATCTCATCCGGCCCGGTCTGGACCGTGTTCAACGCAGGATAATTGTTGCGCGACACCCAGTTCTCCACGCCAAGCCCCGGCCGGAGGAACGCCTCGAGGAACGTCCGGTCGTACGTTGTGCCGCCGCGCGAGGTCAGCAGCACCGCGTCCGCGCAGTCCTTGTAGTAGCCGGGATTTACTCCCAGGCCCCGTGCTTCCTCATCGGACAGCACTTGCCGGCCCGGCATGAACCGCGCGGCGAGCGCGATGTAGAGGTGCGGTGCGCGGAAGTAGGGATGCGTCTGGTTCACATAGAGATGCTCCGGGGGCGCGGAGCCGAACGTCATCTCATCCGGCGCGGCCCAGCGAACAAAGTCGTCGCTCGTCGTGCGGCTGATCCACCGGACACCGCGGCCGTCGATCTTCTTGAACGTCCGGAAGTACATCACGTACTTCTTCTCGGTGTCCGACCAGAACGCGAGATTCTGCGAATCGAAGATTCCGTCGCGAAACACCGGCTCCTCGCGCAGCTTCTTCCAGCGGATCCCGTCGGCACTCTGAAACGCCACCAAGCCCGCGTGGCGCGTCCCCGCCAGCGCCTTGTACCGCTGCTCCGGCGGGACCCCCGGCCGCGTGTCGATCACCGGACTGAAGTTGCTCGAAAATGGCGGCATCCCGGCAAGGATCAGGTTGTTCTGGCGGCTCCCGTTGTACTCGAACAAACCGAGGTCCGGCCGCCGGAACTGCTTGCCGTCCGTGGAAACGGCGTAGCAGGTGGACTCCGCCGCGCTCCCGTCCTTGCCCGCCTGCGGCAGCCCCCGGTAGTACAGCCGGAACTCATCGCCGTCGCGAATCACCGTGAGGTAGTTTGAGAACTGGCCTTCCCAAGGCCGGTCGAGCGTGATGGCATCCGCTTCCCGCCGCGGCGTGGCCAGGCGGAGCGAAGCGCCGTCCAGCCTGTCGATGAGAAAGCGATCCACGAACAGCTCGCGCCGTGAGCCAATGGAAATCGCGGTCTGGCCTTGAGCCCCGAGCGCCGCCGCGCCGAGCGCCGGAACAAGTTCGCGCCGCGTCATCAGAAATCAAACCGGCCCACAAGCTGGATATTCCGCGGTCCCGCTTGCAGGCTTCGGATCACGCCGAAGTTCGGAGCGCCCAATGTGGCCGCCGGCGCCCCCAGTTGCACGCGATTGAAGAAGTTCTGCGATTCCATGCGGACCGTCAGCCGCTTGCCTTCGGTGACCGGGAAGATCTTCTGGAACGAGAAGTCTACCTGCGCCAATCCGGGAGTCCGCAACGCATTCTTGCCTTGAGCGCCCCAGACGAAGTTCGGCGGTGCCGTGAACGCACTCGTGTCGAACCAGCGGTCGCGCGTGGCAGAGCCGCGGAGATTGTGGTTGCCAACCAGGTTGGCGCGATTGGCGCCCGCCCCGTTGTTGAGCTGCGGTCCCGTTACGCCCACGGTGTACGGAAATCCGCCCTGGAGCGTGATCAGGCTGGATGTCTCCCATCCCGCCAGAGCGTAGCGCAACGCCGGATGCCACTTGGATCCGTACGGCGGCTTCCAGGTCACCGCGCTCACCCATCGCTTCCGGAAATCGTAGTTCGCCGGACCGTAGTCGTAGCGGAAGTTGTAGGGATCGGTCAGAATTCCGCCGTCGGTACCCGTTAGGTAGGCCATCGACTTTGAAAACGTGAACGCGCTCTGCAGGTAGAATCCTTTGAACTCCTGCTGCTTCACCGTGATCTCGAGTCCGTTGTAGTTGGAGTCGTTCACGGGAAGGTACGACAAGAACGAGCCCGCGTTCGGATACGGACGCCGGTCCTGCACTGCTCCCGGGCCCGGTTCGGGCGCGTTCCCGTACGCCAGCGTCGAGAAGCGCAGTGCGCGCTGTCCGCTGTAGCCAAGCTCGATCGCGGTCCTGCGCACGGGATTCCACTGGATGTTGAAGTTCCACTTCTGCGTGTACGGATCCGGCCGGTTGAGCGGCCCGTAGTAGGCGCTGAAGGTCCGCGCCGCGAACGCACCCGCGGCACCGCCCGGCGGAAATCCCGCGCGTGGCAGGATCGGACGGTCGAGTTCGGAGGCCAGCCCGAAGTCAAAGAAGAACGGACTCCCGTCGGTCCCCGCGTTGTTGAAGTTGTTGCTGACCGTGGCTGCGTAAAAGATTCCGTATCCGCCGCGGAACACCAGGTTCCGGCCCGCGTTGTAGGCATAGCCGAAGCGCGGCGAGAAGTTCGTCTTGTTCGACCGTGGCAGGATCTCTGAGTTCGAGGTGTAGCGCCAGCCCGCGGGCATGTTGCCATTCGGTATACCAATCAGATCCCGGATGATGGGCCGCGTGCTCTCGGCCAGCAGCCGCTCGCCGGTGCGCAGGTCGAAGTTCAGCAGCCGGTCCTGTTCTTCCTTCCACGGACTGAAGTACTCCCAGCGCAGGCCAAGGTTCAGAGTGAGCTTCGGACTCACGCGGAAGTCGTCCTGAACGAATCCGCTGACACGCGACGAACGGATCCGCACGCCGTCAAACTGGTAGTTGGTCGAAAACCCACCCGCCTGGTTGAGCAGGGCGTCGGTCATCCCGCTGCGCAACGCTTCGAGGGCCGCGCCGACACGCGGCGTGGAATAGGTGCCGTTATAGGAAATCGAGCCGCCGCCGTTGCGCCCCTGGAACCGGTTGTTCGCGATCCGGCCTGCTTCAGCGCCGAGCTTGATGGCATGCTTTCCCACCTGCCAGCTCAGGTTGTCCATGAACTGCCAGGAGTGCTCCACAAGGAAGAACGGCGTGGGAACGCTGGCGATCGGCCGGATGATCGCCGTCCCCTGATAGTTGCGGATGCTGTAGGAGGGAAATCCGCGGGCGAATGAAACGGTGTTCCAGCCCGGAATCCGGAACTCGTCCATCACGTTCTCGGTGTTCAGCATCTCGTTGCCGAATCGCAGGTAATTGTAGCCGGCGCGCGCCTCGTTGACCATGGTGGGGCGGAAGACGTGCGTGAACGTGAGGCCGGTGTTGGTGGCGTCGAGCGATGCGCGCCCGCCCAGGCGGTCCTCTGGCATCCAGGAGGATCTCCGCCGTCCACCGCGCTGTTGCGAGATCCGGCCGGTTACCGTGTTGCGATCGTTGATGTGGCCGTCGCCCTTGAAGTTGAACGAATTCAGGAAGTCGTTGTTCTTCTCCGAAACCAGGAAATTGTTTCGCACATTCGGATTCGGATCGCGGAAGTTCGGAAGGGGGAAGAAGCTGAGCATCCGCGTGGTCATGGGATCGACGCGTGACGCGGGAACGCGGTTGTCCGGAAACGGCGTCCGGATCCCCAAGGCATTCGACGGATCCGGGCGCGCCGTGGCCGGGTCGGCGTAGATGATGTTGGATCCGGAGAAATCGCCCCGGCGCTCGGTGGCGTCCGCCATGATGAAGGTGTTGATGGTGGAGCTCGGATTACGGGTCCCCTCGTAATTGCCGAACAGGAACACGCGGTTGCGAATCACTGGAAGTCCGAGTCCACCGCCAAACTGATTCCGGCGGAGCGGCTGCTTGGCCTGGTTGGTGAACGTGAAGTCGAATGGACGCGCGTCCAGCTTGTCGTTGCGGAAGTAGTCGTAGGCGAATCCATGCCAGGCGTTGCTGCCCGACTTGATCGCGAGATTCACAATCCCGCCGCCAGACCGCCCGAACTCGGCTGAATACTGGCTGGTCTGAATCGCGAACTCCTGGATCGCGTCGATTGCCGGAACAACGCCCATCGCGCCGGAGAATTCCATGTTGTTCGAGATGCCGTCGATGATGAAGTTGTTCGCCTCGGCCGATGCTCCGCCAATGTTCACCGACGCACCGGAAAAGTCGCGCTGGCGGCTGGCTGGCGGTCCGTTGGTAGTTCCCGGGACCAGGGCGGCAAGCGCCAGGAAGTTCCGGCCGAAGACAGGAATGTCCTGCAGCACCTGGCGGGACACCACACCGCCCACCTCGGCCGTGTCGGTCTTGATGAGCGGTGTCGCCGCCGAGATCTCGACGCTCTGCGCTGTCTCGCCGACTTCCAGCCTCAAGTCGACTCGAATCCGCGCCTTTACCGTCATGGGAACGGGCGGATGCACCGCTTTCTTGAATCCGGAAGCCTCCGCGCTCACCGAATACTGCCCGAGAGGGAGATTGGTGACGGTGTACTCGCCAGCTTCGTTGGTGGACGTCGAACGGACCGCACCCGTGCCGGTGTTGGTGACCCGCACCGGAGCGTTTGCGATCGCCGCTCCTGAAGCGTCCGTAATGGACCCCAGGATCGTGCCTTCCGTCGCCTGGCCGTGGAGCAGGGACGCGAGTGAGAACGCGAGCAGAGACTTCTTCATCGATTCCATTTTAGATTAGATAATCAGTTTCAAGGCCAACTGAACTGCGGATCGCCCCGCTGCGCGACCGGACACATCCTTGACACTTTAGCCTGGATTCTTGCTTGACACTTATCAAGGGCGGGTGCGGCTCGATCTTCACCTTACACCTTCTCCGCGCGATTGTCAATACCTCGATATTCC
>VFZX01000221.1 GCA_016871015.1 Acidobacteriota bacterium | reverse complement strand
CCAGCCGCCTCACCGCGGCCAGCTTGAATTCCTTGGTGAACTTCCTACGTGATAATCCCATGACTCAATTCTCCATTCGATGAAGGTTGAGTCTTAACTGCCTGTCTCATTTTAGGGGCCCAGCCCAAACCTCTGTACTCTCTCGCAGTCGATGGCACCGTCATCGGCCAGTTCGATGACTGGCCAGAATCCTGGCGCAAGCTGCCGTAGCTACTTCTGCTCGAACGCCACCTCGCCGCCCACCACCGTCATTACGACGTTCACATCCCGGATCTTCTCCGGCTCAATCTTCGTAATGTCCTGGCCAAGGATTGCGAAATCGGCGATCATTCCCGGCTTAATCATCCCCTTCGCCGTCTCCTCCACAGCCGCGTACGCCCCTCCGTACGTATACGCCCGCAGAGCCTCCTCCACCTTGATTTTCTGCTCCGGAATCCACCCGCCGGGATGCTTGCCATCAAGCGTCCTCCGCGTCACCGCCGCGTAGATCCCTTCCATCACCGAAGGCGGTGCGACAAACCAGTCGCTCCCGAACGCAAGGATCGCTCCCGCGTCGAGCAATGAGCGGAACGCATAGGCGGTCTTGGCCCGCTCCGGACCAATTGCCTTCTCCGCCCACCGTCCGTCATCGATCACGTGATACGGCTGCATGCTCGCGATCACACCCAGCTTGGCGAACCGGGCGATGTCGGCGGGATGCAGGTGCTGCGCATGCTCCACGCGGAACCGGTGATCCTTATTGGGACGCGTCTTTTCGAATTCCTCGATGACGTTGAGGAGGATCCGGTTGGCGCGGTCGCCGATCGCATGTACCGCCGAGAACAGTCCTTGGCTTTCCAACACATACATCCGGTCGAACAGCGCCTGCGGCGAAGTGACCAGGAACCCCGAGTTGTCCGGATTGTCGCTGTACGGTTTGTCGAACGCAGCCGTCCGCGATCCGAGCGAGCCGTCGAGGAAGGCCTTGAGCAAGCCCCAACGGATCCACCGGTCGCCGTAGCTTGTAAAGGTCAGCTTGTCGATCGGCTTCCACGAGTCAAATGGAAACGCCACATAGACGCGAACCTTGAGTTTCCCGTCCACACGCGCGCTCTGAAAGTGGTCCAGATCCGTCGCCGCTCCCATGTGGTGGACCGTGGTGACGCCGTTGCGCAGCATCTCCCCCGACGCCGCCTCGATCGCCGCGGATACTTCAGCCGGACCGAGCTCCGGACGCGCCCGCTCGACCAGCTCCATCGCGTTGTCCTTGAGGATCCCCGTTGGCTCACCGGCCGCGGTCCGGACGATGGTCCCGCCAGCCACCGCCATCGATTCCCGGCTGACCTTGGCAAGCTTCAACGCCAGACTGTTGGCCAATCCCATGTGGCCGTCCAGCCGCGTGATCCAGACCGGATGCTTCGGCGTGGCCGCGTCGATCCATTGCCGCTCCGGCAGCTCGCCGCCCCAGTTCTCGTGATCCCAGTCTCCGCCCGTGATCCAGGTGCCCTCGGGCTTCCCCGCCGCGAACTTGCGGATCCGCGCCACGAACTCCTCGCGCGTCTTGGCGCTGCGAAGCTGGACAGAACTCATCCGCGCGCCCGCCTCGATGAAGTGGACGTGGCTGTCGATGAAGCCCGGCGTCACCAACCGGCCCCCGGCGTCGATGATTCGGCCCCCAGGGCTTAGCTTGATGCCCGCTGGTACTTTGCCGACAATGGTGATCAGCTCACCCGCAGCGGCCACCGAATCCGCCCACGGATTCTGCGGATCGCCAGTCCACACGCGCGCATTTCGAATGACCAGCGAGGCGGACTGCGCCCACAGGAGCGAGCCCGCCAGCGCCAGCCCTATCAACCGGGCCGCCGTCACTTCATCGGCGAGTAGTCGACCGCCTCCATGAACACCGCGTCCACGTGGTCAACCAACTTGCCGTCCTTTTCGGAAGCATCGCGCGCCTTGATCCATTCCGGGTCCTCGCGGAACGCCTTCCAGCTCGCGGTTGCCGCTTCCCGGCTCTTGTGCCGCAACACGTAGATCAGGGTGTTGCCCTTGTCCGGCATGCCAGGCTTCTTGGCCTGATCGGTCGGGGCCCAGTAGCCGACATTGTTCATGCCGTGCTTTTCAAAAAGCTTCAGCGTGTGATTGCGGAACCGGGAGTGCAGCGCCTGCAGCTTTCCGGGCATCGCGTAGTACGTACGGAGCTCAAAGACATCAGCGTTCATCAGGGTTACCATCCCCAGGGTCAGAAATACGAGACGAAGTGTTCTCATGACCATTCATTCTCCACTGCCACGGCAGTGGCAAGCAAGGCCGCATCCTGGCCCGGAGCCGCGGCGATCTGCAGTCCGAGCGGGAGAGCGCCTCCAACGGGCATCGGGACGCTGATCGCCGGCGACCCGATTCCGGTCCATGGCGCGTTCATCCGCGGGTCTCCCGTGAAGCTTAAGTCCCGGGGCGCAGCGCCCAACGCAGCCGCGGTCAACACTACCGGATACTGCCGGAACACGGCCTCCATGTCACGCCGCGCCTGCCGTAGCTGTGAGAGCGCAGCCTGGAATGTCTCTTCGGGAGTGGACAATCCGCGCTCGATCAATCCCGCGAGCTTTACACCCATCGCGGTCCCATGCCTGCGCCAGATCTCGCAGTGCGTGCGCCCGCCCTCCACTTCCTGAATCAACCGGACCACCGCGGCCAGTTCCCGGAACGAATCCGGTGGATCGATCCAGTGGGCGCCCAGCCGCTCGACGGCCCGTGAAAACGCCTCGCGCATGGGTGCCTCCACCTCGGCAACCGGCGCGAATGCCGCCATCGGACCCGCTGGTGACGCCTCTGCCGCAAGCCCCATCTTCCCCCACAACGCGCTCATCGCCGAAGCCGTGGGAGTGAAGAGCCCTGCCGTGTCAAGCTCCGGGGAAAACGGCATCGCGCCCGCGATCGGAAGCAGTCCCAGCGTGGGCTTGAATCCCACACAACCGCAGAACGAGGCCGGGCGCAGCACCGAACCTTGCGTCTGCGACCCGATCGCGAACGGAACCATGCCCGCGGCGACCGCCGCCGCCGATCCGCTCGAGCTGCCTCCCGGCGTGCACTCGAGGTCGTGTGGATTCCGCGTCGGCGCGGCATCAAAATAGGCGAACGAAGTCGTGTGCGTCTTGCCCACCATGATCCCGCCGCGCTCGCGCAACATCCGCACGAGGGGACAATCCACCTCGGGAATCCGGCCGGCCATGAGTGGCGATCCCCATTCGGTCGGCACCCCGGCGGTGTCGAAGATGTCCTTCACTCCGAACGCAACGCCTGAAAGCGGACCCTCACCGAGCGGCGGCTGCGGATCCACCCGGACCCAGGCCCGGATCCGCGAATCATCAAACGTGAAGGACTGCAACCCCTAGATGGTAGCAGTCTCCGCGCCCAGGCCGGTAGAATCAAGGTAGAGTGAATTTGCTGCAACTCACTGTCATCTGGGTCTTGGCCGCCGCCTTGCTTCCGGCCCAGACCACCACCGCCCGCATCACCGGACACGTCGTCGATCCTTCCACCTCCCGCGTTCCGAACGCAGTGGTCCGCGCCACCAATGAAGCAACCAATTTTCATCTGGAGACGCGGTCAAACGCCGAAGGAACCTACGTTCTGCCCCTGCTCCCGATCGGCCGGTACCGCCTCAATGTCGAGGCAGCCGGATTCGCCAAAGCCGAGCTGACCGGAATCCTGCTCCAGGTCGACCAGACGATCCGCCTGAACGTCCAGCTCCAGCCGGCTACGGTCGAGCAGACGATCACGGTCGAGGCGCGGCCCCCGCTGGTCGACACCGAATCGGGCGCGCGCGGCGCAGTGATCGAAAACAAGCGGATCGTCGACCTGCCGCTGAACGGACGCCAGTACCTCGAACTCGCCAAGCTCACCCCCGGCGTGAACCAGAACGCGGGCGGGAGTCTGCGCGCCGAGTTCACGGGAAACCTTGCCGGACCCGCGATCACTGTCTACGGCGCGCGCGAGTCCGACAACTACTACTCGATCGACGGCGTCTCGTCGAACGACCGCTTCTACAACTCGCCAACCGTTCTGCCTTCAGTCGACGCCGTGGCGGAGTTCAAAGTCCAGTCGTCTTCCTACGCGGCTGAGTCCGGCGGCCAGGGCGGCGCCAACATCAACCTGCAGATCAAGTCCGGGACCGACAATGTCCATGGCTCAGTCTTCTATTTCCTCCGCAACAACAAGCTCGACGCCCGCAATCCGTTCGACCTGCTGAGCAGCAAGACGCCTGGATTCCAACAGAACCAGTACGGCGCCTCCATCGGCGGTCCGATCCAAAAATCGAAGACTTTCGGATTCGCCGCCTGGGAAGGACTGCGGATCCGCAAGACCGTCACCCAACTCCAGACCGTGCCGACACTTGCCATGCGCCAGGGCGACTTCCGCGAGATCCGCGCGCCCGGCTCGCCCGTCGGCCGCATCATCGATCCGCTCACCAACCAGGAGTTCACGGCTGCGAACGTGATTCCAGCGGGCCGCATTGATCCTACCGCGCGCCGCCTGCTCGCCCTCATCCCGGCGCCGAACCGCGCGGGCATCTCGCAGAACTACGTCGCCCAGCCCAAGGAAGAGAACAACACCGACCAGGGGATCCTGCGCATCGACCGCTACTACAACGACCGCGACCGCGTCTACGGCCGCCTGGTGATCGCCAACGCCGAGGGCTTCAGCCCCTTCGGCACCCGCAACGTGCTCGGCAACCCGCGTCCGGCGCTTGCAGGGTTCGGCAACTTCATCACCTTGAACTCGCGCAACGCCGCCCTGGTGTGGACCCGCACCTTCTCACCCAGCCTCCTTGGCGAAGGACGCCTCGGATACAACCGCGTCTCCGGCGGCCAGCTCCCACAGAACTCGGGCAACAACTTCGCGCGCGAGGCGGGGCTGTCCGGAATCCCCGACCTGCGCGCCGACTACCGCGGCTATCCGCGCTTCTCCATCGCCGGATATCCCGAGTTCGGCGACATCGAATTCAACATCGTGCGCCGGAACAACGAGTACTCGGGCGAGTACGTGCTCAGCTACGTGCGGCCGCGCCACACCTACAAGCTGGGCGGAATGTTCCGCCGCGTGCAGTTCGCCCCGCAGTCGTTCCAGATTCCCCGGGGACAGTTCCAGTTCGGTGGCGCTACCACCGGCGCCTTCTCCGGGAACGCCCTCGCCGACTTCCTGATGGGACATCCGGACACGGCCAACCTCGCCACCATTGATGAAGGCTACATGTTCGGCAACGAGTACTCGGGATTTGCCCAGAGCGACTGGCGCTTGTCACGGCGCCTCACTGTCAATCTCGGCGCGCGGTACGAGTTCTTCGGAACCCTGTACGAGAAGTACGGCCGCATGTCCACCTTCGACCCCGCGACCCGCTCGTTCGTCATCTCCAGCCACGGCGGACGCCCCGCCGATCCGAGCTTCGTGATCCCTGTGGCCGGATACGGGCAGAAGGAACTGAGCGTCACCAATCCCGCGGGCACCTTCCGCTTCCCCGTGCGGACCACTGAAGAACTCGGCCTCCCTCGCGGCATCATCCGGAATGACCGCAACAACTTCGCTCCCCGCTTCGGCTTCGCCTTCGATCCATTCGCCAACGGACGCAACGTAATCCGCGGCGGCTACGGGATTTTCTACTCGCGCCCGATGTATTCGACGCGCGCGCTGCTCGGGAGCCAGCCACCCTATTCCAACCGCTACCAGCGGGTCTTCCCCACCGGCGGGACCGCCGCTCAGCCAGTCACCATCGCCAACGCGATGTCCTCGTTCCCCACGCCGACGCTGATCAACACGAGCCAGTTCCCGGACATCAACTTCCCCACAGGCTACGTCCAGCAATGGAACATGACGATGGAGCGTGAATTGCCCGCCAAGTTCCTGCTCAGCGTTTCCTATGTCGGCGCCAAGGGAACCAAGCTGTTCAGCAACCGCCTCTACAACTATCCCCGGCCCGGTGCCGAACCGGGCGGCAACGTCGCCGCCAACCGCGGCGCGAATCCAAACATCGGCATCCCCGGCGGACCCACGGGATTCACCGGAGGTCCGCCGCCCGAGCTGCGCGTCCAGGGTCCGGCGTTCCTGCGCTTTGACGCGCTGCCGGAATCCCCCGGACTGTTCTTTGCGTTCCAGATGACGCCGAGCGGATTCTCGAATTATCACGGCGGCTCCGTCCGCATCGAGAAGCGCTATGCGAGCAAGCTGACGCTCGACGCCAGCTACACGTGGTCCAAGTCGATCGACAATGACTCGCTGGGAATTCCCGTGGCCGACTCATCCTCGACAGATCAGAATCCGTTCGACAAGTCGCTCGAAAAGGCCCGCTCCTCCTACGATCTGCGCCACCGCTTTGTGTCGAGCTTCGCCTATGACATGCCGTTGGCCCTGCAGTTTGGCGGCATCGTGACAATCGAGTCCGGCCTGCCTTTCACGGTGAACCTGAACGGCGACTACTACGGCATTGGATCCAGCCGCCGCGGCCGTCCCGATCTCGTGGCCGACCCCAATCACGGCCCCCAGACCACGGGCAAGTGGTTCAACACCCAGGCCTTCGCGCTGCCGCCCGTAGCCGTGACCACGTTCCCGTTCCTATTCGTTCCCGGACCCGACTTCGTCCGCCGCATGCCCACGCCGCTCGGCAACTTCGGCACCGCCGGCCGCAATATCGTGGACTCGGACAACGTCGCCACTGCGAATCTTTCGCTGCTGCGGAATTTCCGTGTGGGCGAGGGCAAGACAATCCAACTGCGCACTGAGTACTTCAACCTGCTCAATCATCCCAACTACGGATTCCCGAACCGCGAGTTCCTCGTGCCGCCCGCCCAGGTGACCCTCAGCCCCACGTGGGACCGCCGGACGCTCAACCCGGACTTCGGCAAGATTAGCAACACGCGCGTCGATTCACGGCAGATCCAGTTTGCGATAAAATTCCTCTTCTGAGCGAGCTCTGGTTCAAGTCGAGTGAATCCGCCGGATCGATCGCGGTCAAGTTGCGCGCCGGAGCGAGTGCCGTGGAAAAAGTTCGCTTGGATTGTCCCGGCTTCTTCACACCGAAGGCCATCGCCGGCCTGCACCTGCCGAAGCTCACCAGCCTCTCGACCACCACCATGCCGCTCACCGAACCGGCGTGCCGCGAATGGTTCTATGCGCTTCCGTCTCTGACACGCCTCCAGGCGGGCTACACAAAGGCAGACGGCCAGATCCTCGATGCCCTTGGCGCCGCGCCTTGGTGGAGCCGGTTGACCTACTTCGAGTGGGTGGTGTCGAATCTCACCAAGACCACCCGTTGGCGCGCACTGTGGGAGGGCCGGACTTTCGCCCTGCGCACGCTGTGCCTTCAGTATCTGAACACGCAGCAGGCTCTCGATCTGCTGTCGGCGCGCTTCCCGGATCTCGAGTTCCTCGCCGTGGGACATGAAATCGACGAGAGCTTTCTCGATACACTCGCTCGCGCGGATCTACCCTCGTTGCGGGACATCGAGCTTCGGTTCACCGGCGTGCGCGACATCAGGCAGTTCGCCGCGCGCCGCCATCCGGGACTCCCCAAACTCGAGCGGATCGGCATCACCGCGTTCAGCGACCGCGAGGAGACCTACCATGATTGGGACGGCTCGGTGGTCGGCCGTGGGAACGTCAAAATGGACGACCGGGAAGTGCAGGAAGCCTTCTTTCGCGAAAGCCCTTATCGCCTGCTGCCCTCCGATTCTGGGACTTGGCAGCGGTTCAACTCCAGCCAGTCGCAATATGCTTTCGGCTGGTTCATGGAGCGGCCGAAATAGCCAGGACTTGCAGTGAACTCCGCGATGAGGCTCTTACGCAAGCACTCCCGCCGCTGGGCCGGTGCTATCCGCGAACCGCTCCACTGGCGTCCCGAAGGCGTCGAGCATGCTCACGTACAGATTCGCCGCCGGAGAATCCGGCCCGTACACGAGATGCTTGCCCGAATCGATCCGGCCACCCGCCCGTCCGGCGAGCACCAGGGGCATGTTGTGCGGATCATGCCGGTTCCCGTCGCGGATCCCTGACCCCAACAGGACCATCGAGTTGTCCAGTACGTTGCCCTCGCCTTCCTTCATCGCGGCGAGCTTGGTGAGCAAATATGCGTACTGCGCCACGTGCCACTGGTTGATCATCTGATACTGCTTGAGCTTTTCCGCCTGCTTCTCGTGGTGCGAGATATCGTGGAACCCGCCCTTGACGCCGTCAAGGAATCCGAAATTCTGGTTCGACACCTCGTTGCCGAACATGAACGTCGCCACCCGCGTCGTATCGGTCTGAAACGCCAGTGCGATCATGTCCATCATCAGGCGCACCAACTCGGCGTAATCCTTGTGCTCGGCGGGCTTCGCAGCCGGATCAACCGGCACACGCGGCTTCCACGACGCCATCCCCTTGGCCCCGGCACGCTCAAGCCGTTCCTCAAGCGACCGGACCACCGACAGGTACTCGTCAATCCGCAGCCGGTCCGCCACGCCCAACCCGGACTTCAGTTGCCGCGCGTCTTCGAGCACCAGGTCGAGCAGCGCCTTATCGCCTTTGCCTGATGCCGCTCCCGGACGTCCCGCGCGGAACAGCCGCTCGAACGCCAGGCCCGGATCGATTTCCTTGGCGAGCGGCGTCGTGGGTCCGCTCCAGGCGATGTGCGACCCATACACGCGCGTGTAGCCGACATTGCGGTCGACACCCGTGCTCACCGGTGAGGTGGCCAGTTCGAGCGACGGGAGCGGAGTCTGCGCGCCCGCCTTGCGCGCCGCGAGTTGATCCATCGACACGCCATTGACGCTGATGTCGACGCCGAGCGTCTTGGTGATCGTGGTGCACGTGAGCCAGCCTGAAATCTTCACGTAATGGCCGTCCCCGCCCACGCTGCCCGCGTTCCACAGGTTGGTGAGCACCAGCAGCCGGTCCTTCAGCGGCGCGAGCGGCGCGAGCGTCGGCGACAGCGTGAACTCGCGGCCCTGCCCCTCCGGCGTCCACATTTCCGGATGCACGCCGTTCGGCATGTACAGCGCGGCCATACGCACCGGCCCCTTGGCCCGCGCCGGATCGGCAGCCATCGCTTCAAGCCAGGGAAGTGCAAGCGCGCAGCCTGAGCCGCGCAACAGAGTCCGGCGGGAGAGGTTTCGTGTCATGGTCGTTTCACTACCGGTGTTTTGGGTTCGTAAAGGAACGGCTCGCTCAGGACAATCTCGCGCACCAGCGTCTGGGCGCGGAATCCGTCCGCTTGAACCGCTGCAACAATCTTATCAACCGCGCACTGGTCCTCGGCGGTGAGCCCGCGAGCCAGCGCGTATCCGAACAGCTTGGAGGCGAGATAACGGACGAACAGCTCTTTCTTCTCCATCAGCACGGCCTTCAACTGTTCCGGTCCGTCGAACGTGGATCCATCGGGAAGCTGGCCGCGCGCATCCACCGGCTTGCCCGCGTCCTCGGCGCGCCAGCGTCCAATCACGTCGAAGTTCTCAAGTCCGAATCCGATCGGATCCATGCGGTTGTGGCAGCCAGAGCACGCTGGATTCGCGCGGTGCGCCTCCAGCCGTTCGCGCAGCGATTTCGGCGCCGCATCGTGACTCTCGGGCAGCTCCGGAACATTCGGAGGCGGTGGAGGCGGAGGCGTGCCGAGCATCGACTCCAGCACCCACTTGCCCCTCAGCACCGGACTCGTGCGGTTGGCGTGCGAGGACACCGCCAGCACCGCCGCCATTCCGAGCAGTCCGCCGCGGTGGCTGTCCGGCGGCAAGTCGACCGGCACGGGCTGCTGCCGGATTCCCGGTGTCGGCTTCAGACCATAGAACCGCTGCAGCCGGTTCGACATCACCGTCCACTTCGAGTCGATGAAATCGAGCAGCGGCTTGTTCTGCGCGATGACTTCCTGGAAGAAGATGATGGGCTCGTACTTGATCCCGGACTGAATCTCGGCGTCATAGAACGGCGCAAACAGCTTCGGATCGGGCTTCACTTCGCGCCCCAGGTCGCGGGTTCCCAGCCACTGCTCGACGAAGCGCTCGGCGAACTCGGTGGCCTTGACATCCGTCACCATCCGCGCGATCTCGCATTTCAACGTGGCCGGGTCGCGGAGCATTTCCTGTTCCGCCATGCTGAACAGTTGCTTGTCCGGCATGCTGCCCCACAGGAAGTAGGACAGCCGCGAGGCGATCGCGTACTGTCCCGTCTCCAGCCGGAACAGGAAGTGTGGCGACATGAGCACGGCCTGGATCGCGTGCAGAACCGCGTCGTCGAACGTGCCGCCCCGTTTGCGCTCAGCTTCGAACAGCGCCAGGTAGCGGTCCACTTCGCCCGGCCGCGCGGGACGGCGGAAGGCGCGCGGCAGGAAGCCCTCGAGGATTCCACGCGCGTCACCCTTGGGCTCCAGGAACACGGCGCGCGACCGCGGATCGCGCCGGGCGTAGTCCAGCGCGAGCTTGGCCGCGTCCATGTATTTTTCCGCGTGGATCGGCGACAGGAAGAGCGTCTCGGCCGCGTTGTCGAAGCCTTCGCCTCCCGCGCCGTCGGCGGGCAGCGCGTGGCCCGCGTTGATGTGGATGTTCAGCAGATCGCGGACCGTCGCCGCGTACTCGTTCCGGTTCAACCGGCGAAGGCGCGGATTCGGCGGCTGGATGCCGTCGGCGCAGGCGGCGGCCTTGATGCGCGCGGCGGCAAAGCTGGTGAATGAGTCGCGGGCTTCAGGCGTGGGTCCAGGCTGTCCTTTGGGCGGCATGGATGCGTCGCGGACGCGGGACACGGCCTGGTTCCAGAGTCCAGCCCGGGTGGCGAACGAATCCGCGGCGCCCAGCAGCGGCTGGAGATTCACGCCGCCGGTGGCTGCCTTCGGGTTGTGGCACCGGAGGCAGTATTGCTTGATCAGCGTGTGCGCGTTGGCAAGGTCCGGCTGCGCATGTGCCGCGGCGGGAAGAAGGAGCACCCACCCCATTGCCCGCATCAGCTCACACCCGGACGCCAGTTCAGCACGACTTCGATGTGCCGGTTGGGCGCGCCCACACTGGATATGTAGACGAAGCGCTGGCCGTCGCTGGACACAGCGAACCGGCCCAGCGACCGTACGTCTCGGTTCCCGGCGATTTTGAAGAGCAGCTTCGGTGCGCCCACCTGCAAGCCGCCGTCACCCGGCCTCACAGGGACGGCCATGATCCCTTGGCTATCACGATAGTACAACTCGCCGCCGTCGCCGCGCCACCGCGGGCAATCACTTACGCCATGGGTTACTTGCCACTTACCCTGCCCCGGCGGGTAGCTCTGGATGAACAGACCGCCCGTGTCCCGGTAAGCGATCCAACGGCCATCCGCCGAAAACTGAGGATCCGTGCCGGCAAACAGGGTCACCGGCTTGGAGCCGGCTTTGAGATCCGCGATCGCAAGGAGGGCGGTGGTGCTTGCCACGGTCACGGCTTCAAAAACCAGCAAGCCGCGATCGGCCGAGAAATGCTTGTGGTGGCTCGGCGCGTCGACGGCCGGTTGAGGTGCGCCGCCGCCGCTGGCGGGCATCCGCAGGATCTTGTCCGAGGCGCTAAACAGGATGTCACCGCCCGAAGCCCAGACCGGTACGTGGTTTTGCGGTCCGAAGGTGAGGCGGGTGTGGGCGCCCCGGGTGGGATCCAACAGCCAGACATCGAGTTCGCGAGTGCGGGGGGCCATCCGGTCGACAAGGATCCGCTTGCCGTCGGGAGAGATTTCCGGATGGCCGAAAGTGCCGCCGCCGGGAGGGCTAAAAGTAGCGAGTTTCTTGCCCTCGCGGTCCGCTAACACCATTTCAGCAGATTCCCCCTCGGGTGGCGCCGATTGATAGACGAGGACTGAATTCCGCGAGAGTGTGGGACCAGTGGCGTTGGCGGCCACCAGAATCGCATCCCCCTCGGGCTCCAGAGTCCGCGGGTTCACCTTCTGAGCCATGATCGCGTCTTCGTTAGGAGAAAAGACAACACCCTGATATACGCGAGCCTGCTGAAGTTCTGTCGGAACATGTGGCGAGCCGTCAAGCGTGGTGAGGCAGACCGGCCCCCGGCCGCCGGACTTCGCCACACGGAAGATGATCCGGTCCGGCCCAACGGCATAGGGGCTGTTGTGGTGCGTCTCCCCAGCGCCCGTATCGAGCTTCGTCGCCGGCTTCGCTGTCCCGCCCGCGGCAGGGACTGTCAACAACGGACCGCTGGCGGCATCGAACACGATCTGTCCACTCTCGAGCCAAGCTCCAACCGTGGCGCCAACAGCATCGCAAATCACGCGGGCCGGCGCGCCTGCGATGGAGGCGGACTTCAACTTGCCGGAAGCGAAGAACGCGATCGACTTGTTGTCCGGAGACCAGAAGGGAAAGGCCCCACCCTCACTTCCCGGAACCGCAGCCGGCTCCACCGATCTCAAGCGCTGGAGCCACAACCGCGGTCCCTGGGGGTCAGTTGCGCGATACACGATCATGGTTCCGTCCGGAGACACACGGCCCCAACCGGTATTATCGGACAGGCGCGCTCCTTCCGGTGGCGAAATGCGGAAACGCACCTGTTGCGGCTCCGGACCCGGCGGCCTTCGAACCAGCGCACCCGCGCACAATGCCAGCGCCGCCGCTAGCCCGGCGGCACCGTACTTCCAGCGATTGCTCGCGGGCGCGAACGTTACGGGCGCGGGGCCGCCCGCCACGCAATCCCGCAGTGCCAACGCGACATCCCGCGCCGACTGCCAGCGCTCGTCCGGATTCTTGGCCAGACAGTTCCGGATCACCCGGTCCAGCGCCGCCGGCGCCGCGGGCACCAACCCGGCCACCGAAGGCGGATCCGCGGTCAGAATGTTCGCGGCAAGACTCGCCTGGTTATCGCCCGTAAAGGCGCGCTTTCCCGTGGCCAGCTCATAGATCACCGCGCCCAGCGCCCAGATGTCGGTCCGGACATCGGCTTCCTTGCCCTGCACCTGCTCGGGCGCCATGTACGGGACCGTGCCCAGCACCTCCCCTTCGCTCGTGACGGGCTGCTCCGCCGTCATGGTGGAATCATCCGCTGGCTGGCCATTCGCGGCCGCCGCCTTCGCTAGTCCGAAGTCGAGCAGCTTGATCCCGTTGGCCGTGACCAGGATGTTGGCGGGCTTCAGGTCGCGGTGGATGATTCCCCGCTTGTGCGCGGCATCGAGCGCCAGGCAGATCTGCGATACCTGGCTGATCAGCGTGTCCAGCGGCATCGGACCTTGGGGCCGCTCGCCCTCGAGATACTCCATCACCAGGTAGTCGCGGCCGTTCTCCGATCCGATGTCGAACAACGTGCAGATGTTGGGATGGCTGAGGCGGGCGATGGCGCGGGCCTCGCGCTCGAAGCGGTCAGAGAAGCGCTCCGCCGAAATCTTGATGGCCACGGGCCGTCCGACGCGCGGGTCCTCGGCGCGATACACTTCGCCCATGCCACCTTTGCCCAACAGGCGGGTGATGCGGTAGGGGCCGAGTGTGGCGCCTTCGGCGAGCGTCATCGCAGATCTGATGATACTGCAATGGCGTGGCAGTGCGCGACCGGACACATCCTTGACACTTTAGCCTGGATTCTTGCTTGACACTTATCAAGGGCGGGTGCGGCTCGATCTTCACCTTACACCTTCTCCGCGCGATTGTCAATACCTCGATATTCCGGATTTCTTGGTTTCCTGAACGCCCCATTTTCGGAGAAAATGGGGCCTTTTCCCCGGCGCGCGTGACGTAAGGAGCCCGAAGGGCGACTGGAGTCAGGCGCGCCCAGCCGGGCCGGGCGCAGCCCGGGCCCGGGGCGGGGCCTGTGTTGCTCCGCGTCATTCGGGGAGTGTCTGACGATCCTCACCTGGCGCCGCCTTGCGTGCCCACTTCTCGG
>VFZX01000220.1 GCA_016871015.1 Acidobacteriota bacterium | reverse complement strand
CGGAACTGCCACTCTCCTCTTCGCACGTTGGATCCCCGCCCGCCGCCAGCACCATTTTCCATAATCGCTCATTGCCACGCGATGCGGCGTGGTGGACGGCGGTCCAGCCGCCCGGTCCCGGGAGATTCGGATTCGCACCCTGATCGAGCAGCCATTGAGCTTGCCGGATCTGCCCCCATCGCACCAGGTTGTTCAGCAGCGGACGGTCCCCGTCGACTGCCTTGTCCGCATTGGCGCCATAGCGCATCGCGATCCCGGCGAAATCCGGTTCAGGCCGCCACGCCGCCGGAACCAGCGCGGAGGAGGGATCCGCGCCGCGTTCGAGCAGCAACTCGAACGCTTCCTTTTGCCCCGAGTGAACCGCGAAGTACACCGCATCGACATCGTGGCCCCATGACCGCACTTTCGCTTCAGGCTCGGCCCCATGATCGAGCAGCAGCTCCGCCATCTTGAGGTTGCTGACGCGCGACGCGGTAGTGCAATGCAGGGCGGTCAGGCCTTGAGGATCGCGCTGCCGGGCAAAGTCTGCGCTTCGCTTGAGCGCGCGCCGGACCGCGGTGGTGTCGCCCATCGCCGCGGAGACGAAGCCATCCACGACCGCCCCGGCATCGAGCAGCGTCTGAATGTAGAGGGGCTCGCCCACCCAGGTCGCGACCAGGATCGCGCGTGCCGAAGGCCAGGCGCCGTCCAGATCCGGATTCGCGCCTTGCCCGATCAGCCACTTGAGGCACTCATTGCGCCGCTCCGTACCACCGGCGCCACCATGCGGTTTTTCCTGGATCAAGGCATGAAGCGGCCTGTAGTTGCGGTAGGAGACATTGAAGTCCGCGCCCTGCCGCGCCAGTTGCTGAAGCGCCTTGAAATCCGCGCGCTGCGCCGCGCCGACTACGCCCTTGCTGCTCACGCTTGCTCCTTCGGCAGGATCCCCAGAGCTTTCATCTTGCGATAGAGGTTGCTGCGCTCGAGTCCCAACGCTTCCGCGGTTCGCGTGACATTGCCCGAGTTCTCCTCCAGCTTCTTTTCAATGAACTCACGCTCGGCGGCCTCGCGGAACTCTTGGAGGCTGCCGAAGTTGTCCGAGGTCCGCTCGAGCAGGCTGCGGCGCGACGGATTGATCGGGATGTGGCGCGCGTCAATCCGGATCTGCGGATTCATGATCACGATCCGCTCCATCAGGTTCTTCAGCTCGCGCACGTTGCCCGGCCAATGGTAGTCCTTGAGCGCCTGGTAGGCTTCGGGCGTGAGCTCCTTGGACTTGCGCGCATAGGAGCGCGTGAACTCGGCGAGAAAATAGTCAGCGAGCAGCGGGATGTCCTCGACGCGGTCACGCAACGGCGGGACGTAGAACGGAACGACGTTGAGCCGGTAGAACAGGTCCTCGCGGAAGTTGCCGCGCTCGATCTCTTCCTGCAGGTTCTTGTTGGTTGCCGCGATCACGCGGACATCCACCTGCAGCGACTCCGGACCGCCCACGGGTTCGATGCGCTGCTCGTCGAGCACGCGCAGGACCTTGGCCTGCGTCTTGAGGCTCATATCGCCCACCTCATCGAGGAACAATGTTCCGCCATCGGCCTTGCGGAACTTACCCGTCTTATCTTCGCTCGCGCCGCTGAAGCTCCCCTTGCTGTGGCCGAACAGCTCGCTCTCGATCATCTCCTCCGGAATCGCCGCGCAGTTCACCTCGACAAAAGGCTCTGACGCGCGATGGCTCTGGGCGTGAATCGCGTGGGCCACGAGTTCCTTGCCCGTGCCCGATTCGCCATAAATCAGCACACGCCCGTTCGTGGCCGCCATCAGCGACAACTGCTGGCGCAAGGCACGCATCGGGACGCTTTCACCGATGATCCGGTGCGGATGTCCAGTGGCGGCGCGGAGGCTCTCCACTTGTTCGGCCAGCCGGCGCTGTTCCAAGGCGTTGCGGACCACCACCATCACCTTGTCGATGCTGAGCGGTTTCTCCATGAAGTCGAACGCGCCCAGCTTGGTGGCGCGCACGGCGGTCTCGATGTTGCCGTGGCCCGAAATCATGACTACCACCGGGCGGTCCTGCGACGGAAACTCGCCAATGCGCGCCAGAGTCTCCAAGCCGTCGATGCCCGGGAGCCAGATGTCGAGCAACACGAGGTCGAACTTGTCGCGCGCGATTGCGTCGAGCGCCGCCTCGCCACTGGCAAGCGCCACCGAGACGAAGCCCTCATCGTCCAGCACGCCCGTGAGCGACTGCCGGATGCCGGGCTCGTCGTCCACAATCAGGATCCGCGCGCGCTTCAAACGGCCGCCTCCACCGGCTGGGCCGCGGACAGCTCAATCACAAACCGGGCGCCGCTGGGCTTGTTGTCCTCCACACGGATCTGCGCGCCGTGGTCGGTGAGGATGTGGTGGACAATCGCCAACCCCAAGCCTGTACCGCGCTGGCGCGTGGAGAAGTAGGGCAGGAACAGCTTCTCGCGATCCTCCGCGGAGATGCCGTGTCCGGTGTCGGCCACCACGAATTCCACCGTGTCGCCGCCCGCAACTTGCGTGCCGATGAACAGCCGCCGTACGGGACTCGCGGTCATCGCCTCGGCGGCATTGTCGACGAGATTCACGACCACGCGCTTGAACTGCTCACGGTCGAGCGCCACCGGTGGAATAGCGCTCGACAGGTTCTTGACGATCTCGATTCCATCCAACCGGCCAGTGAACACCGAAAGCCCGCTTTCGACGATCTCGTTGAGGTCGGCGGGAACCGGCTGCGCCGCGGGAAACCGCGCGAACTGCGCGAACTCGTTGACCAAGGTCTTGACCGATTCCAGCTCGCCGGAAATCGTCAGCGAACACTCGCGCAGGATCCGCATCGTGTCCGGCGGCACGGACCCGGCGGGCGCACGGTCCAACTGGCGGGCGATCCGTTCCGCGCTCAGCGCAATCGGCGTGAGCGGATTGCGCATCTCATGGGCGATCCGGCGCGCCACTTCGTGCCAAGCGGCGGCCTTTTGCGCGCGCAGCAGCTCACTGGTGTCCTCAACGACAATCACCCAGCCCGCGGCCGCGCCTCCGACGGCCGACACGGTGAACGCCAGGTAGAGGGTCTGCCCGTTGTGCTGAAGATCGAGCTGCTGGGTCGCGACTCCGGTGCGGCGGGCGCGGTTCAGCAGGTACTGGATCTCCTTCACGTGCTCGGCTGGAAACAGATCGTCGAGCGTCCGGGCGCGTTCGACGCGTTCCGCTCCAAGCATTGCGCTCAGCGCGGAATTGGCACGCTGGATGGTCCGGTCTGGGGACAGCGAGATGACGCCCGTGGGCGTGCTTTCGAGGATCGCTTCGGTGAGCCGGCGGCGGCGGTCGAGCTCGCGTTCGTTGTTCTGGATCTCGGTCGCCATTTCGTTGAACGACCGGACCAGCGTGGCCAGCTCGTCCATGGCCGGCGTCTCGATCCGGTGGTCGAGGTTGCCCCGCCGCAACTCACCGGCGGCCTTTACCAGCGCGGTGATCGGCTTGCTGATCTGATCGGCGAGGATCCGCGCGATCCAGGTGGCGACGAACAGAATGAACAGGCTGATGAAGATCAGTAAGGTGACGTAGTAGTTGCGGATCGACGCGCGTCCAGCCGAAAGCTGGTGGTACTGCGCCACGTCTGCTTCAATCGCACGCTGCTGGACCGCCAGCTCCACGGGAACACGGATCTTCACCGCGACGCGCATGTCGCCGGCGTCCGCATGGCCAGTAAAGTGCCGGACCGGGCCGAGGCGCCCCGGCTCCGTGCATACCACATCCCGGCGTCCGTCCTTGTGCTCCAGAGCAAGCTCGTAAATCCCGTGTCCCCGGCACAACGACGCGAGATCGGCGCTCTTCACCCCGGTGTTCAGGTAAGCCCCCACAGCCGGACTCAGCGCGAGCCAACGCGCCTGCGCTTCCGCGCGGAGCCGTGTCTGGGCATCGAACTCGCGACTCACTTCAGTCAGCTTGTGAAGTGCGCTCTCGGTGGGTCCGAGAAACATCCGCTGCAGGTTGTAGCTCAGCACGTTGATGCTGAACAGCAGCAGGAAGAACACCGGGATGACGCTCAACGCCACCGCGCCGAGCACGAGCTTGGTCCGGATTCGCGACCCTTCGCGATTGGCCTTGCGCGCGACATAGAGCTTGACGACGTCGCGGAACAGCATGAAGCCGAGCGCGAGCATCAGCACGAAGACGAGGCTCGAGAGCGCCCACAGGATCAGCCGTTCGTCGTTTGAGGTTGGGTCGAACGGAGTCCGGAACGAGCCCTGCCACACGACCAGCACGACCAGGACAAACAGCGCCGCGGCGGAGGCGGCTTTGATGATGGACGCCCGCACATCCCCGATTATACGGGGTACTGGCGCTACACTACAGAAATGAGTAGCTCCGTGGCGGCACGGGAGAATCCGTACACGATCGGCGTGCCGGTGGAGGACGACGGGGCGTTCTTCGGCCGCGAGGAACTGTTCGAGAGTGTCCGGGCCTACCTTCTCGAAAAGGCGCCGGTGACCGTGATCCGTGGCCAGCGGCGGATCGGGAAATCGTCGGTTCTGCGAAGGATCGAGCGGCAGGTCGGCCTTCCGGACCACCGGTTCGTGCTGTTCGACCTTCAGGCGGGAGCCCGGTCGCCGATCGGCGAGCTTCTCGCCACGCTCGGCGAGACGATCTCGGACAAATTCCCCGGCGCTCCGCCGGTTCCGGCTCCCGCCAACATGGAGTACCGGCCTTCCGATTTTGTGAGGGCGTTTCTGTGGCCGCTCTTGGAGCGGTATTCCGGGACTCTAGTGCTGCTGTTCGACGAATTTGACGCGCTGGGTTTTCAAACCGGGCCAGAATCAACCGTCGGAGATCAATTTGCTTCCACGCTGTTGTCCGGTCTCAGCAGGCTTCCAAACCTGCGGGTGATCGCAGTGACCGGCCGCAATCCCGGCCAACTGGATCGACTTCCGGGGACCATTCAGAGCGCGCCACAACAGGAGCTTGGGCTGCTGGACGCGGAGAGCGCGGCACGGCTGATCCGCCTCCCCGCACGGGAGCTGTTGCGGTACGACAACGGCGCGGTGGATGCAATTCAGGCCCTGGCGTGCGGACATCCCTACTTCACGCAGCTTCTGTGTTTCTCGCTGTTTCAGCGAGCCAAGGCGAAGGACTCGTGGACTGTGTCGGCGGGGGATGTCGAGGCGGTTGTAGCGGATGCGCTCGTCCGGGGACGCGGCGGACTGACGTGGTTCCGGGATGGGCTGCCGGTGAACGAGCGCGTCATGTTTTCGGCGTGCGCCGAGGCCAGGGGACGGACCGAGACTGCCAAGGACCTGCTCACGCAGTCGGGCGCCATTTGGACGGATGCACTCGACGCCGCGGAAGGCCGGCTTCGGGATTGGGGCTACCTGAAGCGGGATGGCAGCTTCGCTGTCGACCTCGTGGGGAAGTGGCTTCTCCAGGAGTATCCGCTGCGCGAGGAGATCCGTGAGCTCGAGAAGGCCGTGCCGGAAGCCGAAATGCTCTACCAGCAGTCGCGCGAGGCACGGGATTCGGGGGACCGGGCGCGCCGAAAGGACTTCCTGCTGCGCTGTTTGCACACAAATCCGAATCACGTGCGCGCCGTGGCCGAACTCGCCGCGGCACATTTCGAAGACGGCGAGTATCGCGAGTCCGTCAAGTGTTACCAACGGGCATCACGGTTTAATCCATCGTTGAGCGGCGAGCACGTCGATGCCATTATCGCGCTCGCGGAGAGCCTCATCAAAGAGGGAGCAAATGAACTGGCACGGGAGGTTTTGACGCTCGCGACCTCGATCCAACCGGCAGATCTTAGGCTGCTTAGGCTTCGGGATCGCGTTGAATCGTGGTGGAGGAGGCTGTGGCCCGGCAGCCATCCATGATGAACCCGTTCACGCCCAGTTTGATGCCTTCCCGGCTCTTCGGCCGGGACTCCGAGCTCAGCGACGCGCGGGCTCATATCCTGAACGGAGGGCACTACGCGATCAGTGGTATCGCGGGCTGTGGAAAGACAGCTTTCCTCCGCGCACTCGAAGATCCCACGTCGTGGCTGCCGCAGGGCTCGAAGGCTTCCGGAGGATTCGCAGTTTACTATGACCTGTCCAACCTCCAACCGTTCCAGCCCGCGGACTTTTGGGCGGGGGTCCGCGACGAGCTTGCCGCCAAGTTGAGTCCGTACGATCCACTGCACAACACCATCACCTCGTCCGAGGCCAGCGCCAAGGGATTCGAGGCCTGCTGCAAGGCGCTCCGGGGGCGCAACCAGCGGATCCTGCTTTTGCTCGACGGCTACGACAATGCCGCTGCCGCTTACCAGTCCTATTCCGACCAGCATGTGCTCAAGCACTTGTTTGAGACACGAAGACTGGCGCAGGCGAAGTGTTTCGCGACAGTGGCCGCCACCTACCGGAGGCTCAGCGACCTGGGACCACCAGCAGACAAGCTCCCCGGCGGCGAGTCACCCTGGTACAATCAGTACCTTTTCCAGCCAATCGGGAACATCTCCGAAGCAGATCTCGATCCGCACTACGCGCTTCTGGCTCCTCTCCAGCTTTCCAGCGTCTGGCGGAACGCGATCCAGGGCCTTTGCGGGGGCAGTCCGGCACTTCACCAGCACGCGGGCCATATTCTGTACGACTCCGTCGCGACGCGGACCTTGCCACCCATCAAGGACTTCTGCGACAAGCTCGAGTCCGCTACGCGCCACTACTACAAACGCTGGTGGGAAGGCGCCAATAGCGCCGAACGCCTCTTGATGAAGCTCGCCGCGGTTTCCGACTTGCAGAACCGCCGCGATCTTGGCCGCGACTACGATCTGAGCGATGTCCCCGTCATCTTCAGCCAGAACGACCGGCACTTGCGGGAGATGTGCGAGCGCGGGATCCTGCGAAAAACCGGCGGGGTCGCCTACGGGTTTTGCTCCTCGCTCATGGAGTCGTGGGTACTCAAAGAGGTCGAGAACACTCCGGCAGCGGAGGCGTTTGGCGACCGGGAGAAGGAAATCCTCAACTTGAGCAAGGTGCAGGTGAAGAAGATCAACAGTATCCTGTCCAAAGCGTGGCAGCACAAGGACGCCATCAAGTCGTGGCTTTCCTGGGCGGCAGCGCGGTTTACCCTCGGACCAGCCAGTCCGTAAACTCCCCCTGCCCGTGCACATCGGTCAGCCGCTGATCCCGGCTCTGATACCGGTAGGTCAGCTTCGTATGATCGATCCCCAACATCCGCAACATCGTCGCGTGGACGTCGAAGATCGTCTTGGGCTGGTCCACCGCCCGCAGCCCGAACTCATCGGTCGCACCAAGCGCACGCCCGCCACGGACCCCGGCTCCCGCCATCCACATCGAAAACCCGTACGGATGGTGGTCGCGACCGTTCTTCCCCTCCGCGAGCGGCGTCCGGCCGAACTCGCTGTCCCACACGACGAGGGTGGAATCGAGCAGCCCGCGCGCCTTCAAGTCGGTCAGCAACGCGCCGATCGGCTGATCGGATTTCTTCGTCATCTTGATGTGCGAGCCGAGCAGGTCGTTGTGCGCATCGTCCCAGTCGTCGCCGAGGTTCGTCCCGAAGAACAGCTCGACAAAGCGCACGCCACGCTCCACCAGCCGCCGCGCGAGCAGGCACTTGCGCCCGAAATTGTCGGTCACTGGCTCGCCGATTCCGTACAGCTTGCGCGTGGCTTCCGTTTCGTTCGAAAGGTCCACCGCATCCGGCGCCTCCGCCTGCATCCGCCAGGCGAGCTCATACGACTGGATCCTCGCCTCCAGCGTTGAGTCCTCTTCACGCGACGCGAAGTGCCGCCGGTTCAGATCCCCGATGAGATCCAGAGTCGACCGCTGCGCGTCACGGCTCACTCCCGCCGGCGTGCTCAGGTTCAGCACCGGACTCGGTCCCTGCCGGAACACCGTGCCCTGGTGGACCGCCGGAAGGTAGCCCGCGCCGTAGGCGCCCGCGCCGGACTTCATCGCGCCGTCCGACATCACCACGAACGATGGCAGATTCCGGTTCCCGCTGCCGAGCCCGTACACCAGCCACGAGCCGAGGCTCGGACGGCCGGGGAACTGCGATCCCGTGGTCCGCAGGAAAATTGCCGGGGCGTGGTCGAACGCGTCGCCGTGGCACGAACGGATCACCGCCAGATCATCGGCGTGCCGGCTGACGTGCGGGAGCAGCTCCGAGATCTCGAGACCCGACCGCCCCAATCGCGAGAACTTCCAGGGCGATCCGCGCATGAGCGCCTTATGGAAGTCGATGCGCGAAGTCTTCAATCCCTGGGCGAAGCTTGACGGCACCGTCTCCCCCGAAAGCCGGGCCAGTACCGGCTTGGGGTCAAGCGTATCGACATGGCTCACGCCCCCGTGATTGAAGATGTAGATTACGCTCTTCGCGCGCCCGCGGGACTCGGCGCCCTCAAGCATTGAGGCAAGCGCCATTGACCCGAACCCCTTGCCCGCCCGCAGGATCGCACTTCGGCGGCTGATCGTCTGTTCCATCTCCATCGCCCCCTTAGTCAACATACAGGAACTCGTTGATATTGAGCAGTGCCCGCGCCAGTTCGGCGAGCGCCGGTTCCGCGGACCCGAGCGTGCGTTCCTGTTTTGACAGGAACTCCCGGGCAGTAGCTGCCTCGGACTCCCGTGGATCCCGCGCCAGCACACGCTTCCAAACTTCGGCAACCGGATCCGTGGACCCCTTCGCGGCACTGGCGATCCGCCGCGCCTGCTCCATCGTGAACCGGCCGTTGAGCAGCGACAGCGACTGTGGCGCCGTGGTCGACGAATCGCGCCGCGAACAACTCAGCACGCCTTCGGGACGGTCGAATGCTTCGAGAAGCGGCATCCGGAAGTTGCGGCGCGAGATCATGTAGATCGACCGGCGGACGTGCTCCTGCGGGTCCTCGGTTACGATCCAGGCGTTGCCGAGTGGCTGGCTCATTCCGTACAGTTCCTCGGTCTCGAGCGGCGGTACCACCGGCCTGCCGCCCATCTTCGCGCTCAGCACACCAGCCGACTTCAGGGCCGCGTCCCGGATCTCCTCTGCCTCCAGCCGCCGCCGGGTGAAGTGCGACAGCCATTGGTTTTCGGGATCCGATTCAACCGCCCTCCTACTTGCCTTCGCCGACTGCCGGAATGCGGCCGACCGCATCATCAGCCGCACCATCTCCTTCACCGACCAGTTCCGGGCTGTGAACTCCATCGCCAGCCATTCCAGCAACTCAGGATGCGTCGGAGCCGCGGCACGTGTGCCGAAATCACTTGGCGTGGACACGATCCCGCGGCCGAACACAAATTGCCAGATCCGGTTCACCATCACCCGGGCAGTGAGCGGATGCGCCGGACTGGCGATCCACTCGGCGAGCGCCTTCCGGCGGAACGTGGTCTCCGCGTGGAGTGGCGGATCCGGGATCTCGCCTCCGCCAAGCGCACCCGGGAATCCAGGCCGGACCTCCTCCCCCGGCTGTCCACCTGGACCTGGAAGGAAAGTCCGCGGCGCTTCCCGTCCGGCATCGTTCACACCCGGCGAAAACGGACCGGGAGCGTAGGTCTTGAACGTCGACACGAGTCTGCGCTCAACCTTGTGCAGCCGTTCGAGTTCGTCCTTGCTCATCCGGGCGTAGATCTGTTCGTCGGACGGCTCCACCTTCTTCGCGTACATCTCAAACAGTGCTTTTTGTTCGGGCGTCTTCTTGTCGTCGGGCGTGGCAAAGGCCTCCACAGCCGCCGGACCCAGCTCCCGCAGCCGTTCATCGCGGATCGCCTTGCGGTAGGGATCCATCAACGCCATGAGCTGCGCGCCGATTTCATAAAGCCGGAAAGTGCGCGTGTTCTCCGCAAGGTCGTAGACCCGCGCCATGTCGTAGTGGCGGAACACGCGTGATTTGACCGCGGGCGCGAAGATCGCCTGCAGCCGGTAGTAGTCGCGCTGCGGGACCGGGTCGAATTTGTGGTCGTGGCAGCGTGCGCAACCCGCTGTGAGTCCCAGGAACACGGACGCCGTCGTGTCCACGAAATCGGTGAGCTGTTCCACCCGATTGACGTCCTCCACCTTGAACAGCATGTCCCGGTTGGTGCCCACCGTAAAGTAGCCGGCGCCCTGGCGCGACTCCGGATCATCCGGGTAGATCTCGTCTCCGGCGATCTGTTCCTTCACGAACCGGTCGTACGGCTTGTCGCGATTGAACGAATCGATCACGTAGTCGCGGTACCGCCACGCGTAGAGCAGGTAGGGATCCTGTTCGAATCCGCTGGTGTCGCCATAGCGGACCAGATCCAGCCAGTGCTTGCCCCACTTCTCGCCGAATCGCGGGGATTCAAGCAAACGGTCCACCAGCCGTTCATAGGCATCCGGATGCGGGTCGGCTTCAAACTCGCGGACCTGTTCGAACGCCGGCGGCAGGCCGTGCAGGACGTAGGTGGCGCGCCGGATCAGAGTGGCGCGATCTGCTTCCGTCGCCGGTGTGAGCTGTTTGGCGGCGAGAGTGGCGGCGAGGAAACGGTCCACTTCGTTTCGTGTCCCCGAAGTGGACGGCGGCAGGGCGGGCCGCTCCGGCTTCCGGAATGCCCACCAGGTAGCCGTTGGTCCGGCGGTGGGTGTCCAGGGCGCACCGGCGTCGATCCAGTCCCGGACCAGCTTCACTTCAGCCGCTGTCAGGGCGCCAGACGGAGGCATTTTGATCTTGCCCGTGTAGGTCAGGGCAGCGAGAATGCGCTCCCGGTTCCGGAGGACCTCCTCGGAAGACGTCAGCCGGACTCCCGCCATTTGCGTTTGGACGCCGTGGCACTGCTGGCACTGTGCCGTGATGAGCCGCGGGCTCGCGCCGAGCGTCCCGATTCCGAACCAGGCGAGTATCGAAAAGCAGCGCCCCCACATCCTTTCAGTCTATGGCAGCGAACAAAGTTCACAAGGGACTTCCATGTTGCCCCCAAACTAGGCTAGAATTCTGCCACTCCCAAGACGTGCTGATGTCCAAAAACCTGCTGCTCTTACTCCCAGGTCTGGTAGGCCTGGGCCTGCTGACCTATTTCTGCGCGACCCACCACCGTCCGCACTTTGAAGCCGACTTGACGCGCCGTTCCTCCGATGCCATCGCGGGAATCGCGAACGGGGCCGGCGTTTCCGCGGAGGGGCAGATCATTACGCTGAACGGACAGGTCGCGACCGAGGACCTCAAGCGGCAGGCCGGCGAGGCCGCGGCCCGCACCTTCGGAGTCGAGGAGGTCCGGAATCTGCTCACCGTGGCTGCCGCCGGAGCCCCCGTGTTGCAGGGCGAGCACCGCGTCGCGGCAGTGAACTGCCAGGCGCAGTTCAATCAGCTCCTGGCCGGCGCCAACATCGAGTTCCAGACCGGAAGCGCGGTCCTGTCCGTTGCGAGCCACCCCCTGCTGGACAAGCTGGCCGCAGCCGCGGCCGGGTGTGCGGCAGCCAGCTTCGAAGTGGCTGGGCACACGGACTCGCGAGGCAGGCGGGAGATGAACGTCCGCCTCAGCCAGGACCGCGCGGAATCCGTTGTCCGGTATTTGCAAAGCAAGGGCGTAGCCGCTTCCCGCATGACGGCGGTGGGGTACGGACCCGGCCAGCCGGTTGCCACCAACGACACTGCCGAGGGAATGCGGCGCAACCGCCGTACCGAATTCAAAGTGAAAGGACTCTGAGTCTTCATGAGTTATGTATTTCAAAACATCTTCTGGTGCTTGCTGCTGGCGGCACTGCTCGGCGGGATCATCGGCTGGCTGCTGCGCCGTTTTCTCTCCGGCAATAGTCTCGCCGAACTGGAGTCGCAGTGGAGGGCCAGACTCGGCTCGGTTGAGTCCGAGCGCGACCAGGTCAGGGGCTTGTTGACGGCCGCGGAGGGAAATCTCAGGGCGTGCGTCGAAGCGCGAACCGGACTGGCCGCGGAAGTCGCGATGTGGAAGGACCGGGCGAGGGCATGGGACAGTGAGCGTGCCGGGATCGAGGCATCGCTCCAGGCATCGGAATCTGGCGCCGGAAAGCTGCGGGCCGAACTCGGGGAGACGGCGGGCAGGATCCCGGTGTTGGAGGCGGCGGTGGCGGGCTGGGTCGCGAAGTCAGCCCTATGGGATACCGACAAGGGCAAACTCGACGGTGAAGTCGCGGCGCTTCACAAGGACTTGGCGGACGCCAAGTCAGCGGCAACCGCGGCGGCTGATGAGAAGACCAAAGCTGACTCAGAGCTGCAAGCGTTACGCAAGAAACTGGCGGATCTGGAGGGGGCCAAATCCAAGCTCGGCCTGGATTTGGAAGCCGCGGTAGCGGCCTCGGCAGCGCTCGTTGCGGACAAGACGAAGCTCGCCGCCGATAGTAACAGTCTGCGCGCCGAGTTGGAGACGGAACGGTCCGGCTCAGCCCGTTTGAAGGGGGAAAGGGCGAAGCTGGCGTCGGAGTTGGACGCGTTGCGCGCCAAACTGGCGGACACGGACGCCGCCAAGTCCAAACTAGGAACAGATCTCGCGGCGGCCTTGGCCGCTTCAGCGGCGCTCGGCACGGATAAGACTAAATTGACCGCCGATCTTGAGGGCCTGCGGGGACAACTGGCCGGTTCCACCGGGGCCAACGCGAAGCTATCGGCGGACATTGAGAAGCTCCGGGCGCAACTGTCGGAAGCGGACGGAGCCCGGTCACAGCTCGGCACCGGTCTCGCCGCCGCGCTTGCCGCTTCCGCCGCCCTTGGGGCAGAGAAGACCAAACTCGCTGCCGACCTCGGAGGCGTTCAGGGACAGCTTGCCGATTCCGGCCAGGCCAACGCCAGACTCTCCGCCGAAATCGAGGCCTTGCGCGCCAGGCTCGCGGATGCCGACGGCGCCATGTCCAAGCTCGGCACGGAGCTCGCTGCTGCCCTCGCGACCTCAGAGGCGCTTGGCGCGGACAAGACCAGGATTACGGCGGACAACGGCAGGTTGAACGCTGAGATCGAGGCACTGCGAGCGCAACTCAGCGAAGCAGGCGGAGAACGGTCGAGGCTGGGCGCAGACCTTGCGGCCGCACTCGCCGTCTCGGCCGCACTCGGATCGGAGAAGAGTAAGCTCACTGCCGACCTCGGTGGTGTCCAGGCTCAGCTTGCCGATTCGGGCACGGCTAACTCCGGGTTGTCCGCCGAGATCGAGGCCCTGCGGGCCAAGCTCGCCGAGGCGGACGGCGCCAGGACCAAGCTCACTGCCGACCTCGGTGGTGTCCAGGCTCAGCTTGCCGATTCTGGCACGGCTAACGCCAGGTTGTCCGCCGAGATCGAGGCCCTGCGGGCCAAGCTCGCCGAGGCGGACGGCGCCAGGACCAAGCTCACTGCCGACCTCGGTGGTGTCCAGGCTCAGCTTGCCGATTCTGGCACGGCTAACGCCAGGTTGTCCGCCGAGATCGAGGCCCTGCGGGCCAAGCTCGCCGAGGCGGACGGCGCCAGGACCAAGCTCACTGCCGACCTCGGTGGTGTCCAGGCTCAGCTTGCCGATTCTGGCACGGCTAACGCCAGGTTGTCCGCCGAGATCGAGGCCCTGCGGGCCAAGCTCGCCGAGGCGGACGGCGCCAGGACCAAGCTCACTGCCGACCTCGGTGGTGTCCAGGCTCAGCTTGCCGATTCCGGCACGGCTAACGCCGGGTTGTCCGCCGAGATCGAGGCCCTGCGGGCCAAGCTCGCCGAGACGGACGGCGCCAGGACCAAGCTCACTGCCGACCTCGGTGGTGTCCAGGCTCAGCTTGCCGATTCCGGCACGGCTAACGCCGGGTTGTCCGCCGAGATCGAGGCCCTGCGGGCCAAGCTCGCCGAGGCGGACGGCGCCAGGACCAAGCTCACTGCCGACCTCGGTGGTGTCCAGGCTCAGCTTGCCGATTCTGGCACGGCTAACGC
>VFZX01000219.1 GCA_016871015.1 Acidobacteriota bacterium | reverse complement strand
AATATCGAGGTATTGACAATCGCGCGGAGAAGGTGTAAGGTGAAGATCGAGCCGCACCCGCCCTTGATAAGTGTCAAGCAAGAATCCAGGCTAAAGTGTCAAGGATGTGTCCGGTCGCGCAACCGGGGAGCGCCGGGCCAACTGACGCAGAATCTGACGGACATTCACCCTTACCCAGTGGATCTGTTCCGTGTCGACTACGCGACCGTTCGAATCGACCACGAGGTCTCCTCGAAGAATCACTTCTTCGCACGCATGAACAACCGGTGGACGCCGTACGTGCTGATCACGAATTGGCCGAGGCTGGCCTGGACGCGTGAACGCTATGCATGGCACCAGGTCTACGGAGACACCCACATCTTCTCGCCGACCCTGGTTCACACGTTCCAATTCGGGTGGTACCTGAATCGGGTCACCGACGGCAACGAGGTCGATGGCTACAAGCCCATACACGGAGATCAGATCGTACGCGAACTCGGAATCCAGGGCGTGAATCCCCGCGGGCTGAGCGCGATGGGATTTCCGCAAATGAATATCACTGGGTATCCGGCGCTGAGCGTCAATCCCGGAGGACGCGCGCAAAACGATCACGACCGCATCTACACGAGTTCCTGGACGTGGTCGCGCGGCAAGCACGTGGCGAAGTTCGGCGGCGAGTTGCGCAACTACATCAATTTCAATGGCTCGGTGCCAACAGGCGTCTACGGCGCGTTCACCTTCAATGGAAACTACACGGGATACGGCTACGCCGACTTCCTTCTAGGAATTCCGTTTACCAGCCAGCGGCTGGATCCGATCACCGAGCGCTTTCAGCGCAGCAACGAGTTGGGCATCTACTTCGACGACGCCTGGAAGGCCAGCCAGCGCCTTACGTTGAACCTGGGTCTGCGGTGGGACCGGTTCGGGGCAACGCGCTTCGACGACGGGCTGATGTTCAACTGGGACTCCCAGACGGGCGATATCGTCATTCCAGCGGCGGCGCGAGGCCGGATCAGTCCACTGTACCCCGTAAACCAGGTGCGACTCCGCGATGGCGAAGCCGTGCCGTCTCCGGACTCCAGGAACTTCGCTCCGAGGCTGGGCGCCGCCTACCGGTTGAGCGACAAGATGGTGCTGAGAGGCGGATACGGCATCTACAACGAGTTCCTCGGGCAGTTCCGGTTCAACAATAGCGGGGGCCCGTTTCAACTCGCTGAAACATTCCAAAACGTGATCTCGAGCGGAGTTCCCCTGCTCCAGTTTCCGCGTGCGTTCCCCGGGAGCGGCGCCGGAACGGTTCCCTCCCAGAACGCCGCTGGTTATCCGCTCGACGTGCGAAACGGCTACCTGCAGCAGTTCAGCCTCACGATCGAGCGTCAGTTCCGTGATATCGGTCTGCGCGCAACCTACGTGGGAACGCGCGGGACCGGCATGAACTACACGCTCAACATCAACAAGCCGAGACCGAGCGAGACTGCTTTCGCCCAAGCGCGGCGCCCATTTCCTCAATTCATTAACGCCACCACCGCCGAACGCGACGGCCGGCTGAAGTACGATGGGCTGACGTTGCGCGCGCACCGTGTGACCGGCCCCTTCACGTTCGACGTGCACTGGACGTGGGCGCAGAGCTTGTCGGACTACCTGAATCTCGAAAACCCGTACAGCCACCAATTCTGGAACCGGACCGGCGACGTCCCTTCCCATCGCGTCGTCGCCAGTTCGTCGTGGCAGATCCCGGTGGGCCGGGGCAAGGCCGTGGGATCGAATCTCCCCCGCTCAGTGAGTGCGGTCACCGGCGGTTGGCGAGTTGGCTACGTCGCGATCTTCGCGACAGGGCTCTGGTTCTCGCCTGCCTTCGCGGGGTCCGATCCTTCGGGGACCAACACCGCGGGTGGCCTTCCGGATCGCATCGCCGATGGCAACCTCCCCTCGAGCAAGCAGACCGTTCGGCGTTGGTTCGACACCGCGGCGTTCGTGACTCCGCCGCGCGGCCGGTTTGGCAATAGCGGCATGAATATCCTGGCCGGGCCCGGCCGGCATGTCCACAATCTGAGCCTCGAAAAAGACGTTCCGCTCACCGACCGGATCCGGTTCGAGTTCATGGCGGCCGGCACCAACGTGTTCAACCGGCCACATTTCACTTTCCCTGGAAATAACGTGTCGGTGCCCACTGGAGGAGTGATCACGTCTTCCTACAGCATCAGCGGGCTGGACCGGGCCAGCGCCAGGAGGATCGAGTTGCGGGGACGAATCAAGTGGTAGGATTCATTTGCATGTCAAGATATCCGGTCTTCTTCATCCTTGCCTCATGCGCCTGGGCTGCCCCACAGACGCCTTCGTTTGAAAAAGACGTCGCGCCGATTCTGGCCGTCCACTGTGTCAGGTGCCACGGCGCCGACGCCAGGCAGGGCGGGCTCGACCTCCGCACGCCCGACCTCATCCGCCGTGGAAGCAGCAACGGGCCGGTTCTCGCCAAGACGTCCACCGAGAGCACTCTGTATCGGAAGATCGCCAGTGGATCGATGCCACCGCCGGCGGAGCCAGGATTGAAGCCTCCCCAAGTTGAAACGCTGCGGCAGTGGATCGACGCTGGCGCACCTTCAGCCCGAACCTACGGGACAATGTCCCAGGATGAGCAGGGCACGGTCACCGCGCAAGACCGCGGCTTCTGGGCGTTTCGGAAACTCTCGCGCCAAACGCTGAACTCTCCTGATGCCTTTCTGCTCGCCAAGCTGCGTGAAAGCGGCCTCGGATTCTCGCCACCGGCCGATCGCGTGACGCTGGCGCGGCGAGCGTGGTTCGACCTGCTCGGTCTTCCTCCCTCTCCGGAGCAAGTCGACTCGTTCCTGGCCGACCGAGCGGACGGAGCATTCGAGCGTCTGGTGGACAAGCTGCTCGAGTCGCCGCATTTCGGCGAACGCTGGGGCCGCCATTGGCTCGACGTGGCGGGCTACGCGGATGTTTATGGCATCGATAGCAACACGCGCGACATCCGCACTGGCGAAGGAAAGTGGCGGTATCGGGACTATGTGGTGCGGGCCTACAATCAGGACAAGCCGTACGACCGGTTCCTGGTCGAGCAGATCGCCGGAGACGAGATGGTCAACTGGCGGGACGCGAAAAAGTTCACTCCCGAGATGGTGGAGCATCTGGAGGCAACCGGATTTCTGCGAACCGCCGCCGACGACACGAATAACGACGCGTTGAACGGCGCCCTGATCCGGTACCGGGTTCTCTATCTGACCGTCCAGAACATGACGAACTCGGTGCTCGGTCTCACCGTGAGTTGCGCGCAGTGCCATACGCACAAGTACGATCCGATTCCGCAGCGCGACTACTACAGCCTGCTCTCGCTGTTCACACCTTCCTACAATCCCCAGTCCTGGCTCCAAACCAAGGACCGCTGGCTTGCCGACGTCTCTCCAAGCGAAAAGGCGGAGATCGATCGCCATAACCTTGCCCTCGAGGAGCAGGCCAAGCCGCTGGAAAAGCGGATCGCGGCGCTACGCCATCCGGCCGAGGAGGAGCTTCGGGCCAAGAAGGCGGAATCGCTGCCGGCCCAGATGCGCGTGGACCTGCTCGCCGCGATGAAGACCCCGGCCGCACAGCAGACACCAGTTGAGCAGTATCTGGTGCGCAAGTTCGGCCGCGGCGTCACGCCCACAGTTCAGGAAATCGACGGCCAACTCGCCGAGGCCGACCGGGCAACCATCGCGCGGCTGGACGCCGAGGTCCGGGAGATTCGGACTCGGCGCCGCTCGTACGGCAAGCTGCAGGCCCTGTATGAGGTAGCACCGCCCTTTCCCACCTTCCTCAACCGCCGGGGGAACCACGAGACTCCTGGCGCGGAAGTGGAACCCGGGTTCCTCACGGTTTTGAGTGAACCGGGCGCCACACCCGCGTTCGCCACCGTGAATGGATCGAGCGGCCGGCGGCTGGCTTTCGCAAAGTGGCTGGTCGAGCCCGACAGCCGCGCCAGCGCGCTCGTGGCGCGCGTGATGGTGAACCGGATCTGGCAGCACCTGTTCGGCGCGGGCATCGTCGATCCACCCGACAACTTCGGCAAGGTCGGCGCGCGGCCTTCGCATCCCGAACTGCTCGACTGGCTGGCTGGAGAGTTCATCCGGGGCGGGTGGCGCGTGAAGCCGCTCATCAAAAAGTTGATGCTTTCCGATGCCTACCAGCAGGCCTCCCGCCGGGACGATGCATCCGCCGCCGAAGCGGCCGATCCAGGAAACCGCCTCCTTTGGCGCATGCGTCTGCGGCGGCTCGAGTCGGAGGCGATCCGCGATTCGGTGCTTGCCGCGAGCGGGATGCTGAGTCCGCGAGTAGGCGGCGAACCCGTTGCGATGGATTACCAGAGCGACGGAAGGGTGCTGATCTCGGAGAAGAATCTGAAGTCGCCCGATGACCGCTGGCGCCGGAGCTTGTACCTGTTCACGCGGCGTAGCTACAACCTGAACATGCTTTCGGTCTTCGATTCGCCCTTGATGGACGCAAACTGCCCGCAGCGGACCAATTCGGCGGTCGTGCTGCAGTCGCTGACGATGCTGAACGACGGGTTCCTGATAGATCAATCCGAAGCGCTTGCCGCCCGTGTGCTGAAGGCGCCGGCGGCAGCTTTGGACGCGAGAATCAAACTCGCGTTTCGCCTGACGATCGGCCGCGAGCCAACCGCGGAAGAACTTCGCGATTCCGCCGCCGCTATCGGGCGGCTTGTCGACCGGTATCGAACGGCTGGCGCCGCATCTTCGGAAGCCGAACTGAAGGGCTTCGCCGCCTTCTGCCACAGTCTCCTGAACACCAATGCCTTCCTCTACATCGGGTGAGCCATGAATGAATCGATGATTTCCCGCCGCTGGCTTCTCCGCGAGTCCGGGCTCGGGCTCGGAACCGTCGCCCTCGCGCAGCTTCTGTCCGGCGCCCCGCGCAAGGCGCGGATGGACCTGACTCCGCGCCCCGCAGCGTTCGAGCCGCGGGCGAAGGCCGTGATTCAACTCGTTCAGAACGGCGGGCCGAGCCAGATGGACCTGTTCGACCCCAAGCCGGAGTTGAACAAGCGCCACGGTCAGCCCTTCCACATCAAGGCTGACCTGCAGGGACTCGGCAGCGAATCGAACCTGCTGATGGCGTGTCCGTTCGAGTTCCGGAAACACGGGCGTTCCGGCATGGACTTCTCGAGCGTCCTGACGCACACCCCCGCACTTGCGGACGACATCTGCATGATCCGCTCGATGGTAAGCGAGCACAATAACCACACCGAAGCGCTGATCATGCTGGCAACCGGCAAGATCTTTCGCGGCCGCCCGGCTCTCGGCGCGTGGGTCACCTATGCGCTGGGAAGTGAGAATCAGAACCTGCCAGGCTATGTCGTGTTGCGTGATCCTGAGGGATACAATACCAACGCCTCGCTCAACTGGGACGCCGGCTGGCTTCCCGCCTTGTACGCCGGCACGGAGTTCCAGAGCGAGGGAGAACCGGTGCTCAACCTGGCACCTCCGAAGACGGTTTCAGCCGCCGTCCAGCGGGAGAAGCTCGATCTCATCGCCCGGTTGAACGAGGCTCACCGGAAGCACTACCCTGCCGAATCCGAACTCGAAACGCGCATTCGAAACTACGAACTGGCGGCGAGGATGCAGCTCAGCGCCACTGGAGTCCTGGACATCGCATCGGAATCGGAAGCCACACGAAAGCTCTACGGACTCGATAACCCTCTCACGGAGTCCTATGGCCGGCGCTGCCTGATGGCCCGGCGATTGGTCGAAGCCGGTGTTCGTTTCGTGCAGGTGTTTCCGCCCATCAAGCCGTCGTTTCAGCCGTGGGACAGCCATAGCAGCATCAAGCAGGAAGTCCCGTCGATCTGCGCACGGATCGAGCAGCCAACGGCGGCGCTCGTGAGCGATCTACGGTCGCGAGGACTGCTGGATGAAACTCTCGTCGTGTGGGCTGGAGAGTTCGGGCGGCAACCTGTGTCTCAGAACGAAACCGGCCGCGACCACAACAAGCGCGCGTTCTCGATCTGGCTCGCGGGAGGCGGCGTGCGGCCCGGCTACGTTCACGGCGCGACCGATGACTTCGGATACGAGGCCGTCGACAGGCGGATGACTATCCCCGATCTCCACGCGACGATCCTCCATCAATTGGGCATCGACCATCGCAAGCTCACCTACTGGCACAACGGCCGCGATGAGTCGTTGACTGATGTGGCCTTGACGGGCGCTCGCGTGGTGGGGGACATTTTGACGAACGAGGTGGCGGCAGCGTGAAGGCGATCCAACGGGTGGCAGTTCTGTTTGCCGCTAGCACTCTGTTCGGGCAGATTCCGGCGGGGCATCCTCCCTTGACATCTTCCCAGCCGCCCGCCCCACCGGCGGGCGTTGTTCGCCGGGCCCAGCCCTCCGGCGCAGCCGTCCCCATTCGCAATCTCATCGACCGGCATCTGTTCGCCAAAATCCAGCAGAACGGCGTCCCGCACGCGGCTCTCTGCACGGACGAAGAGTTCCTCCGCCGTCTTCACCTCGATCTGACCGGACGCCCGCCGGAGCCCGCGAAAATCACCGCGTTTCTCGCGGATGGGAGTCCGGACAAGCGCGGCAAGGAGATCGAGTCGATCCTCGCTTCTCCGTATCTGTACAAGATCCAGAAGACCAAAACCCCATTTCTCGACCGCTGGGTCTACTTCTTCATGGACCTCTTCAAGATCGGGACCTCGCAGCTTCGAATCGGGCGCAATCACTTCTACGACTACCTCTATCTCGCGCTGCTGACGGAAGCTCCGTACGACGAATTGGTGCGCGAGATGCTCACTGCCACGGCCCGGTCCAACTGGGTCGACGCGCCTTCCAACTTCCTGCTCCGGCACTATGTCGAGGACGACTCTTCGCCGGACCGGATGAACGACGAGGACTCCTATGACGAAATTGCCATCGCCAGCACGAAGTACTTCCTCGGCATCGATCTAGAATGCGTCTCCTGCCATGACGGACGCGGTCACCTCGAAAAGATCAATCCATACCTGGCGACAGTGAGGCGGGAACAACTGTGGCAACAGGCCGCGTTTTTCACCCAAGCCAAGCTCCGCAAGCCCTACCTCATCGACCAGGAATTTTCTTTGCTCGAAAAAGGAAAGGGCGCTTACGACACGAAGCGGTCGAGCGTTCTTCGCGTTCCCAGATACACGGCTGACGTGACGCCGCGTTTCCTGCTCACGGGAGAACAGCCGCGGCCTGGCGAACCCTGGCGCCAGGCATACGCGCGGATGGTCACATCGCATCCCCGGTTCGCGCAAGCAGCAGTCAACTTAATCTGGACCGAACTGATGGGCGCTGGTTTGGAGCAGGGGCCCTATGGCGCACAGTCGCTTCACGATGAGTTGCTCGCCGAACTGGGCAGGGACTTCTCCGGAAATGGCTTCAATCTCCGGCGTCTGATTCGGACGATCGTTTCGTCGAACGCCTACCAGCTTTCGTCCGCGATCCCATCGACGGCGAAACCCGGCCATGACGCCTATTTCGCGTGGCGCAAGGTCCGCAGGCTGCCGGCGGAAACGGTGGCGGACATGATTCTGCAGGCCACCGGGACAGCGGGGACGATACCAGTGTGGCGGTCCGACCAGACGGTCCAGTACGTGATGCAAACACGTTCCCACGAAGACCTGCGCGGAGCCGATACCGCTGCGTTGAAGGAATTCCTGGTGACCTTTGGCCAAAGCAATCGTGACAAAGGTGAGCGCGATCTGGCGCCGAGTTCGGCGGTCGCGGCCGAGATGATGAACGGCAAGTTCGTGCGCGAGCGGTCGCTGATTCGTAAAGGAGGCCGTCTCGAACAGATCCAGAGCCGCGGATCCAAGTCATCCGCGGAAGAGATCGTCGAGGAACTGTATCTCGCCTTTCTATCGCGCCGGCCGGACCGCCGCGAAGTGAGCGTTGCCACGGGCGTACTGGCGGCGGGCGCCGAGGGGCTGGAAGATCTGGCCTGGGCGCTGATGAACAAGGCAGAATTCGTCTACAACCGGTGAGGAACATGTCCAATCTCGAGACCGATCGCCCCGTGCTGTCGCGGAGGATGCTGCTTCGCGCGGGAATGGCCACGCTGGCGGGCTACGAACTCGAAAGCCTCTTGAGGCCCGTCAATGTTGCCGCAGCGCGCAAAGTGCAACCTCGTGGAGCCGCCGAGTGCTGCATCTGGGTCTTCCTCAAAGGCGGGGCGCCGCAACTCGATACGTGGGATCTCAAGGAAGGGGCTTGGACCCCTGGCCAGTTCGAAGTGAAACGGACGCCGGGCGGAATCCTGTGGCCTTACGGGCAGTTTCCGAAGCTGGCGCAATGGCTGCCACGCGTCGCGGTCGCTCGCGGCATGGAGACTTGGGAAAGCGCGCACAACCGGGCGCAGTACTACATGCAGGTGGGCCACATCATCAGCCCGGCGCGTGTCCGGGAGATGCCTGCCGTGGGTTCGGTGATCGCCCACGAGTTTGCCGGGCGCCGTAAGGATAGCGATTTTCTCCCGCCGTATGTCGTGCTGAACTACGGCAACGATGGGTTGATCAAGGAAGGCTGCCTGCCTGCGGGATGCAGTCCGTTCTCGATGATGACGCAGCGGCCTTCCCCCTTCCTTGTCGCGGACGCGGAGCGGGAGCGTCTGAACCGGCGCTGGGCCTTGCTGCGCGATCTCGAGGGAAATTCCGGGCAACAGCCGCTGGAGTTCTCGACCCACGGCGAGCTTTCCGTGAGCGCCCGGCGGATGATGAGCAATCCGGCGCTTTCAAAGGTGATGACGCTGCCCGCGGCGGAGCGGGCTCGATACGGGGCCAATGCGTTCGGAGACGCCTGCCTGCTCGCACGGCAACTGGTCGCGGCGCGCGCCGGAGTGAAGCACATCCTGCTGAATCACGATGGCTGGGACTTGCACGCGGCCATGTACAATCCGAAAGGGCGAAATCATTACACGCTGTGCAAGGAACTCGACGACGGGCTATCGGCGCTGCTCGCGGATCTCGATCGCACCGAATTCGAGCGGGGCTCGACGCTGCTCGACAAGACCTTCCTCCTGTGCATGGGCGAGTTCGGCCGGACCGGCGGTCCACTGACCGTCAACGCCGGCCGCGACCACAACCGGTATGCTATGTGCGGCCTCTTCGCGGGAGCGGGAGTGATCGGGGGCCAAGTCTTCGGCGCCACCGACGAGCGCGGTGCAAAGGTGAAATCGTCAGACTGGCAGTACAAGCGATCGATCTATCCGGAAGACGTGGTCTGCACCATCTATTCGCAACTGGGAATCGATTGGACCAAGCGGATCACGTCGACTCCTTCCGGCCGCGCGTTCGAATACGTCGAAATGATGTCGGGCACCAACGTCATGAAGTTCGACCCAATCGGCAGGCTGTTCGCATGACACGCGTGGCGGTAATCGCCGCGTGGGCGCTGATCTTGCGCGCCGAAGACTACACGTCCATCGCGGTCACACCCGCTGGTGGATTCACCGATGGCATCGAGGGTCCCGCGTGCGACGCGGCGGGGAATCTCTACGCAGTCAGCTACGAGCGGGAGGGTACCATCGGCCGCATGACTCCGGACGGCAAGACCTCACTTTGGGCCGTAGTGCCCAACGGGGGACGCGTGAACGGAATGAGGCTCGATAGCCAAGGCAAGCTGATCGGCGCCGACTACATCAATCACATCGTGCACCGAATTGATCCCGCGTCTGCACGGTTCGAGGAGAACCTCGCGGCGGATTGGAAGGGCTCCCCGTTCCACCAGCCGAACGATGTCGGCATCACGGCGAACGACACCATTTACTTCACCGATCCCGACTGGAAGCACGAAAAGGGGCTGGGCCGTTTGTTTCGAATCACTCCTCCTCCGAACCGGCAGACGGTTCTGATCGAGGAAGGCTTGCTCGGTCCCAACGGCGTTACGTTGTCTCCCGGCGACAACCGGGTGTACGTGGGCCAGAGCCGAGGCGGCAATGTTCTCGTCTACGATCGCGCTCCGGACGGCTCACTCTCCAACAAGCGGGAGTTCTTCAACTTCGTGAAGAACGGTCTTCCGGCGAACGGAGTCGCCGATGGCATCCGGTGCGACGTGCGGGGGAGGGTGTTCATCACCTTGGTCTACACTGGCCGGATCCTGATCGTGAATCCGGACGGCAAACTCGCCGGTACAATCCGGACCCAGGGATCCCGTCCCGCGAACCTCACCTTTTGCGGGCGAGACGGCAGAACGTTGTACATCACCGAGAAAGAACACGGCCGCATCGAAAAGGTACGCGTCCGGTACAGGGGAGTTCGCTGAATGCTTACCAGGAGAGCGCTTCTCGGGAGCGCCGCCGCGGCGCTTTGGTCGAAGGACAAGACGACGATCCGGTTCTTCGGCGTCTCGGGCTACGAGATCGTGAATGGCCGCGGACAGCGCATCCTGATCGACCCGTTCCTCGATGAGAATCCCGGATGCGCGGTCAAGAGCGCGCAACTCGGACGCCCCGATCTGATTCTGGTTACGCACGCCGCCTTCGACCATTTGGGGGACACCGAAGCGATCGCCCGCCGCACTGGAGCCCCCGTCGTCTGCGGCGGAGACACGCGCGCCTATCTGCTGGCGAAGGGAATCCCGGGGAGCCAGGTACGAGCCACAATCTGGGGCGTCGCGGTGGAGGTGGCGGGCATTCGGGTCCAGCCAGTCGAGTGCCACCACGCCTCGAACATCACTCTGCCGAATGGGTCCATCGCATCCGCACCTCCGCTCGCCTTCGTGGTTCACGTCAGCGACGCCTTGCGCTTCTACCATCACGGCGACACCGGGCTGTTCAGCGACATGAAGCTGATCGCTGAATTGCACAAACCCAACGTCGGCGCGGTGGGCGTCGCCCTTCCCGGGGAGATCATGCACCGGTTCGCTGGCGCGGGCAAAATGGTTACTGGCGAGATGACGCCGCGGGAGGCCGTCATGGCGACGGAGTGGCTGGGCCTTGAAACCGTGCTGCCCTGCCACTATATCGATCCGAAGTCCGCCCATGTGCGCGAGTTTGCCCGGTTGATGACGGGCCGCGGAGCTCGTGTGGTCATTCTCGGGCCTGGGGAGACGCATACCGCATGATGAATCACGAAACAGGACGACTTACAAGACGCATGCTCCTGGGCTCCGCTCCTTTGATGGCGCAGTCCGCTTCGCCCGTGCCAGAACTGGTGGAGCTGCGAAGAATCTGGGGCGAGGCGCCGCACAGCGCCTTTACGGACCTCATCCGTTTCCGGGACCGGTGGTTCTGTACCTTTCGCGAGGGGCAAGGGCACGCGGGCGGCCACGGCGCCATTCGCATCATCACCTCGCCGGATGCCAAACTCTGGGAGTCCGCGGCTTTGCTCCAGGAGACCGGCACGGACCTTCGAGACCCGAAGCTCTCCGTCACGCCGGACGGCCGGTTGATGGCCATCATGGGGGGCGCCGTGTACGAAGGAAGCACCTACGCGACGCGGGCGCCTCGGGTCTCGTTCTCGCCGGACGGATACGGTTGGAGCACGCCGCAACGGCTACTGGCCGAAGATCACTGGCTCTGGCGCGTGACGTGGCACAAGGGACGAGCCTACAGCTTGTCGAAGCTGAACGAGGGACCCGATGCCGGACGCCGTGGCTTTCTGTATGGCAGCAGCAACGGAATCGACTGGCAGTGGATCACCGAGTTCAAAGCGGAGGGAGTGAGCGAAACCACGATTCGCTTCCTGCCCGACGAGGAGGCGATCGCCTTGATACGGCCTTGGTGGATCGGGTCGAGCCGTCCCCCGTACAAGCAGTGGACATTTCACAAGATGCCGGTGCGGATGGGGGGACCGAACTTTCTGGCGATGCCGGACGGGCGAATGTGGTCGATCACGGGCAACTACCTGGAAGGCGGCCGGCGGACCGTTTTGGGCGAGTTGACCCGGAACAGCTACCGTCCCGTTCTGACGTTGCCCAGTGGAGGCGACAACAGTTATGCGGGGATGGTGTGGCATGACGGCCTCTTGTGGGCGAGCTACTACTCGTCGCATGAGGAGAAGACGTGCATCTACATGGCGGTGATTCGTTTCCGATGAGGAAGCGCTTTGGGCTCATGCAAGAATAGAACTACAGAGCGGGCGAGATGGTGTAGCTCCACTCTGGCGGCGACCGAGAGTCCCGCGGCGGTGACGGTGGAGCGGATCAAGCCAAGGATCTTGCGATAGCTGGTGAGTGGCTCGGCGGCCCAGTTCTCGGAGATTCCGAGAACGGCGGCTCGATGTCTGTATACAATGTGATATGCTTTTTAGCACAATGGGAAACTTTCAGACTGAGCTGACATCGCTTGATCCGTTCTTCAATCGCGCGGCGACGAGAAGGGCCTTCCAATTCGCAGTGACCCTGCTACTCGCCACCGTCCTCGACGCGCAGACGCAACAGGGTGACATTCTCGGAACCGTGCGGGACCCACAGGCCGCCGGGGTTCCAGGAGCGGAAGTCAAGATTACGAACGTCCGTACCGGGGCGATGCGGACGGCCACCAGCGATGAGCGTGGCGACTATCTGGCTCCCGGGTTCTTTCCCGGAGTGTACCGCCTGGAGGTTTCCATGGCCGGCTTTCAGAAATCGCTCATTGACGGCATCAGGGTCGAACCGCAGTCCAAAATCCGCGTTGACGTCTCTCTGATCGTGGGCGAGGTGGCTACGGAAGTCAATGTTTCGGCGCCGCTGATCAAGGCCGAAGGTTCCACCGTCGACATCACTCTGCCGCAGATCTTTGTCGAGAAGAAGGCCGTCAATCCAAGCCGCGACGGGTGGGCGCTTGAACAGGCCATGTGGTTTCCAGGCTCCTCTGGCGGTGGCGTAGGCTGGGGCTCGTGGGGCGGCGTACCGCTTCCTCACATGGAATACCAGGCCGATGGCGCGCAGCAGGACCGCGAGCTGTTCCTGCCGCCGCAATCGATCCAGCAGGTGTCGCTTATCATGGGAACGCCCTCGGCCGAATATGGGCGGCCGGTGACGACCAACGTTGTTTTCCGGAGTGGCACCAACCAACTTCACGGCGAGTATTCGCCGAACCTCGTCAACCCGCGAACCAACGCCGTCAACACTCCGCAGAGCCCCGGCGTGCGTCCGGTGGGACTCAACCAGTGGAGGCATGAGTTCAACCTCAGCGGTCCGGTATACATTCCGAAGCTCTACGACGGGCGGAACAAGACGTTTTTCTTCTTCGATCTCTACAATACGCCTCCCATCGTAGTTGGCGGCGCGCGGATCGTCAGTATTCCTTCGGCCCGGATGTTTACCGGCGACTACTCGCGCTACCGCGACCGCAACGGCAACCTGATTCAGGTCAAGGATCCCACCACGGGTCAGCCATTCCTGGGCAACGTGATTCCCGCAAATCGCATCAGCCCGATTGCGAGAGCGGTGATTCAGGACGTGCTGGTGGACAACTTCAACGGATTCGGCAAACTCACGCGCATCGGAGCCGAAGACAGCTTCTTCCAGAATGGACTGTATCCGTTCCGGGAGGAACGGACGAACCGCACCTGGATCGCCAAGTTCGACCAGAACATCGGCAGCCGCCACGTGCTGTCGGGCTCGTGGAACCACTACACAAACAGCATTTTCAAGGACGGGAACAATATGCCCGGTTTGAGCCGCTATTCGGAAACTCCCCAGCGGCGGTTCAACGTCGGGCACACCTGGGTGGTGACTCCGAAGATCGTCAACCAGCTGCGCGTTGCTTTCGCGAAGGTTGCTCCGGCTGAATACACTGCCCGTTCGTTCTCCGACCGGAGCCGTTTGCCCGGAGGCGAGATCGTGAAGCGGTGGGGAGTTCCGGGAATCACCGACAACGGCTTGGCCGGCGCGCCGAAGTTCGCCATCAGCGATGGCGTCGAAGCCTTCCTCGACCACAACACGCACGAGAATGGCC
>VFZX01000218.1 GCA_016871015.1 Acidobacteriota bacterium | reverse complement strand
TTCGGACGCGTGTCCTCGCCGTAACGGTTGTTCACCACGCCCGGCGTCAGTGTGAACATGAACAGTGAGCTTCGGCCCTTGAGCGGAAGGTTGTCGCGAATCTCCTGCCGCAACGCCGTGCCCAAGGCAGTCGAGTCGGTCTCGATCACCGAGATGTCGGCTACGACGTTGACCGACTCCGCCGTGTCACCCACTTCCAGCACGATATCCTCGCGCAGCGACTGGCTCACCGCGAGTGTCATCCCTTGCCGCGTGACAGACTTGAACCCCGCCGCCTTGATGCTGATTGAGTAGTTTCCCGGCGGCAGGAACTGGAACAGGTAGAACCCGTTCTCATCGGTGGTGGCGTTCCTCTCGGTTCCGGTGTCGGTCGCGCGCAAGGCCACCGCCGCGCCGGACACCACCGCTTGGGTGGGGTCGGTGACGGTTCCCTGAAGACTGCCGCGAAAATCCTGGGAGGACAAGAGTCCGGCTGAAACAATGAGCAGAGATATTGGTTTGGTCATGCGTTACCCCGCTCGGGTTTAGGCGATGATAACACGATGCCACCCCACCGTGCCGTTCTACCATGGAGGTTCATGGATCAGGCAAACCTGAAGTCGTTGCTCGAACAAGTACGGGACGGAGGATTGGCGGTGGAAGAGGCGATCACCCGGTTGCGCCACCTGCCCTTTGAGGATCTGGGATTCGCCAAGGTCGACCACCACCGCGCTCTGCGGCACGGGATGCCGGAGGTGATTTTCGGCAAGGGGAAAGCTCCCGAACACCTGCTGGGGATCGCCGTTAAGGTTTTGGACCGGTCGGCGAACCTCCTTGCCACCCGCACCGAACCGAGGGCCGCGGACCTGGTGGCCGGGCAGTTTCCTGAAGCGGAGTACTTTCCGTTGTCGGGAGTGTTGCGCGTCTGGCGCGACAAGACCGTCCACGGCAAAGGGACGATCGCGGTGGTGTGCGCAGGCACCAGCGACATCCCGGTCGCCGAAGAGGCGCAGTTGACCGCCGAGATCATGGGCAACGACGTCGACACGATCCAGGATATCGGCGTCGCCGGAATCCACCGCCTGATGGCCAACCGCGAGCGTCTCCACCAGGCGCGGGTGGCGGTGGTGTGCGCTGGAATGGAAGGCGCGCTGCCCAGCGCCGTCGGCGGACTCGTCGGATGCCCCGTCATCGCCGTTCCCACCAGCGTCGGCTATGGCGCGAGCTTCAACGGACTGGCCGCCCTGCTCGGCATGCTGAACAGTTGCGCCAGCAACGTCACCGTGGTCAACATCGACAACGGATTCGGCGCGGGCTACGTAGCGAGCCTGATCAACCGCCTGTAGATCCATGTGATCGCCACCACCGTCATCTTCGCGGTCACATTTCTTGTGCTCGCCATCGGGCGGCTGCCGGGATACCGGATCGACCGCACTGGCGCCGCGATCATCGGCGCAAGCCTGATGGTGGCCACCGGCGGGATCCGCATGGAAGACGCCTGGAAGGCGATCAATAGCGACACCATCCTGCTGCTGTTCGGCATGATGATCGTGGTTGCGAATCTGCGCCTGTCCGGATTCTTCCGCCTGGTCACGCGCTGGATCCTGAAGCTGACGCACAGCCCCTTGGCGCTGCTCACCGCCGTGGTCTGGACCAGCGGCGTACTCTCCGCGTTCTTTGTCAACGATACGGTGTGCCTGATCCTCACGCCTGTGGTGCTCGACGCTACCATCGCTCTGGGCAGGAATCCGGTCCCCTACCTGATCGGCGTGGCGACCGGATCCAACATCGGAAGCGCCTGCACGATCACGGGCAATCCGCAGAACATGATTATCGGGACGCTGTCCATGATTCCCTACCGGCGCTTCAGCATGGAGCTCGCGCCGGTATCGCTCATCGGGCTGTGCATCGCAGTCGCGGTGATCGCCGTGGTCTACCGGGACGAGTTCCGCGGGGGCCGCCGGTTGGAAGTGGAGCCGCGGAACGCTCCTGTTCACGGTACTCTCCTGGCGAAGTCGGTCGCCGCGGCCATGGCGATGATCGCCTGCTTCTTCGCTGGCGTCCCGGTCGCGGAGGCGGCGATGGTGACCGGAGCGATCCTGCTGATCACGCGCCGTGTCAAGCCGGAGAAGGTCTACCACCAGATCGATTTTTCCCTGTTGGTGATGTTCTGCGGACTGTTCGTCGTGACCGCGGCGATGGAACGGACACCGATTGACGACAGCCTGTTTGCGTTCGGGGAACGGGCGCGGCTCGACCGCATCCCGGTCCTCGCCGGACTCGCGGTGCTGCTCTCCAACCTGGTCAGCAATGTCCCCGCGGTGCTCATGTTCAAGCCGGTGATACCCCATCTCGCGGACCCGGAAAAAGCCTGGCTTGTGCTCGCCATGGCGTCCACGTTCGCTGGCAACACCACGGTTCTGGCGTCCGTGGCCAATCTAATCGTGGTTGAAAAGGCCCGTGCCGAAGTCGAGATCCGGTTTACGGAGTATCTTCGCGCCGGCTTGCCGATCACGGCGCTCACGCTTGCCGCTGGCTGCCTTTGGCTCTCGCGGTAAGGGAACGCAGTATACTCGGGTGCGGAGGATTTGTGCCTGAACACTTCGACGCCCTGATTGTTGGTTCCGGATTCGGCGGCTCCGTGATGGCGTTCCGCCTCGCCCAAGCCGGCCTCCGCGTATGCCTTCTCGAACGCGGCAAGAAGTATCCCCCGGGATCGTTCCCCCGCACGCCTCACGAGATGAAGGAGAACTTCTGGGACCCGAGCGCCGGACTCCATGGGATGTTCAACCTCTGGTCCTTCCCCGGCGCCGGGGCGCTCGTATCGGCGGGACTTGGAGGCGGCTCACTGATCTACGCCAACGTCCTGGCGCGCAAAGACGGGCATTGGTTCAACGACACGGATCCGGAGACGGGCGAGAGCCGGCCCTGGCCCGTCACGCGCGCCGACCTCGATCCGCACTACTCCGTTGTCGAGCGGATGCTCAACATCCAGCAGTATCCGCTGGACTTCCCACCCTACAATCAGACGCACAAGACGCTCGCCCTGCGCGAGGCGGCCCGGATCAACAACATGGACTGGCGGCTGATGAACCTCGCCGTCAGCTTCCGCCAGCGGCCCGTCGCCGATCCGGACAATCCGGACAACGCCGCGAACCCCGCCGCGCTTCCATGCGCCCATCGAAGAACCGGCTCCGAACCTCCACGGCATGGCGCGCAGCACCTGCCGGCTCTGCGGCGAGTGTGATATCGGCTGCAATGACGGCGCCAAGAACACGCTCGACTTCAACTACCTGTCCGAAGCCAAACGGCTCGGCGCGGACCTGCGCCATCTCTCCGAGGTGCGGCGCTTCCGCAAACAATCAGACGGCAAGTTCAACATCGAGTACGTGCGGCACAAGCCAGGCGGGAATTCCAGCTCCGCGACACCCGGGGAAGCCACGGCGGACCGCCTGATCCTGGCCGCCGGAACCTTCGGATCCACTTATCTCCTGCTGGCCAACCGCGGCTCCTTCCCGGGAATCTCCCGGGCCCTTGGCACCCGCTACTCGGGCAACGGCGATCTGCTGTCTTTCATCCTGCGCTCGGACCGCGACATCAATCCCAATTTCGGCCCCGTGATCACCTCGGCCATCCGTGTTGAAGACGACGGCGCCGCCGGTGGATTCTACGTCGAAGAAGGCGGCTACCCGGCTTTTCTCTCCTGGCTTGTGGACACCGCCGCCGATCTTCCGAGCTTCCCGCTCCGCGCGGCGAGGTTCGGCAAGAACGCGTTCATGAGGCTGATCGGACGCGATCCTGACACCGACCTCGGCCACGAGATATCGGAGCTGATCGGTCCCGCGGCGCTGTCGCGGCATTCTCTGCCGCTGCTGTCCATGGGCCGCGACACTCCGTCTGGGAAAATGTGGCTCGATGGCAAGTCCCTTCAGTGCGACTGGAGCGTCGATCAGTCACGTGAATATTACGCCCGCGTCCAGGCCACGGGCAAGAAGATCGCGGAAGCCCTGAATGCGGACTACGACGACAATCCTGCGTTCCGTTACTTCGAGCAGGTGCTCACCGCCCATCCTCTCGGCGGCTGTCCCATGGGCCGCAACCCCGGCGAGGGAGTCGTCGATTCATACGGGGCCGTGTTCGGAGTCCCCGGACTTTACGTCACCGATGGCTCGATCCTGCCGGGACCCGTGGGTCCGAACCCGGCGCTTACGATTGCGGCCCTGGCGGATCGCGCCGCGGAGCGGATCGCCGCGTACCGCCCGGGCCAAGAGTAGAGAGCAGCCGGCCGGCCACCGCCGCGACGCCATCGACCGCCTCTTCAAACGCGGCCGAGTTCGCCTGCGACGGCTTATGAAATCCGCTCACCTTGCGAATGAACTGTCGCGCCGCCGCGCGGATATCGTCCGGGGTCGCCGGCGGATCGGCATTCCTGAGGACTTTGATGCTTCTACACATGGCGGCTCACAGGGGGACCGCGTTGCGCGACACGTAGTCGTTGACGTCGTCCTCGTCCGCGGCGATGTAGTGGAACAGCTCGGCGTACTCAAGCCCGTGCTGCTGCCCGCGGACCCGGTCCCGCGACAGCGCGAAATGGCGCGTGTACTGGCGGTTGGCCGTGTCGTCGTCGTTGCCGAGCAGCGGCAGGCGGCGGCCCTGCGCGGCGAGCTTCCGCCGCAGTTCCGCGCCCAGGTTTCCGGCAGGACCCTGCGTCACGTTGGCCAGGTTCGCGTACACCTTCTGATCCATGTACGGAGCGATGTCGACCACGCGGTTGACGATCTGCGGTCCGCGCGCGAAGTAGTACTTGTCCACGGGTCCGTGAGCCGTGAGTCCCGCGCGGAAATGCTCCGGGTAGTCCCATGTCGACCGCGCCATCCAGCACGCAGACTCAACCGCGCGCGCCGTGGTGTAGTGGTCCGGGTTGCGCTCGTACAGGCACGAGGGATCGTACACGAGCACCGTGTCCACCTTGAGCACACGGAACAGGAACACCAGCCGCGCCCGCATCTCGACCAGCGGCCAGGCGTCCATGTTGTGGTTCGGATAGTTGAGGAAGAATCCCTCCTTGCAGTTGAGCCGATTGGCGGCTTCGACCGTGTCCTTCTCGTTCTTCAGCACGATGTCGCCGATTGAGGATCCGGTTCCTGCCATCGAGTCGTTCGACATGGTGATCAGGTAGCCGGTGTAGCCCTCGTCGATCAGCTTGAGCACCGTGCCGCCCGCGTAAATGGGAATGTCGTCGCAGTGGGGCTGAATCGCCGCCAGCACCTTTCCGCGGTGAGGCTGGCCCGCGCGCTGGCGCTCGATGGTGACTGGCGCAGTGTAGGAGACGCTGCCGGCACCTCCCGCCTCGAGTTCGCGTTGTGGCGGTTGTCCGGGGCGCTGCCAGGCTGCCGCGCCCGTGCCAAGAAAATTTCTCCGGTCCATTGATTGATTATGGCGCGGGAGGATACAATCTCGCGAGGGAGGACTCGATGAAATTCATCGTCACTTGGAAGCTACAGTCCGCGACCAGTCTCGCGGCGATCGACCGGTTTCTCGCGGGAGGCGCAGCGCCCCCGGAGGGAGTGCGCATCCTTGGCCGCTGGCACGGCGCGAACATGAGCGGAGTCGCGATCGTCGAAGCAGTCGACGCGGCAGCCGTCTACCGGCTGTCATCGGATTGGTGGGACCTGCTGTCGATCGAGGTGACCCCGTGCGTGGACGACGCCGAGGCCGGTCCGATTCTCGTGGCGCTCCAGAAGGCGAGGTCATAGGCCGGACTTTTCGAGGTCCGCGGGCTCCCCGAACTTTTCGCCCTTCTGCGCCGGATCGATCTGGCGGAGGAGCCCGCACAGTACCCCGCCCGGACCCACCTCGATCCAGCGGGTGACGCCTTCCGCGGCGAGGCGGCGGACCGACTCGGTCCATCGCACGGGATTCGGCACCTGCTGGATCAGGCCCTCCCGTGCCTGGCCGCCGGTAGTGATGATCGCCGCCTGCCAGTTGTTGACCAGCGGCACGGCCAGGCCGGCGAATTCAGTGGCCGCGAGATCGGCCGCAAGACGCCGTTGCGCCGGCTCCATCAGAGCGCAATGGAACGGAGCGGAGACAGGAAGCGGCACGGCGCGCTTTGCGCCTGCCGCCTTGGCCAGCTCCGACGCCCGCTGGACGGCCCCCGCGTGTCCCGCGATCACAACCTGGTCCGGCGAATTCAGGTTCGCCGCACTGACCACTTCTCCCTGGGCAGCCTCGGCCAGGACGCTGTCGAGCGCTCCGTCCGGGAGCTTGAGGAAAGCCGCCATCGCGCCCACGCCAGGCGGGACCGCTTCCTGCATGTAGCGGCCGCGCGCCCGCACCAGGCGGACGGCGTCGGCGAACCGGAGCGATCCCGCCGCGACCAGCGCAGAGTACTCGCCGAGGCTGTGGCCCGCGACGAATTCCGGCTGGAGTCCCCGCTCGCGCAGGACCGCCAGGGCCGCGATCGAGGTGGTGAGGATGGCGGGCTGCGTGTTCTCGGTCAGCTTGAGGGCGTCCTCCGGACCATCCCAGCAGAGTGCCGAGATCGGAAACCCGAGCGCGTCATCGGCTTCGGCGAAAACGGCCCGGGCAGATGGAAACGCTTCGGCGAGGGCACGGCCCATCCCGGCGAACTGGGAGCCCTGGCCAGGGAACAGAAATGCAAGCTTGGACATGGAAATCCTTATTTTCCCATAGCGTGCTATATTTGAACTGTCGGGCCCGTAGCTCAGTTGGTTAGAGCGCTACCTTGACACGGTAGAGGTCACAGATTCGAGTTCTGTCGGGCCCACCACTTGCCACGTTGGGCTTGTGAGACCGGGCATGCCATCGGCTCAGCGGAGCTGTTGGTACCGATCGAGGATCTCACCGGAAGAAGGCGCGCTGATGATGGCGAACCTATCCTCTACCCCCAGCAACTCGTACATCCGCCGGGCCGGATCGTACACTTGCGCCGCGCGCGCCGCATCCAGCGGATCCTGAAGCGCACCGGTGCTGTTGATCAACACCAAAGGACGGGGCGCTACCGCCGCGGCGAGATCCGGCAGATCGTAGCGGGCCAGCACTCCCGGCGGAAACAGCGACGGACGATGCGCGTAGATCTCACTGTCCACCACCAGTGAGTAGGCCCCGAGCGTCCCGAGAACCGCCACCGACCGGATCCGCTCATCGAGCGCGGCAGCGTGGAGCACCATCACGCCACCCGGTCCATGGCCGATCGCCGAGATCTGGGACTGGATCACGTCCGGACGGGACGCCAGGTACTCAACTGCCTGAAGCACGTCGCGAGTGCGCATCCCCAGGATCGTCACGCCCGCGCCCAGCGCGCTGAACGAGAGGCTGCCCTCCTCGCCATGAACGAAGCCGCGGTAGTTGTTCTCGCGGTTGGCGTTGGCCGGGGCCGTTTCCCCCACCCCGCGCGGATCAATCGCCAGCACCGCCTGGCCCGCTTCAGCCATCGGACGCAGATACTTCTCGGCCACGCCGCCGGCCGTCTTCCCTCCATCGTTGACGAAGACAACCGCTGGATGCCGGCCACCCCCACTGGGCAGCAGGAGAATCCCCGGCACGTACACGTCCGCGGTGCTGTGGAACACCACCTTCTCGATCACGTAGGTGCCTTTGTCCGTCCTGCCGAGCGTGCGCGCGTTCAATGGACCCGCGGGTTCAAGCGATAGCCGGCCGGTCACGTGTCCGCGCAGCCGGTTCCTCCACTCTGTCCACTGCTGGCGCGTCGTGGGCAGTTGTTCACGGGGAGGAAGATGCCCGGCGTCCGCCCGGTTCAGTGAGAAGACGGTCTCCCCTCCAAGTGACGTCTTCACCTGTCCGGTCACGGTGCACGACAGCGCTGCCTCGGACTCGAGCGGCGCCTGATCCTCAGCCAGCGTCTCTGGCGGCGGCGGAGCACCATTCAGCCAGCGGCTCAGCCATTCATAGGCGTTGCGGCGGATTGACTCTCCATACCCGTGCGGCTCGTCGGTGATCAGATACCGTGTGCTCGCGCTGGCGCCCGAGATCTCGTACAGGCGCGAGATCAATGCGTGCTTCCGCTGTTTCTCGATCACGGAACTTCGGGGATCTCCCGTGGCCTCGATCATCAGCAGCGGACGCGGGGCGATCAGGGCATCGACGCTGGTCATGCCCAGGCCCCGGCGCGCCGGAGTGTCGGCCGCGCAGCCGCCATAACAAACTGGAATCGACACCTTGATCCGCGGGTCGATCGCCGACAGCACTTCGGTCTGGAGCCCACCGCCGGAGGTTCCGGTGCAGGCGATCTTGTCCGCATCCACGTCCGGCCGCCCGGCCAGGTAGTCGATGCCGCGAACGCCGTCCCAGGCCAGGATCGCCGCGTAGTGGTCGCGGGTGAGGATCGTCTGCATGCCCGCGTAGTTATGCTCGATGGTCACGAACCAGTGCGTGTTGCCGGGACTCAAACGGGTTTGCGCCATGACAGGATCGAAGTACTGTTGCCGCTCACCCTGCCCTGGGGCGTCGTAGACGAGCACAATGAAGCCGCGCTGCGCAAGATAGCGCCCCAGGCGCTGGTAGTCCTCGAAGAACTTCCCGGCGCCCCAATGCCCGACCGGGGCCAGCACCGCCGGATACTTCGCCTTTCCCGCGCGCGGGACATAGACGTTCGCCGTCACGTAGTACCGCGGGCGGCTCTCGAAGACGACGTTCTCGATGCGGTACCCGGCGCGGTCAAGCCGGCCGGTGACCTTCGCGTTGAGCGGCGTCCGCTCCGGGAACGCGCCGAGGACCTCGCGCAGCCGGGCCATCGTCCGCTCCTGGTAATGGCTCACCTGTTCCGGAGTCTTGAGGCCGTTGATCACTCTCTCGCGCTCCGCCTCGCCGGCCGACCGGATGCGTCCGATGTGGTCCGGCAGCAGGCTCTCAGCGTTCTTGAACTCCGGGTGGCCGAACAGGACGTTCCACTCGAGCTGGGCGGCAGCGCGCCCCGCCAACACAAGCAACAGAAGGGGCAAGATCCGGATCTTCATAGACGGCATGATACGAAATTAGCCCCCCGCAGCGGGCCCTGCCGCCGATTCGACCCTTACCGCTCTTCCCACTCCTTTTCAAGCATCCGGGCGTACTCCCCGGAAGCGAACAGCTCGAAATCAAATTGTGACGCCGGAAGCTCCGGGAACACCGTCGAATGCTGCCGGCACAGGTACATGTGATCCGCATACCGGTAGTAGTGACGGACGAACTCGTTCGATAGCATCTCCCGCTCCGGGACCTCGGCCAGCACGCAATTCAATCCGATCGCCCGTTGGAAAATCGCCTTGTAGTCGGCCACGCCCCACTGCTTCAGCTTCGCCGCGACCCCGGCCGGCGGATTTTCCACCACGTACGAGGCGAAGCTTTGGAACTTGTACCCGCGGTCCCGCAACTCGGCGCTCGAATCCACGAAGTCCTGGCACTGCTCGATCCAGCGGAACAGATCCCGCCCCACGTAGAACAGCATCCGCAACTCGCAGTACCGCCCGTCAAGCAGCCGCCGCTCCAGCTCATCCACCGTCAAGTCGCCCTGCGGCAGCAGCCCTTGCAGCATCAGGCTCGCCCGCGAACTCTCCACCAGCCGGCCTGGACCAGTTGAATCCGAAAACGGATGCAAAATCAGCGGCGGCAGGCACCACTCGCGCGTACGAAGCCGGGGAGTCTCAGGGATGACGGGCATGGATCCTCTCAATATCTATCGGTCTCAATAGTGGCTGCAAGAGCCGGAGTCCTACCGCCGGCGCTCAAGCAAACACTCTACTTCCAGAGGTTTACCGTCCCTTAGGACCACCACACGAACAGTATCCCCTGGCTTCTTGCGTCTTAAAACGAACGTAAAGTCCTGAAGGTTTTGGACCTTCTTCCCATCGAACTCGATCAGGACGTCACCCCCCTTAAGTCCTGCCTTAGCCGCCGGGGATCCATCCCGGACGTCGGAAAACCGCACTCCCGTGGGCGGCTCGGCGAAATCCGGCACGCTCCCAAAGTACGGACCGTAGCCCCCGCCCGACGGCGCTCCGCCCGCATGCGGATTCGCCGGAGGCGCCACCCGGACGAACTTCGGCCGCTCCATGCCATTCGTCAGCCGCCCCGCTGTGTTGGCGATAAAATCCAATAGCCGCACAGTCTCCGGACCATCAATCTTGTCCCAGGTGTCGCTCGGCTTGTGATAGTCCCCGTGGAGACCCGAGAAAAAGAACAGCACCGGAACCTGCTTGGCCGTGAACGAGGTGTGGTCCGAGGACCCATAGCCGGTCTTGTCCGCCATCTCCACCTGCAGGCCGGTCTCCTTCTTCATCGCGGTGATCATCTCTTCAAAGTAGTCCCCCGTTCCGAGGCCCCCCAGATAGATCTTGCGGTCGCGCATCCGGCCGATCATGTCCATGTTGATCATCGCTACGGCGTTTTTCAGCGGCACCTCCGGATGGTTGACGTAGTAGCTCGATCCGAGCAGGCCGAGTTCCTCCGCCGCAAACGCCAGGAATACGATCCCCCGCCGGGGCTTGGGCTGGCTGGCGAAGTACCGCGCAAGCTCGATCACGGCCGCGGTCCCGGAAGCGTTGTCGTCGGCTCCAGGATGGACGGTGCCCGCCTGCGAGGGCGCCATTGAGAACTGGTGCCCGAGCCCAAGGTGGTCGTAATGGGCTCCGATGACGATGTGCTCGCCGGTCTCCCCGGCCAGGTACCCCACCACGTTGTGGACCGTCTTCTGATCGCGCCGTACATCCACGGAAAGCTCCACCGACACCGCGTCCGGAAACGCGAACGGGCGCGGCTTCAGATCCTTGTCAATCGCCGCCTGGATCTCCTTGAGATCCTTGCCAGCGGCGGCCATCCACGGCTCAACCACCGCGGTCTTGGCGTGGATGAACGGGATTCCCGCGTTCGATGGCCCGGCATTGGCCGCGAACGGCTCCAGCTCGTCGGAATCACCCGAGTGGTTGTGGCTGTCGTTGAGCAGGATCACACCCCGCGCTCCGTGAAGCTTGGCGTTCACCGCCTTGCTGAAAAACTGGGAGTGCTCGGTATAGACCTTTCCGCTGAACACCGACTTCTCGTCGAACTCCTGAGGCTCATGCCGCAGCAGGACTACGAATTTGTCCTTGACGTCGATTCCCTCATAGTCGTCGTAGTTGTACTCCTTGGCCGTGATCCCGTACCCGGCAAACACCACCTGGCCGGAAAACCGCCCCGCAGCCGAAAAATTGAAGGGAACAAACTGCTTCCCGGACTGGGCCGTCTCCCGCTTCCCATTCACTTCATGGCGCAGCTTGTTGGCCTTGCCGAGCCGGGCGCTGGTGGTCACCGGGAAGGGCTGCAAGTATCCGTTGCCGTTCGGAGCCGCCAGTCCAATGGCCTGGAACTGTTTGGCGACATATTGGGCCGCCTTCTCGAGTTCCGGTGAGCCCGTGCCCCGCCCCTTCAACTCCGGACTCGACAGGTACTTCACGTGGCCCAAGTACCGCTCCGCGTCGAAGCGGACGTTCGCCCCTGCCGCAAGAAGCAAACCGGGCAAGACGCCAAGAGCAGCGGTGCGGAGGGAAGTTTTCATAGGCTATTTCTTTGGAGTGATTGGCGGTAGCACGGGATTGGAAGCCGGGAACGGACTGAGGGCGGGCATCGTGCAGCACTTTTCTCCCGCGTTGTTGGCGGTGGCCTGGTAGCCGATCTCGATTTCGATGATCTGTTTGAGGTTCGCCCACGGCACATAGCCGCCGAGCTTGCGTCCGTTGACGAACATCGTCGGTGTCGAATTCACCCCGAGATCGCGAGCCTGCTGGACGGACGCCTGCAGCGCCTTCACAGCCGCCGGACCTTGGATGCACCGGTCAATCGCCGCCGGGTCAAGCGACTTCGACTTCAGAAATTCGTTGCGCTTTTCCTTGAAGTTGATCTCGGTCAGGTCCGCCTGCTTGGCGAACGCCCAATCGTGGTAGTCCCAAAACGTCAACGCATTCTGATTAAAGATGCACCGGCCGGTCAGCGCCGCTTCACGGGCCCACGGATGGATCTGCTCGAGCGGGAAATCCATGAAGTAGACGCGGACCTGGGTGGGGAACGTCTTGGTCAGCTCCTTGCGGAGCGCTTCGCCTTCCTGCTTGCAGTAGCCGCACTGGAAATCGCTGAACAGCGCAACGACCACCGGTGCGCCTGGCGTGCCGAAGCTCGGGCGGAAGTCGGTCTTGATCCGGTCCAGGTTCGGCTTGAACGGATTCTGCGCCACATTGTAGACTTCGGCCTGCAGGATCCTGGTGCCGTCCTTCGACACCAGAAACTTGCGCACCTCACTCGCCTGTCCCATGGTCGCGGTGATGGACACTTCGAGCAGACCCGGCACATCCGACGGCGCCGGATCCCCGACGGCCAGGTTGACCGCCGCCGGATAGAGCATGAGATGGCGGACGTAGGCGGCCAGCGTCGGCTTGTCGAGCGCGGACTTCGGAGCCTGCGCCATCAGCAACAGAGGCAAGAGCGATATCAGCAGACGCATCCTATAGCACCGGTCCGATCCGCCACGGCACAAACTCTTTGTGGCCCAGCCGCTCGGCGCAGGTCCGTTCGCCGGAGGCGACGCGGAGCAGCAGGTCGAAAATCTCCTGGCCGATTCCCTGGACCGTGGCTTCGCCGTCGGCGATCCGGCCCGCGTTGACATCCATGTTGCCGCGCATGCGGCGGTACATCGGCGAGTTGGTGGCCACCTTGACCACGGGCACGCTGGGGAATCCGATCGCGCTGCCCCGGCCCGTGGTGAAGCAGATCAGGTTGCAGCCGCCCGCCGCCAGTCCGGTGAGCGAGGCAGGATCATAGCCCGGTGTGTTCATGAACACGAATCCCGGCGTCCGCACGGCCTCGGCGTAGTCGACCACGTCGGTGAGCGTCGAGGTACCCGCCTTGGCCACCGCGCCCAGCGACTTCTCGAGGATGTTCGTCAGCCCGCCTTCCTTGTTGCCCGGCGACGGATTGTCGTCGAAGCTCCCGCCAAAGCGCCGCAGGTAGGTCTTGTAGCCGTCCACCATCTGGAGCAGCTTCTCGCCGACCTGCCGGTTGCGCGCACGCTTGACCAGGAGATGCTCGGCCCCGAAAATCTCGGTCGTCTCGGCCAGCACCGACGACGCGCCGATCCCGGCCAGCAGATCCGAGCAATAGCCCAGCGCCGGATTCGCCGTGATCCCCGAGAAGCTATCCGATCCTCCGCAGTTGGTGCCAAGCACAAGGTGCGACGCCGGAACCTCGGTCCGCTGTTCGGCCGCCGCGCGCTCGATCATCCCGGCAATGGCCGCGCGGCAGGCCGCAATTGCCGCCGTGGTCCCGCCCGTGTTCTGAAGCGTCATGCCCACCAGCCGGTCCGTCACCGGCGCCCCTTTGCCCAAGTAGTGGTCGATCTGGTTGACCTCGCACCCGAGCCCCAGAATCACCGCCGCCGAAACGTTCGGATGATGGAGCACGCCCGCCAGGGTCCGCTGAAGCTGCTGGGTGTCGGGACCAATCGACATCCCGCAGCCTTCGCCATGAGGGAACGCCACCACGCCGTCAACGTTGTCCGGAAACGCCTCGTTCTCATAGGACCGCGCCACCAGCTCGGCCGTATGCGCTGCGCAATTTGAAGCCGCGACCACGGCGATGTAGTTCCGCGTGCCCACGCGCCCGTCCTCGCGCCGGTAACCCTGGAACGTAGGACCCCCAGCGGGCGGCCGTGGCAACGGGACCTCCCCCGCCGGAAACTCATAATCGAAATGGATCTCTTCGAAGGCCACGTTGTGGACATGCACGTGCTGTCCCGGCTCGATCGGGATCCGCGCGCGTCCCATCACTTGCCCGTAGCGGATGATGGTGCCGCCCGGAGCGACGGCGTGGAGCGCCAGTTTGTGCCCCATCGGGATCGGGTCGCGTAAGGTCACCTCCGACCCGTTCACGCGGACCCTCTGGTCGGCGGACAGGGCTACCCGTGCGACGGCAATGTTGTCGCGAG
>VFZX01000217.1 GCA_016871015.1 Acidobacteriota bacterium | reverse complement strand
GACTCCCTGTCCGAACCCGGGAACGCGCCGGGAGGAACACGCTCTCCCTATCGTCCGATGAGTTCCGGCCGGCTATTCCTCGATCGGGTTGCTCGCCAGCATTGCCCGTCTCCGCTTCACCGGTCGATCACCAAACTATCACGCACCCGGAGACCAGCCTGCTCCGAGGGGACACTTCTACTTTGCGCGAAGGGAGACATTTCTACTTTGCTGCTACACCACGCCACGAAAAAACTCTTGTCAACGTCCCCCGCTCATGCTAGAGTTTTAGCATGCTAAGAAATTAGCACGCTATGACCGGAGAACAGCTCAGCCGACGCGAGCGGCAAATGGTGGATGTGATCTACCGTCTGGGCCAGGCCTCGGCTCAAGAGGTCCGCGACGGCCTGTCCGATCCGCCCAGCTACTCGGCGGTCCGGGCGACCTTGAAGATCCTTGAGGACAAGGGTGTCCTGGCTCACGAAGATCGGGACGGCCGGTACGTATACCGGCCCGTCGTCCCGGCCGGAAAAGCGAAGTCATCGGCAATGAAGCGCTTGCTCGACACGTTTTTCGGTGGTTCCCACGCGGACGCTGTAGCCGCGCTACTGGGAACCCCGGACGCCACGTTTTCCAAACCAGAGCTGGACCGGTTGTCCGCGATGATCGAAGAAGCAAAGAAGAAAGGAAAACCCTGATGTTCCTGCTGTACAAAGTCACACTCGTGCTGTGCGCTTCAGCACTCCTCGCCGTTGTTTGCCGCCGCGCCTCGGCCGCCGTCCGTCATCTGGTTTGGATGATGGGACTGGCCGCGGCACTCCTGGCCCCGTTCGCGGGCGCGGTGATAGCGCCAGTGACGGTTCCCATAGAATTCCGTTTCGCCGCCAATGCATCCGGCGCCGCCGGGACCAGCGCACCTGAATGGGCCGCCTGGATCTGGTTGGCGGGCTCGATCGTGGTTGGGCTGCGTTTCCTCCTCGCGCATGTCCGCGCGGCCGCGATTGTCCGGACGGCCAAGCGCAACGGCGAAACGCGAGGGGTGGAACTCCGCACCGCGCCGTCGCAAGCCATGCCATTCACCTGGGGCCTCTTGCGTCCCGTAATTGTCGCGCCCGGCGGTACAGCGCCCGAAGTGGTCCTGCACGAACTCGCTCACGCCGCCAGGAAAGATCATTGGTGGCTGATCGTGTCGCAGCTTGCCTGCGCTGTCTATTGGTTCCACCCTGGTGTCTGGTGGGCCGCGCGCCAGGCCCGGATCGCCCGTGAGCATGCCTGCGACGATTGGGCGATTCGGCAAGGCGCGGCGCCAGTTTCCTACGCGGAGAGTCTGGTCGAAGTCGCGCGCTCCGGCTTGCAGGCGCAACTGGGAACTGCCTCTGCCGCCGGGCAGACTCCGCTCGAGCCACGGCTCCGCATGATCCTCGATTCCACCACGGACCGCCGTCCGGTCCGGCGCTGGATGCTGGCGGCTGCCGCGATGCTCGCCGTGATCGCAGCCGTTCCTACCGCCACCGCGCAAAAGGTGTACAAGATCGCGGACGGCATCACGCCTCCGAAACTCCTCACCAAAGTGGAACCGGCGTACACGCCGGAGGCCCGCAAGGCGCGCATCAGCGGAACGGTCGTGATGTCCCTTGAGATCCACGAGGATGGCAAGGCGCACAACTTCCAAATCACTCAACCCCTGGACGCCGGTCTGGACCAGCAGGCCATCAAGGCCGTTCAAAAGTGGACCTTCGCACCGGCCAAGAAAGACGGCCAAGCGGTCCGCTGCATGGCCACCATCGAGGTGAACTTCCGGATCGAATAGCGGCAGCTACGGGGCCGAGGCCATCTTGATCAACTGTTCGGCGTGACGGATGGCCTCAGGAGTAAGCTTCTGACCCGACAACATGCGGGCGATCTCCTGGGTTCGCTCCGCCGCATCGAGTTCCGTCACGCTCGTCACGGTCCGGCCGCCGGACTCCCGCTTTTCCACGCGGTAATGATGGCTTGCGAATCCAGCCACCTGCGCCAGGTGCGTCACGCACAGGAGCTGGTTCCGCGAAGCCAGCTTCTTCAAACGCCGGCCGACGCTCTCCGCCGTGGCCCCGCCGATACCGGTGTCGACCTCGTCAAACACCAAGGTCCGCAGAATGGCGCTGCTCTCCGGCATCGCGCATGTCTTCAGCCCCAGCGCCAATCGCGACAGCTCACCGCCTGACGCGATCTTTTCCAAGGGGCGCGGCTCCTCGCCCGCATTGGCCGAAAACAGGAACCGGACACGGTCGCGGCCGTTCGCTGACCACTCGCCCGTTCCGAATTCACATTGGAACACGGTCCCGCCCATGGCCAGCGCCCCAAGCTCTTTTCGGACCGCCTTTTCGAGGTCCGCAGCCGCCTTCTCCCGCGCCTGCGTCAACCGTCCCGCTTCCTTTTCGTATGAAGCAGCCGCCACGGCCAGGTCCCGTTCCAGGCGCGCCCGCCGCTCGGCGGTGTTCTCGATCGCGGAGAGCTTGGCGGCAACACCGGCGTGGAAAGCAAGAATCTCATCCGCCGAGGCCCCGTACTTCCGCTTGAGCCTGTCGATCGCCGCCAGCCGGGATTCTATTTTTTCCAGCCGTCCCGGATCCGCTTCCAAGCCTCCCAGGTAATGGCGGAGCGAATGGCTGGCTTCTTCCACGGCGATCTCGGCGGGCTTCAGCGTCTCCAGAATTTCGCCGAGAGCGTCATCAAACCGGCGAAGGTCGTCGATCCGCTTGCGCGCCGCGCGGATTTGCCCGAGGGCCGCGCCCTCCGAGTCGTAGAGCGACGCGTAGGCAGCCTCGGCGCCTTCTTGCAGGCGGGTCGAATTCAGCAGGATCCGGCGCTCCGCCTCCAGGGACGAGTCTTCACCTGGACGGAGCGCGGCGTCCTCGATTTCCCGCTTCTGGAACATCCACAGATCAGCCATCCGTAGCTTTTCCTGTTCCCCTTGGTCCACCGAGGCAAGCTCGCGGCGCAGCGCGGACCAGGCCTGAAACGCCTGGGTCACCTGTTGGCGCACAGGCTCGCAGCCCGCGAACGCGTCCAGGATTTCCAGTTGATGGGCTGGTGCGAATAGCATTTGCTGGTCATGTTGCCCGTGGATGTCGCCCAGGTGCTGCGCAAGATCGCGCAGGACAGCGGCAGCCACCGGCCGGCTCCCCAGAAACGCGCGGGACTTGCCGTTGGCCTGAATCTCGCGCTCGATGATCAACTCGCCGTCTTCGATCTCGACGCCGTAGGATTCGAGCACCGCGCGGAATTCCGGGTTCGCCGGCGCCTCAAAGATCCCGGTGATGCGAGCCTGCGTTGCACCCGAACGCACCACTCCTGCTGATGCGCGCCCTCCGAACAGCAAGCCGAGCGAATCGACGACGATCGACTTCCCGCTTCCGGTCTCCCCGGTGAGCAGGTTCAATCCGCGGTGAAAACGCACGCGGATCCGTTCCACGACGGCGTAGTTCTCAACGACTAATTCGACGAGCATTCGCCTGTCCCCGATAGTACCATCAGTTGATATGATGGTTGTTCAATAGCCGCCGTCCCGAAGGAGCCGCCCGTTTTGTTCGCCCAGATCAGCATCTGGGAGCTGGTTTCGAATGCGAAGCCGCTTCCGGCTGCAGTGATGTTGTTGTTGGTGATGATCTCGATTTTGTCCGGAACCATCATCTTCGCCAAGTGGAAAGCGTTGAAGAAAGCAATGGCCGACAACAAGGGATTCCTGCGCTCGTTCAGAACCTCCGCCGGACTCCCAACGGTCGCCGGTCAAGTCAGCCAACACCCGCTCTGCCCACTCGTGTCGGTGTTTGAGTTCGGCTACGAAGAAGTGGACCGCCAGATCCGCGCCGGCCGCGGCCTTCGCAACCGGGGATCGGTGGAACGCGCGTTGCAATTGGGAATCAGCGAGGAGATGACCAAGCTCGACCGGAACATGAACTGGCTTGCGACCACGGCGAATATCTCGCCGTTCATCGGCCTGTTCGGTACCGTGTGGGGCATCATTGACGCCTTCTCAGCGCTGGCGACGTCAGGCAGCGCCAACATCCGCGCCGTGGCGCCGCCGATCGCGGAAGCCCTCATCGCGACGGCCCTCGGCCTGTTCGCTGCGATCCCGGCGGCGGTTGCGTACAACTACTTCGGCCACCAGATGAAGGAAATCGCCACGCGGATGGAGGACTTTTCCCTCGAGTTCATCAACGCCGCTGAACGGCACTTCGGAGAATGACATGGCGATCCACGTGGGCAGCGGCAACGGCGGTGGATACGGGCGGGGACGCCAGCGTTGGGGCCACGCGATGGCGGAGATCAACATCATCCCGCTCGTGGACGTGACGCTCGTGTTGCTGATCATCTTCATGGTCACCGCCCAGGTGATGGAGTTCGGGTTGGAAATCAAGGTCCCCAAGGTGGATTCAACCAAGCAGTCCGTCGAGGAGCTGCCGATTGTATCCATCACCAAGGACGCCCGCCTGTTTCTCGCAGACCGTCCGGTCACTGCTGAAAATCTCGTTGCTGAGATCCGCAAGCGGTATCCGAATCAGAAAGCGGTCTACGTGCGGGGCGACAAGGACACCATTTTGCAACCTGTTGCCAGCGTGATCAGTCTGCTTGGTAGGGCTGAGTACGAGGTCAAGCTCGTCACGCAAGGCAACTAGAGGCATACCATGGCGGACCATATCGACGTTCTGGATCAGGAGGAATCACTCAAGGGGGCGTTTCTCCGCTCCCTCGCTGTGCACGGCGTCCTGGCGGCAGTGATGGTGGCAACCGCCCTGCTGACCGGCCACGGAGCCACGAACCCTTTCGGCGACCCGAGCCCTGGGGGCGGTGCCGGAAGCGCGGTGACAGTCACCGCCGCGACGATTCCGATCCCGAGCCTCAGCCGGCGCGTCGATCCAATCGCGCGGGATACCCAGTCCCAGGTCCCCGAGCGGCCGGACAAGCGCACGGTCCGTGAACGGCCGGACGACGACGCGGAAGGGCTGTCGAAAAAGAAGAAAAAACCTACACTCGACATGGCGGAGTACGCCCGCCGGCGCGCTGTCGACCGGGAGCTTGAGGAAAATCAACTCACCTCAACTACGGGGAGCCGGGCGAGTTCCCCGATCTACCAAATGCAAGGCGGCGGGCAGATCGGAGTCGGCGCGAACACCGCGCTCGGAGGCCGGTTCGGAGCCTACGTCGAGCTGGTCCAGAGGTGCGTCGGAACGAAGTGGCGCGAGCAGAACATCGACCACCGCACGCGCACTGGACAGCCCACCGTGGTCCAGTTCGTGATCGAGCGCAGCGGCGTTATTCGAGATGCCCAAATCTCCCAGGCCAGCGGCAACCTTGCGGTGGACCGGGCGAGCCAGCGGGCGATCCTCGACTGCTCTCCCTTGCCACCGCTTCCAGCCGCTTTTGAGAAGAGTTCCGCGTCCATCGAATTCTGGTTTCAGATCCAAAAATGATGCGAATCCTAACACTTTTGCTGGTGGCGGCGGCCGCCTGGGGACAGAGCGGGACCGACGCCATCCTCAAGATTATCGATCCGGCGCTTCCCGTGATCGCGGTTCCGGACATGCGGGGCTCCGCGGAAGCCCAGGCCCACATGAACACGTTCAATGAGGTGCTCTGGAAAGACCTGGAGTCGTCGGGCTGGTGCAAGATGGCCTCGAAATCGTTCTACCCGTCCCAGGCCGCCCAGCAGCCGTCCGACTTCAAGCCGCCCCTGGGGAATCCACCCCAGCGGCAGGGACCGTGGTTCACTGATTTCAGCGCTCCTCCGATCGAGGCTAAGTACCTCACCGTCGGCTACACCGCACCGCAAAATGGACGCCTGGTGCTCTACGGCTGGCTGTTCGATGTGGGCCAAACGACAGTCGAGAGCGGACAGGTATTCGGCAAGCTGTATTTCGGCGACATCAGCACGGACGGGGCCCGCAAGATCGCGCACGAATTTGCTGCCGACATCATCAAGCACCTGGGCGGGACGTCTCTGTTCGGCAGCAAGGTGTACTTCACGTCCAACCGTTCGGGCGCCAAGGAGATCTGGTCGATGGACTTCGACGGGGCCAACCAGAAGCAGATTACTCGCGAGGGGTTTCTGTCAAATTTCTCGGCGATATCCGCCGACGGGACCCGTATGGCCTACACCAGTTTTCCTCGCGGCAACGCGTCGATCCTGATGATGTCGCTCGAGACTGGCCGCAAGCTGCCGTTCTACAACCAGCGTGCATCCACGAACGCGTCTCCGGAGTTCACCCCCGATGGCCAGCGGCTGCTGTTCGCGTCGACCCTGGCGGGTGTACAGCAAATCTACATCTGCAACCTGGACGGCTCCGGAATCAAGCGGATTGGTTTCTCCCAGGCGGTTGACACCGAGCCCAAGGTGAACCCGAAGACCGGTAATGAAATTATTTTTACATCAGGACGCTCAGGACCCCCACAAATATATAAAATGAACATGGATGGCGCTGATGTCGTTCGGCTCACGAGCGGCGCAGGCGAGGCGGTTAACCCCGCATGGCATCCGCAAGGCCAGTTGATCGCGTTTAGCTGGACCGGCGGGCCCGACCCAGGATCCCGGAACATCTTCGTAATGGACGTTGCTACCCGTACACTCTCCCAGCCCCTCACCAGCAACATGGGCCGTTGCGAGAACCCGTCGTTTTCCCCAGATGGACGCCACATCGTGTTCCAGTCGACCCGCACCGGCCGGACCCAGATTTGGAGTATGCTGGCAAACGGCACCGGATTCCGCCAACTCACTACGCAAGGATCCAACGAAGAGCCCGTGTGGAGCAAGTACTGACGCGCCCAACGATCTATGACCCAGGAGGGAACACCACAAACAAGATGACCAAACGTAATGCTTTCCTAATGCTGCTCGCAGCGGCACTCATCCTGTTCGCAACAGGATGCAAGAAGAAGGTCGCGGCGCCGCCGCCGCCTCCTCCGCCGCCGCCGCCTGCTGAAGCACCCAAACCCAAGCCAGCCGCCCCGACCGCGTCGCTTTCAGCCGAGCCCAGCTCGATTCAGCGCGGCCAGGCGGTCACACTGACCTGGAATACCCGCAACGCGGATTCCGTCTCGATTGAAGGACTGGGTAACCTCCCGGCCAACGGTTCCCGCGAAGTCTACCCGAACGCTTCGACGACCTATACGCTACGGGCGTCCGGTCCCGGTGGCAGCACATCCGCCTCGGCCCGGGTGAGCGTTACCGAGCCGGCCGCGCCCAAGCCTGCGCCGCCACCGGCAACCAAGCCGCGCAAGACCTTCAGCCAAAGGGTGCAAGAAGAGGTCCAGGACATCTTCTTCAACTACGACAAGTACGACGTGCGGGAGGACGCACGCTCGCAACTCACCCGGAACGCGGACGCACTGAAGTCGATCCTGACCGAGTTCTCGGGCGAAGTCGTGACCATTGAGGGCCACTGCGATGAGCGGGGCTCGGCGGAGTACAACCTTGGACTCGGCGACCGCCGCAGCTCCTCCACCAAGGAGTTCCTGGTCCAGCTCGGAGTTCCGGCCGACCGCATCAAGACTGTCAGCTACGGTAAAGAGCGGCCGCAGTGCCAGGACGCCAGCGAGGACTGCTACCAGCGGAACCGCCGCGCCCATTTCGCGGGCCAGTAGACCCTTAACCAATTCGGCAAAGACCGGGGGCGATACGCCTCCGGTCTCTTGTGTGCGCGCTCAAGCCGCTATATTGGAGATAACATGCGTTTCAACTCCGCCTTGATCCCCGCCCTGATCCTCGCAAGCGCCGTGCTTCCCAAGCCCGGTGGCGCCGTCAACAAGGAACACGAAGCCATCATGCGAGAGATTCAAGCCCTCTCGGCGGAGGTTCAGAAGCTGCAGAAGCTCGACGAGCGGGTGCTCGAGCTGCGTTTGCTGCTGCAGCAGACACTGGACATGGCGACCAAGGCGAACACCGCCGTGACAGTGCTCGAACGGGACATGAAGGAGCGGATGCGCGAGCAGGAGAAAACCCTGGTCGCGCCGGTCGCTGGGCTGGGAACCAAGGTCGACCAGATGGCCGACGAGTTCCGCTTCGTCAAGGAGAACGTCGCCGAAGTGAATTCCCGGATGGGCAAACTTCAGGGCAAGCTGGTGGATGTGGAGAACTCGGTCAATACGGTTGGCGCCCAGATCCGCACCAGCCAGGCCCCTCCGCCGGCTCCGGTAGAGCCACCCAAGCCGACGGTCGACATCGGCGCGCTGATGGAAGGGGCGCATAAGGACACACTCGGCACACGGTATGACCTCGCACTGGCAGCCTACGACGACGTCCGCAAGCATGCGCCGAAGTCCGAGGAGGCTTGCCAGGCGGACTACTACAGTGGCGACATTTACTATCGCAAAGAGGACTGGATGAAGGCCCTCAGCCATTTCGACGACGTTCTCGAAAAATACGACGAAGCCTGTTCCAAAGCGCCTGACGCACTGTACATGAAGGCACGCACACTGGCCAAGGGCGGACAACGTACCGCTGCGGGCGGCGCCTACCGTGAGCTGAAGACCAAGTATCCCCAGCGCAACTGGATCGACAAGGCGAATGCGGGCTTGCGCGAACTGGGCCTCAGCACCGGTGCACCGGCGGCGTCCAACAACCGGAAGAAACGCTGAATGGACGCGGAGTCTCAGACCGCAGCCGCACCCAGACCGGAGATCGAGTCCGAAACGGCCCTGGCGCGGATGCTGGACTATCCACTCCTCAAGCCCGAGCTTACCGACACCCACGTCCACGAGGGCTGCACACTGGCTATTTCCTACGGGATCGCGGCCGTGGTGGTTCGCCCCTGCGATGTCGACATCGCGGCCCGGGCGCTCCGGGGAACCGGGGTGGCAGTGGCGGCGGCGGCCGGATTTCCGCACGGCAATTCGACGACGGCGGCGAAGCTGTACGAAGCCCGGGATCTGGTCCGGCGCGGCGCCACCGAGGTCGAGTTCGTGATGAATATCGGCAAGCTGATCTCACGGCATTTTCCCTACATCGAGACCGAACTCGTCCAGGCTTCGAAAGCATGCCATGAGGGCGGCGCGATCCTCAAGGTCATCATCGAGACCGCCTATCTTGCCGAAGACCTGAAACTGATCGCGTGCAAGATTGCCAAACGCGCCTCGGCCGACTACGTATCCACTTCGACCGGCTTCGCACCCAAGGGCTACACTTCCGGCGATCTTGAACTGATCTACCGCAAGCTGCGCGGCCGCGCCAAGATGAAAGCGGGACACGGAATTCAGAAGCTCGACCAGGCGCTGGACGTCTATCAACGCGGCGCCGACCGGATCGGAACCCTGCACCCAGGCGAGCTGCTGGCGTCCTGGCGCGAACGCCGGAGGCAGGCCGAAGACGAGCAAAGGTCCGCCACGGCACCCGTGTTATCCTGACAGGCAGTGTCTCGCAGGACGTCACTGCCGAAGATCTGCGTTGCGCTGGGATTGCCCGACGTAGACAGCCTTCTTGCGCACGCCAGGAAGGAGACTGCATCCGGTGAGACGTTCCTCGAGTTCCGTCTGGACTACCTCTCCAATCCCCTTGAGGGCGTCCGGGTTATCCGGGACTTCCTGCGGCTGGAGCCCGACGTCACGATTCTAGCCACCTGCCGGAGACACCAGAACCACGGCAAGTTCAATGGCAGCGTGGAGGAGCAGTTGAGGGTCCTCGAGGCCGCGATCGATGCTGGAGCGCATGGGATCGACATCGAAGTGGAGAGCGCGGAGGTGGTCCATACCCAGGTGGAGCACCTGCGGAGCAAGGCCTGGGTGATCCTGTCGTTCCACAATTTCAGTGGGACCCCGGCGGTCGAGCCGGTGCTCAAGCGGATGATGAAGACCGGCGCCGATGGCTACAAGCTCGTCACGATGGCGAAGAAGCCCTCCGACAACTACCGTGTGCTCGCCCTATCCGAAGCGCACCCCCGCACGCCGCTGATTGTGCTGGCCATGGGAGAGAGCGGCCTGCCTACACGGATCCTCTCGCCGGCGTATGGAGCCCTGTACACCTACGCCGCGCCCAACGCGACCGAAGGAACCGCGCCGGGCCAGATCGCCGCCCGGTGGCTCCGGCAGCTCTACAAGGCCGACAAGTGGAAAAAGCAGGTCAAGGTGTTCGGAGTGATCGCCGACCCGGTGCGCCAATCCATTTCACCGGCGGTGCATAACCGGGCCTTGCAGCACAAGCGCATCGACGGCGTCTACCTGCCGTTTCTGGTTCAGCCGCCGCAGCTCAAGGACTTCTTTTCGCTGGCCTCCAAGCTCCCGGTAGCCGGATTCAGTGTTACGATTCCGCACAAGCAGAAGGTGATCCGCTACCTCGATATCATCGACCCGCTGGCGCGCCGGATCGGAGCAGTGAACACGGTTTGGCGCCGCGGCGGCAAGTGGCGCGGATCGAACACGGATGTCCACGGAGTGCTCTCGCCCCTCAAGAAAAGAGTGAATCTGGGCAAATCAAGCGTGTTGATCGCAGGCAATGGGGGCGCCGCACGGGGAGCTGCATTTACGGTTGCCGACTCCGGAGCCAAGGTCGCCATTACGGGCCGGAACCCTGACCGTGTGCGCGCACTCGCCAAGCTGGTCAACGCCGAGCCCCTTACCGTGGAGCAGGCTTCGAGCCGGCATTTCGACGCGCTGATTCATTGCACGCCGCTTGGAATGTTCCCCAACACTTCGGGGTGCTTCTTCAAAGACGAAATCCCGGCGGATATCGTGTTTGATATGGTCTACAACCCGCTTGAGACGGAACTGGTCCGCCGGGCAAAACAAGAAGGTCTCGAAGTGATCCCCGGCCTGCAGATGTTTGTTGAGCAGGCAGTGCATCAGTTCGAGACCTTTACAGGCGAGTCGGCCCCACGCTCGGTGATGGAAAAGGCTGCGTTAGAAGCATTGGGGCACAAAATGACCGCCCCAATTGTCTAATTTTCGAACCGGATCCTGTACCAGGTCGGCTTGCGAAAAGCTTGCGAAAAAGCGTCCCATAGCGTAGCCTATCCTTCGACGGGTCAATGTTTTCCATGCGCGCCCTTGCCACTCTCGCATTCTCCACTCTCGCGATTCACGCCGAAGTTTTCTATGCCGACAAGAGTCATCTACTGCACTCGATCGACTCCTCGGGCGCGCGCCGCGAGATTAAAGGCAAGGGTGAGTGGCAGCGTACGCGCCGCCAGCACATCCTCGCCAACATGCAAGCCGTCATGGGACCTCTACCCGCGAAGTCGAACGCGCCTCTCGACGTGCAAGTGATCGAAGAGGTGAAGTCCGAAAAGTTCACGCGGCGCAAGATCACGTTCGTCTCCGAGGGACAGGATCGCGTGCCCGCCTATGTGTTCCTCCCCAACGCCAAGGGACGCCGTCCGGCCATGTTGTGCTTGCATCAGACAACTCGCGTGGGCAAAGCCGAACCCGCGGGTGTCGACGGCAAGGCCAATCTCCACTACGCGCGCGAACTCGCCGAACGCGGCTTTGTCACCATCGCTCCCGACTATCCGAACTACGGCGACTACAAGTTCGATCCGTACGCCGCCGGGTATGTGAGCGCGACCATGAAGGGGATCGTCAATCACCGGCGCGCGGTCGATGTTCTCGTCGCGATGGCGAACGTCGACGCGAAACGCATCGGCGTGATCGGACATTCGCTCGGCGGCCACAACTCGCTCTTCGTCGCGGTCTTCGACGACCGTTTGCGCGCCGTCGTGACCAGTTGCGGATTCAACGCGTTCCCCAAGTACTTCAACGGCAATCTCAAAGGATGGAGCCACCGCGGCTACATGCCGCGCATCGCCGAACTCTATGCGATGAACCCAGCCAAGATGCCGTTCGACTTCACGGAAATTCTCGGCGTGATCGCGCCGCGAGCTGTATTCATCAATGCCCCGACCGGGGATGCGAACTTCGACGTCTCGGGAGTGCACGACTGCGTGCGTGCGGCAAGCCCGATCTACAAGATGTACGGAAAGTCCGCGAACCTCGTCGCGGTCCACCCCGATGCGCAACACGACTTCCCGCCCGCCATCCGCGAACAAGCCTACGAATTTCTCACTCGCGTGTTGCGATAACTGATAGAACTGCCGCTATGCCTCATAGGGTAATCATCACACTTATCACATTTGTAACGGCCACGCTTCTGCCAGCGGCGACTCTCCACGTCGCCAATAACGGCACCGACAGTCCGGAATGCGGACCGATCAACGCCTGCCGCTCCATCCGCCAGGCGATCGCGAACGCGCAGGTGGGCGCTGACATTGTCGTCGGCCCGGGCCGCTACGGCGACGTCAACGGCAACGGAGTTTTCGGCGAGTCTGGCGAAGAGGGCTACGGGCCGCGCGATCCGTGCAACTGCCTGATCCAGGTCGGCAAGAAAGTCTTCATCCGCTCGAGCAAGGGCGCGCGCGTCACTCTCATCGAGGGCTCACCGGCGTCGAGGACGTTTTGGGTGACCGCCACGGGCGCGGCCATTGGCGCGGGTTCGGTGGCGGCCGCGACCGACAGCGGGTTCCTTCTCACCAATGCGAACACCGGCGTCGAATCGACCGCGAACAGCACGACCATTCAGCGAAACATCGCCGTCAAGAACAATGTAGGGTTCAAGATTGGCGGATCGTCGGTGACGATTCGTGAGAACGAAGCGCGTGTCAATAGCGACAGCGGATTCGTGATCACCAGCGGTTCGGGCCGGACGGTCGAAAGCAACACCGCGACGGGCAACGGCGCGGCGGGATTTTCTGTTTCGGGCGATGCTGACACCTACGAAATGAATGTCTCGAGCGCGAACCGTTGGGGATTCGATGTCTACGCGACCAACAGCCTTTTCGAGCATAGTTCTGCCGTCGCCAATTTGAATTTTGGCGTCGCGTTCAAGACCGGCGCCTCGGGGAACAAACTGCGACTGAGCGGCGTTGTCGGCAACGGCGGCTACGGTGTTTGGATCTGGCAAAACGCCGTCAGTGAAGTGACCACCAACTGGATCTATGGAAACCAGCATCCGCGTCCGGGCAGCGAGCCGGCCGGCGGCAACTGCGGACTCCTCAATTCGAGCAACGCCCAAGTCGACGCGCGCTACAACTTCTGGGGCGCTTCGCAGCCCGGACCCGACCCCGCCGATCAGGTCTGCAATCTCGCGGGGACCACACTCACTTCGCCCTCGTTTCCGCCGCTGGTCATTTTCTTCCCGCAGAACGCTTCCAACATCCGCTATGTCGCCAACCATGGCGTCGATTACGCGCTCTGTGGAACTGTCGCGAAGCCTTGCCGTTCGATCTCGCGTGGCATCGCGAATACTCCCAGCGGCGGGAGCGTCGTGGTCGGCCCCGGCCGCTATGGAGACCTTGACTACGATGGCGTGCTCGGTGAACCGGGGGAAGAGCAGTCGACCGAATTTACACATTCGCAGCGCGCCATGGTGGTGGTGAATAAGAAAATCGAGGTACGGGCGTCGTCAGGCGCCGATGCGACAGTGATCGAGCGCGTTGGCGGCGGGCCGTCAATCGCGGTGGCCATGGACGGCGCCGGCGCCAAGTTCGGAGCCGAGAGCCAGGGTTTCCTGATCGCCGGACCTCGCGAGGGCGGAGTGATGGGCGTGCGGATGTTCGAAAGCACCGACAGTACGGTCGCCGGGAACACGTTTCTCAACGTTTCCCTGATCGAGAAGGGAACGCCGGGGGCGACGAACTCCGTCATTGCCAACAGCGTGTACAACTCGCTCATCGACTACGGCCTTGGCGAGCTGCCCGAGTCTGGCGTGTTCCGCAATAACTTCGTCGCGGCAGGCGAAGGAATGCTGCTCACGCGCTTTGCCTTATCGGAGTTCATGGGCAACATCACTACCGGCAATCTTCTCACTTGGGTCCGGAAACGATGGGGGATCCGCCGCGGGCGGGCCTATGTGTGGAGGGCGGTCACACAGCGGTCCGACGCCAGTGGCGGCACATTACGGGCTCTGTAGCGGAATCTGTGGGCCTGAGTGAGTGCAGAGAGAAAGGTGACGATAGGGGTGCGGTGGGTGGTAGCAGCATTCACCTGCCGCTTGCGCGGCAGGGCAGACGGGGGCGGGGAGTGGA
>VFZX01000216.1 GCA_016871015.1 Acidobacteriota bacterium | reverse complement strand
GCGCCCGCATAGAAGAACGAGCGCGTGAGTCCGAGAATCCCGTCGCTCGAAAGCTGGCCGAGTCCTGTCTTGCATGCGCTCAGGACCACGAGGTCCGCCGTGAGATCCAGTCCATAGATGTCCCCGGCGGTGAGCTTGCCTCCGCTCGCGAGCGCGAGATAGGAGTCGAACGGACGGTGTTCGCCCGCCACTCCGTGTGTCGCGAAGTGGACCACGCGTGCGCCCTTCACTTGGGTCAACACCGCGTCGCGCACGGCGGCGTTGCCCGCCAGAGTCCGCACGGATCCGGCGGGCATCCTTGCGGCGATGATCGCGGCTTCGCGCTGCGTCGCGGGGAGGTTCGCCAATGGTGCGATCACGAGCGCCGCGGCGCCTCCGGACTTGGGCCGCCGCGCAGTGTGGGTCAGCAACGCAGCGCACGGCACGGCATGCAACGCAAAGGACTCCGCCAGATACCGGCCGTCCGGGGCGAGCAGTCCCGCGAATGGAACCTGGTGCAGCCGGCCGTGCGGAATCACGGTGAGCCGGCGTCCACCGGATTCCGGCAGCCATCCGCGCACCGGCTGGATCAGCAGGCGGTGCAACTCCCGCCATGCGCGCTTGTCGCCCGACTCGGGTGCCCTCCACAATCCGCGCACCAGTTGTTCCAACGCCGGCGCGCCGGTGTCCAGCCGCGCGGAGCGGACCTCGCCCGCCTGGTCCACCGTCCATGCGTACAGCACCTTTGGGCTCACCCAATAAGCCAACACCGTCGAATTCAGCCGCCGCGTCGTTTCGACGACCTGCTCGAACGAAGCGGGCTCGGCAGAAAGCGCGCTGCGCAACATCGGCTCTCCCGCCGGATCGAGCAGTTTCGGCAAGGGCGCGCTGTCATCCCCGGCGTCCCGGGTTGCGAGCAGATCGAGAAACGCACGCGAGCGTCCGTGCTCGGCCGCCATGAAGGCTTCTCGGTGCCGTCCCAGGCGCTCGTAACATTCGACCGCCAGGTGATAAAGATCCTGAATCCGTTCGGCATAGCCGCGCTTCATGTAATCGGTGGGAACGGTACGGGTGCGGATGTCCTCCACCAGGCGCAACGCGGCCTGCGTGTCGGCAAGGGCCGCGTTCCACTTCGCCATGGCGGCCCAGGCGCGAGCCCGCCAGGTCCGGCTGAACGTCTCATCATGGACCCTGCTGCCGCGAGACTCGATCTCGACCGCGCGCGACAGATATTCAATCGCCTTTTCCGGCTCGCCCAGACGGACATGCGCCGCCCCGGCATGGCTCTGGACAGCCGACCCGACCCGGCCGCCGGAGTCGAGCACCCGCCTGGTCAATTCGACGCCGCGGCGAAGGTCGGACGCCTCAAAGTAAGCGGTGGCCAGACGCCCGTTGGCGCGGTTGATGTGGCGGCGGTTGCCGGTCCGCTGAGCGACAGCCGCTCCTTGTTCCGCGTACTCGACGGCCTGCTTGGGCTGTCCGGTGAGCTCGGCGCAGTGGCTTAGCGACAGCAACGTTTCCATCTCGCCGGGTGAATCCTTCACCTGCTGATACAAGCGCATCGCCTTGAACAGTTGCTCACGGCCGGTGTCGCAGTGTCCGTGGACGCCGGCGATTTTTGCAAATCCCTCGAGCACGGATGCGAGCAGACGCTGCTCGCCCGCCCGCTCGAATCGCGTGGCAGCCTCCTCGTAGCGCGCCTGCGCGGTTCTGTAGTCGCCGCTTCTGAAGCTCGCCTCGGCGTCGGCGCGGAGCACAAGTCCCGTGATTCGTTCGTCGCCAGTGGCACGCGCGGCTTCCAACGCGTTCTTGAGGCGCGACGCGCGAATCGCAGCGTCCGGCTCGAACTCGATCAGGACACTGTACGCCCTCGCCTGTCCCGCGGGCGAGCCGGCCAGCCGGAACTCCTCCACCGCCTCTTCAAGCATCGATTCCGCGACGGCGCGGCGGCCGGTTTGGCGTACCACTTGGCTCAATTGGACCAGGGCGTCGCCGGCTGAATCGTGGTCCTTGTGCTTTCGATAGATTTCAAGCGCATGATCCAGTTCGGCCCGGGCGCGCCGCGGCTGGCGGCTGCGGAATAGCTCTCGCGCGGATTCGACGTGCTGCCGCGCTTCCGGCTGCTGCGCCAGTGCGGCCCAGCCGGCAAGCAGTAGAAGGGCCAGCCGCAAGTTCATAGCGCCGCACAGGCACGGTCCCGGTGCGGACCCGGACGCGCGCAGATCTCCTTCAAGACGGCGATGGCCCGGTCCCGCTGTCCCGCACGGTCATAAGCGATCGCGAGATACCAATCCGATCCGGCAGTCTTGTTCCCCTCGAGCAAAGGGATGGCTTCGGAGGCGCGGTGCAGGAACAACAGCGACACTGCACGGTAGAAGCCGGCCTCCGGACTTCCGACGCGGGCGAGCTGCTGTTCAGCGGTCTGGTAATCGCCCTTCGAGTATGGGTCCAGCGCCTGGGCCAAGGGTGAACGTGGCGGCGGGGCAGCATCCCGCCAGAGGATGGAGTCCGAGAGCGGCAGGTTGACCGCAGCCCGATCGAGGGGCAAGTTCAACGGTTTCACTTGCGCCACGGGTGGGGACGGAACGGGCGTGTGCGCCGTCCACTGGATCCCCACGGCCACGGCGATCACCAGACTCGCCGCCAGCGCAACGGCAGGGAGGAGCACGGGCCACGAGAGCCACTTGCAGCGCGGACGGGCCTCGGCGGTGATCCGGCGCCACACGCGGTCCTGCGACTCGGCGGCGGCCGGCTCCAACCCGGGATCCTGAAGGTCCCGCAAGAGAACCTGGCACACCGCGCACGACCGCAAATGCGCCTCGACCCGCGCGTTGACCTCCGGCGGCAGGACCCCGGCCGGTTGGGCCATCAGGACATCGGGGGGCGGGCAACGGGTCATGGCTTCAACTCCACGCCGAGCGACTGGCGAAGCAGCGTCAATCCGTATTGAAGCGCACTCTTCACCTGATTGGCGGATAGCCCGGTGCGCCGCGCGATTTGTTCCCGGTCCATTTCGTGGACGTAACGGAGAATCAGGCAGGTGCGGTGCACGGGCTTCAACCTCGCGTCCTCGAGCACGCTCTTCCCAATCTCTGGAAGCACCGCGCCAGGATCCGCGATGGGCTGTTCGTCCCATTGCGTCTCGGCGCGGTGCTTACGCCAATAATCGGTGGCCCGGTTCCGGACCACGGTGAGCAGCCAGCCCGGCAACTGGCTGAAGTCCACATGGTCCCGGTTCCGGTACAGCGAAAGGAATGCCTCGCTGGCGACTTCTTCAGCAATCTCGCGGCGGCCGGTGCAGCGGAGGGCATAGCGGAAAACCTCCCCGAAGTGCTTCTTGTATGCGGCTTCGAACTCTTCCATTCGGTTCTACGGGCTTGGCCGTTTTCCGGAAGAAACGATCGCATAAAGACCGGCCGGGAGTCAATCCCCACCGGTACCGGCCTATTGCATGGCGGACAGCGTACCAGCCACCGCGGCACCGGCCGGCGATGCGTGCATCACGTAAGCCCCTCCGCCGTTGTCAATGATCATGCCCTTCCACCGGTCGGGAAGCAGGCCGACGGTGTACGACATGCTAAACGTGCAGGCCGAATCCACCGTGTAGGTCCCGGCGAACGTCTCTTTGACGATCCGTCCCGCCAGGCTCGCCTGCGCGGACGCTTTGAGCAAGATCCGATAGCCCGCACGACACCTTGCGCTGCTTTCGAAGGGTGATCCGCACGGTACTTCCGGGCGGATCGATCAGGACGATGTCGAGCTGCCTTCCCTCATCCGACAGCGCGTCCGAAAACCGGAACGGCACCGGCTGGGGCACTCCGGGAAAGGGGATGAGCAACGTAGTCGTCTGGGAGCAGTCTGGCTCGACCGTGTAGCTTCCGCCGTAATCCTCGTCCAGAATGACGCCAGCGAGGCTTAGAGTGGCTTTGATTCTGGCCGCGCCTTTTCCGTCGACCTCGACGCGTCCAATGCGGACCGTGGGCCGCGGGCATCTACATCATAGCTCGTGATTCAGCGCCGCGCCGGATCATCTACCGCCGCAAATACGAGTCGTCGCCCCGCAGCCAATCCTCGCGGACCGGCGCGAACAGGTCGTAGCCTTCGCTGTCCTCCAGCGCCTCGACCTTGTGGGGCGCGTGGGACGGAATCTCCATGACTTCCCCGGCGGCGACGGTGAACTCTTCGCCGTTGTCGAAGTAGAACTTGAGCACGCCTTTCTCGACTATCGAGAGTTGTTCGTTTTCATGGCTGTGCCGCGGCACCACCGAACCCTTCGACAGGATCACGCGCGCCACCGTCATTCTCGCACTATGGATCACCCGCCGGCCGAACGCGGGATTCATCTGCTCCAGGGGAATGTCGCTCCAACGATGTGTCTTCATCACTGGCCATTGTACCGGCAGGCCGCCCGCACGGCATCCACCATCCGCTTCTGCAACCCTTCCACGCGCGCCATGATCCGCCGGACCTTCGCCTTCGCCGCCGCCGGGTTCCGCTGGATCGCTTCCAGCCGGCTCCACAACTCGGCGCCGCTGGTCTCATCGACTTCGAAGAACCACTTGTCCGCGCCGATGTCGCGGTACATCTGGCCCTTGCACGTGTCGGTCGGCTGGCGGACATAGAACGTGGGCGTCCCGTTGTACAGCGCGATCAGCGGCGAGTGGCATTCGACGCTGACCACCGCGAGCGCCTTCGAATACACAGACGCGGCCTCGTCGGGCATCCAGAAGCTGTCGCGCCAAATCACGTTGCGCCGGATCTCGGCGGGCAGCGGATCCACGAACACTTCTCTCGCCATCTCAACCTGGTAGGTCATCTCGGCGCAAGCGAGCACCTTGTTCCCAGTGGACTTCACGTAGGCAATCATCATCTCACGGATCTTGGCGTGGTCGCCTTCCGTGGTCCGGTTGTTGATCGCGTCGCGAACGTCATCGGATGCGGTCCGCGGCACGTTGTTCACGCGGTAATAGGGTGTGTAGCGCAGCCGCGGGACCACGCAGATGAAGCGGCCCGGCTCCAGTCCCTTGGCACGCAGATAGGCGAGTCCCTTGGCGTCATCGCGGAGATGCATACCGAGCTGGGAGTCGGGACCAAACTCAAGCACCGGCGTCTTCACTCTCTGCGACTTCAGATAGTCGCGCGAGATGGTGTCGCGGCAGAAGAAGAATGCCGCGCGGTCCAGGATGTAGCGCAGGTCCGCCGGCAAGTGCGTGGGCGGGAGCTTGGCCGCCTTGGCGCGGATCCCGCGCAGAGTGCCGCCTTCGGGCTCGCGGTCTGGCGCGATGCCGGACACCGGATCGGTGCTGACGCCGAACACGCCCACCGGCTTGCCCGTGGCCTTGTGAAACGCGATCGCATCGGCGCTGGCCGGAAATCCGGAGCTGGATCCGCTGATGTAGAGGTCCGTTTCGAGCTTGGCCTTTTCGGCCTCCGCGCCTTCCACAATCTTCACGCGCGGATAGCCCTTGACCATCATCTCGCGTGATTCCGGACTCAACCGGCGCGGCCAGAACGTGAGCTCCGCCTCGGGAAAATGCTTCTCCAGCAGCGACAGTGCTCCCGGACCGTGGCCGATGTCGCCAATGTTGACGGGCTGCCAGGCGTTGCGGAGGAGGATCCGCGGCCGGCGGCGCTGGGCGAAGGCCGGGGCTGCGGCAAGCAGGCTTCGGCGCGTGATCGGCATCCTGTGAGTCTAGCTCAGAGATTCAGCACCGCGGTCACCGCCGGATCCCCCAACTCCCGCCGGATCTTAAACCCGAGCTTCCGCACGATCGACAACATCGGCACGTTCTCTCCGTGGATATCCGCCGTGATCCGCTTGATTCCTTCGCCCCGCGCGATGTCCAGCAGCCGCGACAGGATCGCCGTCCCCAGTCCCTTGCCCTGAAACGCGTCGTTGACCAGTAGCGCGAACTCTGCGTCCTCCCGGCTGGTGGTGCGCCGCATCCGGCCCACGGCCTGGATCGCACCGTCGCGCTCGGCCACCAGCGCCATCTCGCGGTCGTAGTCGATAAAGCAGATCCGGATCAGCCGCTCGTGCGCCACGCGCTGGGTCAGGTTGAGCATCTGCAGATACCGGAAATAGACGCTCCGGTCGGACAGCGTCTCGTGGAACTTCACGATCGCCGGCTCGTCCTCCGGCCGGATGGGACGGATGAGGATCTCCTCGCCGTTGCGGGCCGTGAACATCGATTCGTAACGGCGCGGATAAGGCCGGATCGCCAGCCGTACCGGAGTCTCATCGAGCACGATCCTCGCGTCGAGCGCCAGCATCCTCTCGTGGGAAACCAGCAGTGGATTGATGTCCATCTCGCCGATCAGCGGCTGCTCGGCCACCAGTTGGCTGAAGCGCACCAGCATCGACTCGAGCGCCTCCATGTCGACCGGCGGACGCCCTCGGACTCCAAGCAACGCCCGGTGGATCTTGGTCTGCTCGATCATCCGCCGCGCCAGAGTCGAGTTGAGCGGCGGCAACGCGAGCGAGCGGTCCTGGAAGACCTCGACCAACTGTCCGCCGACCCCAAACAGCAGCACCGGTCCAAACTGCGGATCACGGCTCGACCCCAGGATCAGCTCGTAGCCCGCCTCCCGGATCATCGGCTGCACGGTGACGCCGCAGAACGCGCCGGGTCCGGCTTTGGCATCGGCACGCTCGCGGATCCGCGCGAACGCGGCGGCCACCTGGTCCGCGCTGCTCAGGTTCAGCTCGACTCCGCCGACGTCAGTCTTGTGCGAGACGGTTTCCGAGTGGAGCTTCAGCACCACCGGATATCCGATCTGCCCGGCCGCCGCGACCGCGTCCGCGGCCTCGCGCGCGAGCCGCGTGTCTGTTACCGGAATCCCGTAGGCCGCCAACACCTGCTTGGCCTCGAACTCGGTGAGCAGCGTCCGGCCGGACGCCCGCACCGCATCGAAGATCGTGCGCACCGCCGCGCGGTCGACATCAGATTCCTCATCCGGAAGTGACGGCGTTTCGTAGAGTCCACGCAGGTTGTAGGAGTAGCGGTACATCAATTGGAAAAGACGCGCCGCTGTGTCCGGGTATGCCACGCACGGGATGCCCGCGGACTCGAGGATCCTGATGCCCGCTTCGACCTCCGGCCCACCCATCCAACTCGCGAGCACCGGCTTGCCATGCAGATTCGCGTAGGGCTTAAGCGCCTCCGCGGTGCGGGTGGCGTCGGTCATCGCCTGCGGCGTGAGGATCACCAGGAGTCCGTCGCTGCCCGGATCCTTGGCCGCGGCTTCAAGCGCCTGAGCGTAGCGATCCGGGCCCGCGTCGCCGAGAATGTCGATGGGATTCGCGCGGCTCCAGTGCGCCGGCAGGAATCCGTCGAGCGCGGACGTGGTTTCCGGTGCGAGCTCCGCCAGCCGGCCTCCACTGACCACCAGCGTGTCGGTGGCGAGCACCGCCGGACCACCGGCGTTGGTGAGAATCGTCAACCGGTTTCCCTGTGGCCGTGGCTGCTTGGCCAGTACTTCCGCCATGTGGAACAGCTCTGAGATATTGGTGACACGCAGCACGCCGCAGCGCCGGAACGCCGCGTCGAGCACCGCGTCGGACCCGGTCATCGCGCCCGTGTGAGAAGCCGCCGCCTTGCCGCCTTGATCCGTGCGGCCGGCTTTGAGCACGATGATCGGTTTGCGTAGCGCCACCTCGCGCGCGGCGGACAGGAATCCGCGGGCGTCCCCGACCGATTCCATATAGACGAGGATGGCGCGCGTGCGCGCATCATTGCCCAGGTAATCGATGAGATCGCCCCAACTCACGTCGGCCATCGCGCCGGTGGACACGAACGCGCTGAATCCGACCATCGCTTGCATGCTCCAGTCGAGCACGCCGGTACACAGGGCGCCGCTCTGGCTGATGAATCCGATCGAGCCGGGCCGCGCCATCGACGCGGCGAAGCTCGCGTTCAGTCCGGTTGTGGGACACATGAGGCCGAGGCAGTTGGGTCCGATGACACGGATCCCGCCCGCGGCTGCTTCGCGTTGGACTTCGTGCTGGAGCCGCTCGCCTTCGGGTCCAAGCTCCTGGAATCCCGCCGAGATGATGATCGCCGCCTTCACCTTGGAGGCGGCGCATTCGCGGATGATTCCGGGCACGGTCGGCGCAGCAGTGGCGACCACCGCCAGGTCGACTTCGGCAGGCACCTCGTGCACCGACTTGTAGGCCTTGATGCCGAGCACCGATGGCCGCTTGGGATTCACCGGGAATACCGTGCCTCCAAATGGGGAACTGATCAGGTTCCACAGCAGAGTCCGCCCCACACTGCCCGCTGCTTCGGTGGCGCCGATCACTGCCACGTTCCGTGGGCGGAAGAATACATCGAGCGGACTCGGTTCGCCGAAGTAGATGTCATGCGCGGTTTCCGTCTTTACTGAGCCCATACTGCTAAGCTAGCGGATTGCTGCGCGTCAATTCCATTACGAAAGAGTATCCATCGCCGTCGGGTGCACTTCGGATTCTGAGCGGAGTTTCGCTCGAACTGGCCCGTGGCGGCGCGATCTCAATTATGGGACCCTCGGGGAGCGGCAAGAGCACGCTGCTGTCGATTCTCGGCACGCTTGACTCGCCGACCTCGGGCTCGGTGGAGCTCGACGGACAGAATCCCTTCACGCTGGCTGAGCCCGATCTCGCACGCTTCCGCAATGAGCGGATCGGCTTCGTGTTCCAGGATCACTGCCTGCTGCCCCAGTGTACGGTGCTTGAGAATGTCCTGATTCCCACGTTGGTTGCCGCACCCGATCCAGGCTATCAGCCGCGCGCGCGAAAGCTGCTCGAACAGGTTGGACTCGGCGCCCGGCTGGATCACCTGCCGTCCCAGCTTTCCGGGGGTGAAAAGCAGCGTGTCGCCATCGCCCGTGCGCTCATCCGCCAGCCTCTCCTGCTGCTATGCGATGAGCCGACAGGGAACCTTGACCGGAACTCCGCGGCCGCCGCCGCTTCCCTGCTGCTGGACCTCCATCGGGAGCAGAAGACCATCCTCATCCTGGTGACCCATAGTGAGAAGCTGGCCGGGCTGGTTCCCGAGCGGTTTGAACTTTTGGACGGACGGTTGGAGCGGGTTGCGTAGATTTTGCGTCCGCCCGGCGCCCAGAGACGGTAAAAAGTACTAGGGCCGGCCTCTTCCGGCCTGGAAAAACCCGCGTTTCCAGCTATCCGGGCTTTGGCACACCGTTTGCAATGGAGAAGGGCGTGCCCCGAGGGAACCTGAATCAGGGGCTCACGAAAGGATGGAGGAACCATTACCATGGCGAACCTGAAGATGTGGCTAGCGGGCGGAGCGCTGCTCGGCCTTGCGGGTGTGAACGGCTTTCTGATCTGGCGCAACAGCCAGGTGGAAGCCGAGATCGTGAAAGTCCGTACGGCTACGGAGAAAGAGATTTCCGGTCTGCGTCAGAGCGCCGCGACCAGCGCCGCTGACACGCGCAAGACCATCGACGACTTGAACCAGCAGCTCTCCCAGAGCCACACCCGTGCGACCGCTCTCGCCAATCAAGCGAGCGTCGTGGCGCGGCGGCATGCCGAGAAGCTGGTTTCGGACATGAATCGGAAGCAGGTTGAGGAGCGGGCCAAGTTGACGGAAGAGGCCGCCACGGCGGCCGCCGAAGTCCAGAAGCAGCTCGGCGAGGTGAAGCAGGCCGCGGATACAAACTCGGGCAAGATCACGGAAGTGGCTGGCGAAGTGGGCGCCGTGAAAACGGAAATCGCCGCCACCAAGACGACGCTCGACACCACCATCGCGGAGTTGAAGTCGGTGCGCGGAGACCTGGGGGTACAAAGTGGTCTCATCGCCACCAACTCGAAGGAACTGGCGGCACTGCGTGAGCTCGGAGAGCGGAATTACTTCGAATTCGCGCTGACCAGGCAGGCCAAGGCGGTCAAGGTCGGCGGCGTGATGTTGACGCTGCGGAAGGCCGACCTGAAGCGGAACAAGTTCAGCCTCGATGTCCTGGCTGACGACAAGCGGGTCGAGAAGAAGGACAAGACCATCAACGAGCCGGTGCAGTTCTACATGCCCAATGCGCGGCACCCGTATGAGCTGGTGGTCAACGAGGTCGGCAAGGATAAGGTGGTCGGCTACCTGTCGATTCCAAAGGTTGTGCAGGCACGCCGGTAGCTTCGGAGGTTCCGGCAGTTTACCTACCCCCCGGGGTGCGCGGACGGATCCGCACCCCGGGGTTCTTTTTTGCGGCTGGCACTGGCGCCGTCAGTCCCTCCAGCCGCGCCAACCAGATCATCGCCTCCTCCCGCGATTCGCCGCACATCTCCCGCACGGGCATCAGCCCGGCACAGACAGCCGGACGCCGGGGATCGCCGAAGAGACGGCACCGGTTGTCTCCGGTCAACTGGACACACCGCACTCCAGCAGGTTTGCCGTCCGGCATCCCTGGAATTGGCGACGAGATCGACGGCGCAATGCAGCACGCCCCGCATCCCGCCCGGCACTCCATCGTCACGGCACGATCTGGAAATCGATCCACTGCGACACCACGCCCTTGGCGCCTGCCTCCCGCACGAGCAGTTGCAGTACATAATCCCCCGGCGCCATCGCGGATCCGAGCTTCATCGTCGCCCCGGCAATCGACTCCTTCGGATCCTTGGCCGGCTTTGCATCCAGCGCCGCGAACGGAGTCTGGAACACCGGCTGCCCATCGCGGAACACCCGCAGGCTCGACTCGAGCTTCGGCTTCGGATTGTAGATCTGCACCAGCCACGAGAGCTGCCGTCCGCGCTGGAACATCCGCGCCGCCGGAGTCGCGTTCGGATACGGCTCGACGCCCTGTGCCGCGGGCTCGCGCAGCAGGATCCCTGATAGCGCCAGCCGCCCCTTACCCAGATCGGGGACGTTGAGGAAGTGGCTCGCCGAGCCCATCCGTCCGCTGCGTCCGTCGCGCACTACGGTCCGCACCTGGTACGGACCCGGCTTGTTCACCCGGTAGCGCACCATGAACGTCAATCCGTTCGACCGGGCCGCCTTCAGCCCGGCGTCGTCGAGCGCCACGCTGAACGCCTGCGTCGTACGGTCCGAGATCGCACCCGTCTGGTCGAACCCCGCCATCAGGATCTCGACACGCCCCTGGTGGACTCCCTTCTCGTCCTTGCGGAACTCCAGTTCATTGGTGTCGATATGCAGCGCTGACTGGACCAGCGCCTGCGACTTCTCCGCGCCGAACAGGCACGTGAGCCGCGTGCGGATGGCCGAGGCGCGGAACGGTGAGCTGATCGCGCTGAGCATCTGCTGCGCCGTCGCTGGCTCTTTGCCGGGCGCCTGCTGCTCCTGGAGGGGCAGGAATCCGCGGCGCGACCGCACGGTCAATCCAGGCTTGGTGACCTTGACGTCGATCCGATTGTAGCCGCGCTGGAACAGGTCCTCGCCGGGCGCGTACCCGAGCAGGTAGTAGTGGTTCTGGTCGTTGAGCGCCTGGCGGAGCGCCGCGGAAATATCGTTGTTCTCGCGGTAGAACAGCCCGCCCGTATCCGTCGCGAGCGCGATGAGCGGGACCTGGGAACTCAGGTAGCCCTGCTGTGTCGCGTTGGTGGGATCGAGCGTGGCGGGCTCCTCGGCGACAGCGGACGGGAGCGTCGAGGGACGCGCGCCGATCACGGAGTCGCGCGCCGAGGGCCCCATGGTCTGGAGTCCGCGCGGGTCGATCGTGTAGACCGTCACCGCGGCGCGATTGGCGTAGTCGGTGAGCTGGCGCAGGGCGTCGGTCACCTGGCTTGCCGTGCCGTCGGAGTTCGAGATGCGCAGTCCCTCCGACAACAGCACGATCGACTTGCGGCCCGGCATCTCGCGGAGTCCGGTGATGATTCCATGGACGGCGGCGAGCGATCCGAGCGCCAGGTAGTCGTCGCGCTGGTCTGTCTGCGTGTCAATCGCCGATTGCTCCTCGGCGCTATTCTGCGCGGCGGCTCCGAATGGCGAGACACCGGCGCGGCTCATTGGATTGAAGCCGAGGCGCGAGGCCACGGTCCGCAGCATCTCGCGGTTGCCAGTGAACTCCTCGAACGCGCCCATGCCTCCGCCGGTGCGCAGAATGGCCACCAGGTCGCCGTCTTGCATGTCCTTATCGATGAAATTGCGGACCGAGTGGCGCACGTAAGCCGAACTCTGGAAGCTCATGCCCAAGTCGTCGACCACCAGCGCGACGGTGCGCTTCACCTGTTCACGCGAGGGAACTGGCGGGGGACCGGGTGCGTCCGGCGGGCGCCGCCTGGGAGCGGCCGCGGCGGGATCGGCGGTGCGCACGATGTAGAACGAGCTGATCTCTTTGCGCTTGCCGTCCTGCAGGATCACGAAGTCGTCCTTGGTGAGATCCTTGACGGGGCGGCCGTTGCGGCTGGTGACGACCACATCCACTTGTACCAGGTCCACCGAGACGCGGATCACCGGCTCGTCCGGATCGGGTGTCCGCTGGGCGAAGGCGGCGGCGAGCGCCACCCACGCGATGCCGCGCCGCGCGATCATCCCATCTCCACTTTGCGCGTGGCGTTGTTCCAGCGGATCCGGCGGCCTTGCTTGATCGACATGTTGCCGAGCTGGACCACGAGGCAGGCCTGGAATCCGAGGCGCATGGGGGCGGTGGGAGCCTTCCGGGTCCGGACGCATTCGAGGAAGTTGCGAACGTGCAGCTCGGTGGCGAATCCGAATCCTTTCTCCGAGCCGCGGGTGATCGAAGGCGTGTCTTCCTTGCCTTGCTCGAAGACGCGGTACTGCTCGCGGCCGATATCGAGGCGCGCCTTGACGCCGTCCACCTGGTTCAGTTGGTCGTTGCGGCTCTGGTAGCGCATGGCGGCGTAGTTGATCGTGAACACGCCGACGAACTGCTCGGGATACTCGGCGGTCATGACGACGGACTCAGGCATGTCGACCAGCTTGCGCTGCGGGCGGTTGGCGGCCGCGGTTACGGCCAGCGGATAGCTGGCGTTCATGAGCAGGTGGATGCCGTCGAACGTGTGGGCGCCCTGGTCGGCGACGATGCCGCCGGCGTAGTCGGAGTAGAAGCGCCAGTTGCGGAAGCGGTCGGGGTCGAGCGCGACCTTGCGGGCGGCGGGTCCCTGCCACTGTGCCCAGTCGAGAGGGCCGTCGAGCTTGGTTTGCTGGGACGCGCCGAGGTAGTTGTTCAACCACCAGGACCGGACCATGTGGACGGATCCGAGCGTGCCGCTGGCGATCACGTTGCGCGCTTCGAGGTAGAGGTCGTAGCTGCGGCGCTGCATTCCCACCTGGACGATGTTGCGCGACTTGGCCTCGGCTTCCACCAGTTCCACGCCTTGTTCCGGGGTCTGGCAGAGCGGCTTTTCGACGTACACATCCTTGCCCGCGGCGAGGGCGTCGAGCACCATGCGGTGGTGCCAATGTTCCGGTGTCGCGATGAGGACCGCGTTGATCGACGGGTCGGCGAGCAACTGCTTGTAGTTGCGGTAGGGCTTGGCGCTGACGCCGGGCTGGGCTTTGGCGGCGGTGGAGAGTCCGCGCTCGAGGTTGGGTTCGTAGACGTCGCAGATGGCGACGGCCTTGACGGCGGGGTCCTTTTGAAAGACGGTCATCACGAAGGTGCCGCGTCCGCCTGCGCCGATGAGTCCGAGGCGGATTTCGTCGGAGGGAGGGGCGGCGGCGAGCCAGCTTGCGGTGCCGGTGGCGAGGAAGGTTCGGCGTGTAAAGGGCATGAGTCGATTATGCCTTGCCGCCCGGCTGCGCGGCCGGCTCACCGCGAAGCTCGTGAAATAGGCCGGCGAGGAAGTTCTGCCATTCCTGCTCGTCCGGGAACGGAATTTCCCATGGAAAAGGCTCCCGATCCGGTTCCTTCTCCCCCGTTTTGTCCTTGTTTTTCCCCGATTCGGAAGGCTGTGCGCGGAGCACCAGCGAAATCATAAGTTCTTTTTCATCCAGCGGATCGTCGATCACCAGCGAGCGACTCGGCGCGGGCGATGCGTCCGATTCCGTGCTCCTCGCCAAGGCCCTGCTCCTCGGCCCCGAAGCAGGAATTTCGCACAGGCGATAGATTGCCTTTTGAATCAGGCGAGTAGGGGGGAGATTCGCACTTGGGAGATTCGCATTTGCGTTCGGGAGGCGGTTTGGGTGTATACTTG
>VFZX01000215.1 GCA_016871015.1 Acidobacteriota bacterium | reverse complement strand
ATCCGCGACGCCGTTGTCCGCGGGACCATGCCGCCGTGGCACGCCGATCCGAGGGGCAGCATGCACTTTACCAACGAGCGATCCCTGACCGCCGCCGAGGTCGCGTTGCTGACGGCCTGGGCCGACGGCGGCGCTCCCGAGGGTCCAGCGCGCGCCTATCCTCCGCCGCAGGCACCGGAGAACGGCTGGAAGCTCGGCAAGCCCGACCTGGTGCTGCGAGTCCCTGGAATGAAAGTGCCGGCAAAAGGCGACGTGCCCTACACGTTCGTCGCCTTCCCGACGGGACTCAAGGAAGACACCTGGATCCACGCAGCCGAGTGGCGGATCGACAAACGCTCCGTTGTGCATCACATCAACGCCTTCGTGCGTCCGCCCGGGTCGAGCTATGTCGCGGGATACGAACCGAACCAGTTCTTCGTGCCGACCATTCCGCAACGCCGGGTGGGCCGTCCAGGCGAAGGCGCCTTCGCGCGCCGCGAGCTGCTGGTCGGCTACGAGCCCGGATACCGCCCGATCCCGTGGGGACCGGAGCAAGGCAAGCTGATCAAGGCAGGATCCGACGTCGTGATCGAGGCCCACTACAACACGTCGGGCGAGCCCACGACGGACTATTCTGAGCTCGGCATCTACTTTGCCAAACAGGCTCCGCGCGAGCGCGTCGTTACGATCTCGATCCAGAACATGGGCTTCGTGATTCCGCCTGGTGATGGGAACTTCAAGAGTGACGCCTCCAGTTCATTCGACGCGCCTGTGCGGATCGTCTCGGTCCAGCCCCACATGCACCTGAGGGGCAAGGCAATGGAGATCCGCGCGGTGCTCCCCGGAGGCGAGTCGATTGACGTCATCCGGGTCCCGAAGTACGACTTCAACTGGCAGACAACGTATTTCCTGAAAGATCCCGTGGCCCTGCCGCCGGGGTCCCGGATCGACTGCTTCGCCTGGTTCGACAACTCGGTGAACAACCGCTTCAACCCGGATCCCAAACGGGCCGTGCCGTGGGGCGACCAGAGCTGGGACGAAATGCATATCGGCTTCACTGAGATTGCGTTTGACGCCAAGCTCGATGCCGAGAAGATCCTGGCGCCGGAGAAGAAGGTGGCATCCAGATGATGGTTGGCTTCGCTGACCCAATCGGCGGCGATGTGCGCCGCCGGTTCACCGGGGCGATCGGCGTCGTAACGAAATCGTTGATCGCGACCGTGGAGAGAGCTGCAAGTGCTGGACCGTTAATCACGCTTGGCAAGAGTTCCTGAAAGCGTTTTCGTTCGCGTCAAGGTTGCTTCCCGGGTTGAGAGAGTTCCTGAGGGTAACCTGACGGGCCACCAACCGGTTCGCCATCGCAGCCCGAAGCGAGCCCGTTCGCCCACCCCCTCCGACCCTGCGACAATAAGGGGCTATGGGAGAATTGGCTCGCATCGGCGTCGCACTCGACTCGGAGCTTCTCGACAAGTTCGACCGCTGGATCACCGGCCGCGGCTACACCAACCGCTCGGAAGCCTTCCGCGACATGATCCGCGACGGCTTGATCCGCGACGAGATGGAGGACACGGGCGCCGAAGCCGTCGGCACGCTGACGCTTGTCTATGACCATCACGTGCGCCTGCTCACCAACCGGCTCACCGACGTCCAGCACGACCATCATGACCGGATTCTGTCCACCCTGCACATTCACCTCGATCACGACATGTGCCTCGAGGTCCTCGTGCTCAAAGGACACAGCGATCAGATCCGCAAGCTCGCGGGACAACTGATCAGCCTGAAGGGCGTCAAGCACGGGCAGTTGTCTTTGACCAGCGCAAGCGCCACCGCGGAGCATTCGCATCCTCACTAGGAATCCTCGAACCATGCGTCTCATCGCTACCTGCATCTTCTCGCTCGCCGTCTGCCATGCCCAGCCGCTCGATCTCGTACTGCAAGGGGGCCGCGTGATCGACCCGGACTCCGGCCTCGACGCGGTTCGCAACATCGGGATCCGGGCAGGGCGGATCGCTGCCATTACCGCGACTCCGCTGCGCGGGGCCCGCATGATCGACGCCCGCGGACTCGCCGTCGCGCCCGGCTTCATTGACCTCCACGCGCATGGCCAGGATCTGGAGAATCAGGCCTATCAGGTCCGCGACGGGGTCACCACGGCGCTCGAGCTGGAGATCGGCACGGCGGACATTGATGCCTGGTACCGCGAGCGGGAGGGCCAGCGCCGGATCCACTCGGGTGCGAGCGTTGGACACGTGCAGGTGCGCATGAAGGTGCTCAAGGACCCTGCGGACAGTTTCGTCCCCTCGGGAGACGGCGCACGGCGGGCGGCCAGCGAGGAGGAAATCACGCAGATCAAAGCGGGAGTCGAAGCCGGGCTCAAGCGCGGCGGGCTCGGTGTCGGATTCGGAATCCAATACACTCCGGCCGCCTCGCGGTGGGAGATCCTCGAAACGTTCCGTGTCGCCGGGCGGTTCAAGGCGCCGGTCTTCGTGCACATCCGGCACATGGGCGCGGCCGAGCCGGATGCCCTGAACGCACTCGAAGAGGTGATCGCGGACTCTGCCGTGACGGGCGCGCCCCTGCATGTCGTCCACATCACGTCCAGCGGACTCGGGCAGGCTCCCAAGCTGATCCAAACCATCGCGGAAGCCCGTGCCCGCGGTCTCGACATCTCGACTGAATGCTATCCCTATAACGCCGCAATGACAGAGCTGCGCTCGGCGATGTTCGATCCCGGATGGCAAAAAGTGCTGGGCATCAGCTACGACAGAATCGAATGGGGGCTTACGGGTGAGCGGCTGACCGAGGAGTCCTTCACACGCTACCGGAAGCAGGAGGGCATGGTGATCATGCATATGATTCCGGACGCCGTGGTCGAGCAGGCCGTTGCGGATCCGGCCATCCTGATCGCCTCCGACGGATTCCTGAGGATGGGCAAGGGACATCCGCGCGGCGCCGGTACATACACCCGGGTGCTTGGCCGGTACGTCCGTGAGGCAAAGGCGCTGACTCTCAGCGCGGCGGTTAAAAAGATGTCGCTTGATCCGGCGGGGCGGATGGAGAGGATCGCGCCGCAGATGAAAAACAAGGGCCGCATCAAAATGGGCGCCGACGCCGATCTTGCGGTGTTCGACCCGGCCACGGTGATCGACCGGGCAACCTTCCGGCAACCGGCGCTTCCGCCGGACGGGATGCGGTACGTCATCGTCGCTGGTACCGTGGTCGTGGATCAGGGCAGCCTGATCGAGACCGCGCGGCCGGGCCAAGCGATTCGCGCTCAAGTCCGCTAGCCTGCCAAGCTGTCAGGCTGTCCGGACAGTTTGTTCAGTTCCGCGGCATCCCGCTCGCACAAGCGTCTGATTTTAAAGATCTTTCTGCTTGGCACGCGGCGTGCATTCAGGAAGAGCGTTATGAAACGCATCTTCGGGTTGCTCCTGGTCGCCGCTCTCGCTGCTTCTGCAGGGAGCGCACGTCCACGGCCGATCCGCACCAACAAAGTCGACAAGGAATTGAAGGAGAAGTCCGGAAACGGGAATCAAAAGATCCGCGTTCTGGTGCGCTACGCCGGTCCGATCGACGGCCGCGCCGACGACGCCCTCGCCCAAAAGGGCGCGGTGTCAAAGGGACGCTTCAACCACGTTGGAATCTCGGTCCTCGAAATTCCCGCGAACAAGATCAAGGAACTGGAGGACGTTCCTGGGATCGACCTGGTCACGTTGGACAAGCCGCTCAAGGGCTCGAACGACTACACGGTGAACGGGACCAACACAGCCGCGACGCGCACCTACGGATATCTGGGCCAGGGCGTGGGCGTGGCCGTGATCGATAGTGGCGTCAATCTGGTTCCCGACCTCCGGGTGGCCGGATCCATGGCGTCCCGCGTTGTCTACAGCCAGGACTTCACGGGCAGCGGCACCACGAATGACCAATATGGACACGGTACACACGTGGCCACGATCATCGCGGGAAACAGCACCAACTCCACCGGCGCCTCCGCGAAGCGAAACATGTCTGGCATCGCGCCGATGGCCAACATTGTCAACTTGAAGGTGCTGACATCGAATGGATCGGGCAATGACTCCTGGGTGATCGCCGCGATCGACCGCGCCATTGAGCTGAAGAGCGCCCACAACATCCGCGTCATCAACCTGTCGCTCGGCCGGGCCCCGACATCGAGCTCGTGGCAGGATCCGCTGTGCTGGGCCGTGGAGCGCGCCCACTTCGCCGGAATCTCCGTGGTGGTCTCGGCGGGAAACCAGGGCCGCAACAATTCGGCTGCCAATCAGGGATACGGCATGATCTCGACACCCGGCATTGACCCTTACGCCATCACGGTCGGCGCCGTGCGCTCGCAGCTTACGAATGCCCGCTCGGACGACTCCGTGACCACCTACAGTTCGAAAGGCCCCAGCCTGTTCGACCACTACGTGAAGCCGGACGTCCTGGCGCCGGGCAACCTGGCGGTGGCAGCCCGCGCCGGATCCTCGTACTTGGAGGCGCAGTACCCGGCGATCATCATGCCCACGAGCTACTACCTGACCAACGGAACCAACGCTCCAGGCCAGTACGTACGGTTGAGCGGAACCAGCATGGCGACTCCAGTGGTCGCGGGCGCAGTCGCTCTCATGGTCAACAAGACTCCGTCGCTGACTCCGGACGTGATCAAAGCCCGGATCATGAAGACCGCGTCGAAATCGCTCGCCAACGCCGGGACAAATCTCTATTCGCTGACGATGACGTACTTCACAATCTACAACGATATCTTCACGATTGGCGCCGGTTATCTGGACACGCTCGCCGCGCTCAATAACACCGACACCGGTGCGGGGGAAGCGTTCTCGCCGGAATCCTACTACGACTCCACCACCGGGACGATCAAGCTCCGGTACTACCCGGCGCTGGACATCTGGGCTGCCCCGGCCTTCTCCTACACGACGGTCTTCGGAACCGCCAACATCGGCAGCACCTTCGCCCTGTGGAAGCCCGTCAACGCCGCTTGGTCGCATACGTCGATGAGTGGTTATAACATTATCTGGGGTGACAATATCATCTGGGGTAACAACATCATCTGGGGCGACAACATCATCTGGGGTGATGACCCGCCGCCGGGCGGAGGGGGATAGTCAGAAAAAGTCAGAAATTGAACTTGGCGCCAAGCTCTACCCGGCGCGGCGCCGAGTTCACGCCCGCCGCCGATCCAAACGTGGCCGAGTTGACAGCTCCGTTCGGTGCAGCGAACCAGACCTGATTCAGCAGATTGAAGAAGTTTCCGCTAAGCGTGAAGTCAAGCTTCTCGCGAACGCGGAACTTCTTCGTTACCGAGAAGTCCCAGTTCTTGGTCGTGTCCTGCCGGACATTGGGTACAAACCGCGGCCCGTTCGGAATCGTGAACTCGGGCGCAGCCGCGAACGCGGCCGTGTTGAACCATGGCGGTGTGCAATTGCAAACCGGCGACCAGTTGCGGGCATTTGCGCGGGCCTGTTCGATCGGAATCTTTGGCTGCTGTCCAGCGACGACGTTGGCGCGGCTTGGGCTGGCCCCGGCGAGCCGCGACAGGTCCGGACCACCCACCGCGACCGCCCGTCCGCTCTCGAACGTATGCACCGAAAAAACCGTCCAGCCGCCCCATAGCTTGTTCTTCGCGAACGGAAGCTCGTAGCTGTAGTTGATAATCAGGCGCTGCGGGATGTCCCACGCCGAAATGGACCGCTCCAAACGGGTGTTGTAGATGTCGCGGAACGCCGAGGCGTCCAAGAACGCCGCGCCGTTTCCGACTCCTCCGGTATCGATCAGCTTCGATGCGGTGTAGTGGGCGTTCACCGCGAGTCCGGCGGCGAACCGGCGTTCGAGCTTCAGCGTGAACGAGTGGTACACGCTATCGCCGGCCGGTGCGCGTGGATAGTTCAGACTGCCGCCATAGGCGTTGGCGGTTGCGGGCGAAGCGAACTGCGGAAACGGCTTGAGCAACTGCATCCGCGGGATCGTCGCCTGGGCCAGCAGGCCGGTGCTCACCTGGCCGAGGTAGGGATTCGGCACGCGTTCATTCAAAAACGCACCACCCTGCGCCAGGTGCGAGGCGGAGATCTGGTTCAGCTCGATGCCGGGAACCGGCAGGTGGATCCCGCGGCTGCCCGAATAGGTTGCGTCGATCACCATCGACCGCGAAATCTGGCGCGACACGCCGAAGTTCCACTCCTGCATGTATCCGGCGGGTTGATCGCGCAGATAAGCGTTGGTGTTGATGCCCAAGCGGTAGGATCCATCGTCCGTCCTGCGTGCCGACACGGGTGCGATCAGCCCGTTTGGAAACGGATTGCTCAGCGTGGTGCGCGGCGTGTAGTCACTGTTGACCACATCCGCCGCGAGCGTGTAGTTGAAGGGCGTCGTGACGATGCCGGGCTCGAGTCCGAGGGGAAGGTAGAAAATCCCGTAGCCGCCGCGCACGGCCATTTTCGATCCCAGGCGGTAGGCGAATCCAGCGCGTGGCCCGAAGTTCCTCTTGTTCGCCTCGCGGATCGATCGCGGATTGCCGTTCCCCGTAAACACGAGCGCCCCGCGCGGACCATTACGGATTGGATTGGCCGCGTCCGGATCAAAGTAGGTCAGCCGGTTGTGCGCTTCCGCGGTACCGGTTTCGGTGTCCCAGCGGAGCCCGAGATTGAGCGTCAGATTCGCGGTCACCCGCCAGTCGTCCTGGAAGAACGCACCGTAGTAGTGATGGTAGGCGGTCAGCGGCTCAACATGCTCGAAATTGAAGTTCCCGGTGCCCAACAGGAACGACGCCAGCCCCATTCCTTGCGTGGGCTGTGCTGCCGCCAGGTGGTCAAGCTGGGTGAACGCGGACCCGAAGCTGTATCCGCCCACCGCGTCAAACACCTGAAAGGGATAGAAGCGGTACAGGCGCCATTCGAATCCGGCACGGATGTTGTGACGGGCTTTCACCCAGAGAATCTGCTCTTGGACTCCCTGCGTGTCACGCGGCTGGTTATTGTACGCGCGTCCCCCAACGTCGGTGAAGCCGAACGAGAAGTTCGGGTAGTAGCTGATGTTGGCCGCGTCGCGGATGTAGCTGGGCAGTCCGATTGAGGTGGGATCGAAGCCCAGCGTCGCCCGCGGAAGCTGGTTTGCGCGGAACCGTGTGTAGCTTGCGCGGAACACGTTGTTGAGGGACGGCGAGATCTGGAACGTGTCGTCCAGACCGAAGTTCTTGAAGTGGTCCCAGACGCTGGTGGTATCGGCGAAGCGCACGATGCGCCCCGGGTTGTCCTGCAGGTTCTCCTGGAAGTTGGTGCGGCCGAAGATGCGGTGCTTCGAGCTGAAGTAGTGATCCACGCGGACGCCAAACAGGTCACGCGAGTACTTCTGTGAGTCCCGGAAGAAGAAGTTGCGGCGGCCGGTGAAAGCATCCCCCGGGAGGTTGGGCTGCGGGAACTCCTGAAGCACGCGGCGCGCGATTGGATTGTGCCGCGCCTGTGGCACCGCGTTTTGCGGGAATGGATCGCGGATCCGCTGGTTGTTCACAATCCTGCTGGTGAAGGGATCAAATATCTGGATCAGCCGGGGCTGTCCGCTCACAATGGCCACGGTTTCGGAGAAGTCGCCGGCCAGTTCTTTCGCTGTCGGGATGCTGAACAGCCCCTGCAGCGGATCCTTTTCCCGCCGGCCTTCGAAGCTGCCAAAGAAAAACGTCCGGTCTTTGCCGTCGTAGAGCTTGGGGATCCGCACCGGTCCGCCGAGCGTCCCACCGTACTGGTGCCGGCGGACAACGGGGCGCGAAAGCCGATTGCGGTTGTTGGTGAAGCTGTTCGCGTTGAACGCGTCGTTCTGATGGTAGTAGTAGAGCCCGCCGTGGAACTGGTTGGTTCCGGCCTTGGTCACGATGTTCACCGTGCCCCCGCCGCTGCGGCCGAACTCTGCGGAGTAGGACGAGGTTTCGACCCGGAACTCCTCGACCGAGTCCTGCGCGGGAACGATGACCACGCCGTTGAAGTCACCGATCGTGTTGGGTGCGCCATCGAGCAGCACTTCGTTGGTGGAGGTCCGTCCGCCGCCTACTGAGAAGTTCGAGTCAAAAACGTTGCGCCCTCCGCGGGCGTCGCCCACCTGGCTTGCGGTGACCACGTTGGGCAGGCTTCGCAGCAGTCCCATCACGTCTCGTTGCAAGAGCGGATACTGCTCGATCAGCTTCCGCTCGAGCGTCGCGCCGACGCCACTCGTTTCCGACTGCAATAGGGGAATCTCCGCGGTCACGTCGACCGACGTCGCCGCCTGGGCCACTTCCACCGAAAAATCGAGAGTCGCGGTTTGATTCGCTCCCAGCCGGACGTCGCGCCGGACCTGGGTCTGGAATCCCGCGGCCTCGACCGTCACTTCGTATTCTCCTGGCAGCAGCAACGGAATCGTGTAGCCGCCGGAGGCGCCGGATACCGCCGTCTTGCTCGCGTTGGTGCTGGTCTGCCGCGCGGAGATCCGCGCGCCTGAAACCGCCCCGCGGGTCGCGTCCTGAATCGATCCCGTGATCCGGGCCGTGAATGTCTGTGAAAATGCCGCTCCGCAAAGCAGCGCCGCCGCTACGAACCGCATCGTATCAGCATAGCCTCTCCGGTTGTGGCAAGATGGTTCCGATGCCCGCTATCAAGCTGGACGCCGCGCTTCGAGACGAGTATCAGAAGCTGTTCGACACCTGCGCGGTCCGCGCGGAGCGGGCCGCCGGGGTGGACGCAATCGTCGGGAAGATGCTCGCCAACCGCGCCCGGTACGAAACTGCGAGCCGTTCGACGAACGTCCCGTGGTACGTGATCGCCGCGATCCACGCGATGGAGTCCGCGATGAGCTTCTCCAAGCACCTGCACAATGGAGATCCGCTAACCGCGCGGACGGTCCAGGTTCCCGCGGGACGGCCCAAGTCCGGCGCGCCGCCGTTCACATGGGAAGTGAGTGCCGATGACGCGCTCCGCCTGCGGAAGCTGCACCTTGTCACCGATTGGACGGTTCCCGGAATGCTCTTCCAAGTGGAAGGTTACAACGGATGGGGCTACCGCCAATATCACCCCGAGACAAAGTCGCCTTACCTGTGGTCGTTCAGCAGCCATTACAGCAAGGGCAAGTATGTGGCCGACGGAAAGTGGTCCACCACCGCCGTCTCCGGACAGTGTGGCGCTGCCGTGATGATCAAGCGCCTGGTGGAACGCGGAGATGCCGTGCTCCCTACTCCTCCGCCCGCTGCTCCATCAGGAACCTGAACATCTTCGCCAGGGCCTCGCCCCGGTGGCTGACGCTCATCTTCTGGCTGTCTGAGGCCTCGGCCAGGGTGCATCCAAACGGCGGGTGGTAGAACAGCGGGTCGTACCCGAAGCCTCCCGTTCCGCGCTCTTCGTCCAGGATCTGCCCCTCCACCACTCCTTCAAACGTCTCTACGATCTCGCCGCCGCGCGCCAGCGCCAGCACGCAAACGAAGCGTCCGGCGCGATTGGCCTGGCCGCGCATCTTCTGCTTGACCAGTTCGTTGTTCGCCTTGTCTCCCCCGTGGACCCCGGCGTACCGCGCCGACCTCACTCCCGGCTCCCCGTTCAACGCGTCGATCACCAATCCGGAATCATCGCAAAACAGGTACTGTCCGGTGAACTGCGAATAGTAGGAGGCCTTGATCACGGCGTTTTCGGTAAACGTCCCGCCGGTCTCCTCCGGCGGCTCGATCCCGGATAATCCAGGGAGCACCCGCACGTCAAACGCGACCCCGAAGTGTCCCGCCGCCAACTGGAACTCCTTGAGCTTGCCTGGATTGGTGGTGGCGCAGTGCAGGATCATGCCCTGGCCAGCGCTTCCTTCTGAAGCTCCACCAGGCGGATGATTCCTCCGCGCGCCAGCGCGATCATCTGCTGTAGCCCCGCATCGTCAAACACGGACTTCTCTCCGGTGGCCTGCAACTCCACGAACTTCCCCGCCCCGGTCATGACGACATTCATGTCGACGTGAGCAGTCGAGTCCTCATCGTAGTTGAGGTCGAGCAGCGGCTCACCGGCCACGATGCCGACGCTCACCGCGGCGACGTGGTCGCGCATGGGATTTTTCGTGATCACTTTGCACGCCATTAACTGCCGCAAGGCGATCGCGAGCGCGACGAATCCTCCCGTGATGGCCGCCGTCCGCGTGCCCCCATCGGCCTGGATCACGTCGCAGTCGACGATCAGGCTGCGCTCGCCGAGCGCTTCCAGATCCACGACAGCCCGTAGGGCCCGCCCGATGAGCCGCTGGATCTCCAATGTCCGGCCGGACTGCCTGCCTCGCGCGGCCTCGCGCTGCGTCCGCGTCACGGTGGCGCGCGGAAGCATCGAGTACTCGGCCGTCACCCATCCCCGTCCGGATCCTCGCATCCACTGCGGGACAGTGTCCTCCACCGTGGCCGCGCACAGCACGCGCGTATGGCCGAATTCCATCAGCACGGAGCCCTCGGCTGTCGCCAGGTACCCAGGCGTGATCACGGTGGGACGAAGCTGGTCCGCCGCCCGTTGGTCTTTCCTCATTTCACCCCACTCCTGAGAAATCCGTAAAAGAACAGGCTGAACAGCGCGATCCCGCCGATCACCAGGATGGCGCAGGGGATCAGTCCGCGTGTCGGGGATGGAGCTGGGGCCTTCTGCTTATTTCTGCCGGCGGGTTTGAACTTTGCCATTACTTGAGATGCTTCGCCACCTGGTTGAAGAATTCGCCCAGCGTCGCGACCGTCGAATCTTCGAGATCCTTCAGTACAATCGCGACCACCGCCCGGTTGCGCTCGGCCAGCGCCATTTGCGTCGCCAGGAACTGCGCCATATGGTAGCCAGCGGTGTAACCCGCCGCGGGCAGCGATGCCGCTTTGTCGGAGATCAGGATCGTCGAAAAGCATCCCCCGTGCCCGATGACCATCTCGTGATAGGAGTGGTTCATTGCCGGGCCCTCGTACACATCAACCGGGATCTTGAGCCGTGACCGGAATACGTTCTCCGCCGCCCGGTCCAGCGCCTTCCGTACAGCGGCGCCAGCGGGCGAGTACCGCGTATCCCCGAAGAACGTAAGTTCGGCTGTGCCGGCGGCGCCCGATTCGGTTTGCGCCTTGAGGAATCCGGCGTAGGCGGCCGCGGCGTCCTTGGTGTTCACCGTCGCACCGGCCAGAAACGGGAAATGCAACGTCACTCCGGCCCGGTATCGCAGCGTGGCGCCAGGCGCCTGGAACCGCTTCCACGACTCGCACTGCCGGATTCCACCGGCCTGGTTCGCCTCGGCGTGAATGCGCGCGGTGATGGCCTTGTACAGTTCCACGCTCGGCTGCGTCACGAAGTTCATGTTGCGCAGGTATCCGAGCCCGAACACCACGTAGTGAATGAACTGCATGTATCCCGACAACGGCACGCCCTTGGGGATCTGGATGGACGCGACTGGATACCCCGCACGCTTCAGCGCCGCCACCTTTCGCGGATCCGGACCCGCGCCTCCCTTGCGCTGCACCACCAGAAAAACGCGGTCCTGCTTGGGGTCCCGCGGCGGCCGGTAGTTGGAGAGCTTGACGTTCTCTCCAATCACGATCTTGATCCCGGAGGACTCGCTCTTGCCGAGCGACTCTTCAAAATCCTGCTTCGTCCAGACACCAGCCGATTCCCAGCTCTTGGGGAGCAGCAGTGTCACCTTGTCCCGGCCCGCGTCGGCCTGGGTCTGCAGGTAGGACGCGAGCTCCCACGCGGTTTGAATCGTCTCGCCGTCGAGGCATGCGCCCTCGATCCACCCGTCCAGATCATTTCCGGCGAGTCCCAATGGATACAGGCTGCCGCGTGTCAAAGGACCGCTGTGCCGCCCTGCGGTCGCATTGCCGTTGTCGAGTTGGAGTTCAACGCGCCGGTATCCCCGCGCCGAAGCGAACTGGTCGAGCAGCGATCCCGGCAGCGTCATGTAGATGAAGTTCGCGCGCGAGTCGATCCCGTGTTTCTCATACAGCCCGTACAGCTTCTCGAGATTGACGACGGGTTCGTAGGAGGTCATGCCCATCGCCATGCCGGCGACAAGTGTCGACTTCAACACTTCGGGGAGACTGAGCTTTGACCGCTGCTTCATGTCCTCGAGGATGCTCGATAGTTTCGCCGGATCGGTGGAATCGAGCACGTACACGCGCGGCCCCCTGCGCAGCAACCCCGCTCCCTGGTACATCGACTTGTCCTCGGCCGACCCGCCCATTCCCGCCCAGATCAGGAATCGAAGCCGCGTGCCGTGGGCTTCCTTGATCGCCTGCTTGATCTCATCAAGCTCTGCGTTGACGCGTGCCGCCCAATCACCGGACTCTTCCGCCCGCCAGGCAAGGTGGAACACGCCGTAGCTGTTCTTGGTGACCCTGCCCTCGCCGTTGATTTCGGTTCCGAGGGGGATCAACTGGTTCTTTGACGGATCGAGGGACTGCAGCCCCTTCCGGCGGGCCCGGTTGTCAAGCGCCTTCAGTTTCGCGAGAACTTCTTCTTTGATGAACCGCTGGGAATAGGTATCGGGTGAGGACTGCCCCCGATTCAGGGTGAGAACCACCAAACCTTTGTAGCATACTTGTGACAGATGGCTTCTTCCACGGTGCGGATCCTCTTTGCGGCCACGCTGCTGCTCTCGGCCTGTTCAAACGAAGCGCCAAAGGTGTTCGAGCTGCCGCGTGAGATTACGGGCGGATGGCAGCGTACCCACCCGGCTGAGGTGCCGGTAGCCGAGGCGCCAGAGCGGGTTCGCGGATTGGGCGTGCGGACCATATCGCGCGCTGGCTATGCGGGTCCGTGGGAGATGCAGGCGACCGTGTACACGATGGGCAGTGAGGCTTCGGCGTTCGAGTTGGTCCAGAAGTGGCGCCCTGCGCCCGGTGAGATTTTCTTTCAGGCCGGACCACGGTTTGTACTGATCACGGCTCCGGGACAAGGTGCCCCGGAGTTGCGGCGGGTGGCGGCGGCGTTGGAATCAGCGATTGGGAAGTGAGCGTATGAACTGGCGGCTGTTGGCTGCTCTGATCACAGCGGTTGGATCCGGATGGGCTTGCAGTTGTGTCTCCGATGAAACGCGTTGCGACCAGCTCCGGACCGCCGAAGTGGCGTTCATCGGAATCGTAATTGAAGGCAGCGATGGCCCCGGGACTTCGTTCGGCGCCCACGTCGCAAGACTCCGTGTCGACCTTGTTCTCCGGGGCATCGCGCCCGGTACCCGTGAGGTTCAGGTGAATCCTTCGATTGGGACCAGTTGTTACATCCCGCTTCGATCTGGCGAACGGGTGATGGTGTTGGGACGGCGTTCAGGCCGACTCATTTGGACCTCCGGCTGCGACGGGACTTATGTGATTCGGCCCGATGATCACGACACCGAGCGGTTGATCAAGTCGTTTCTGACAGGCCCCAGTCTGCTCTTCGGGAGAGTCCTGGGCTCTCGTGACTGGACGTCGTCGAAACCCGTTGCCGACGCCTCCGTTTCGGTCTCCGGCCCGGCGTCCTGGAGTGCGAAAACCGATTCGGACGGGCGTTTCAGTGTGGGGGGCCTGCCGCCGGGGAGGTTCGTACTCTCGCTATCCGCGCCCGGCTGGTTGCCTGGCCGCCCGGAACGGGGATGGGTGCCCGGCCGTGCCTTCGACCTTCCCGGACGCGGGTGCGTCGAGGCTCGGGTGGTGCTGTGGCCCGATCGCGGAATCAGCGGTATCGTTCAGCGAGAGGATGGTTCCCCAGTCACCGGTGTTCCCGTTTCAGCCTTTGCGTGGTGGAGCGGCGAGGAAACTGACGTCGCCGCGGAGACGGCCGTAACCGGTCAGGACGGTAGATTCCGGATCACCCGCCTTCCGGACGGAGTTTATTCCGTGAAGGCGCGAACCGGCCTAAACACAATACTGTTCACTTAACGTTTCTTGATCCGCAATACGATCTTGACGCGGCGGGTCTGGCATCGTCCGCGTGGCCTCAGGTTGTAGTTGCTCATCTTCCGTTTGACTCCACGCGGGTTGCTTCGGTTCCGGCTTGACACCACTCGCTCCTCCAGAATCTCGTCGAGAACCCGTTCATACAGGATTGTCTTGTCCTGAGGGGGGAATAGCGACCCAGCGCGGGAGACGGCGCTGGACGATGCGCACCGTGTGCAC
>VFZX01000214.1 GCA_016871015.1 Acidobacteriota bacterium | reverse complement strand
CTGGAGGCCAAAATCGGGAATCCAAGGCGTTCCGGCAGCCTGGCAACGAAAAATCGTGCTACGCAACAACCACACTTCGACCGGCGGCGATGAGCGTTCGCCCGTCAATTCTCGGACAGGCTCCTAGGACAGCTCACCTCGAACGTTTCCGAAATCACTTCACCCGTTCCAGCCGCCACACGTCGCTCTCCATGTTGTTCCCCGTCACCATCCACAAATGCCCGCCGTGGACGAACACACTTGCCGCGTGGCGGGGCTTCCATGGCGTGCCGGGCAACTCCTCCCATTTCGCACCGTCCACCGAATGCCACACGTCGTTGCGATTTCCGCCCTGCTTGTTGTAGCCCTCCAACACCCACAGCCGGCCATCCCACACGGCGACCTCGTGATATTGGCGCGGGACCCACGGAGCCGCGGCGGTGTGACGCGTCCAACGGATCCCGTCCGGCGAGCTCCAGACGTCGTTGTAGAAGTTCCGTTTCGGCGTCGTGGGGGTATCGTAGGTGCCGCCGCCGAGGATCCAGATCCGTCCCTTGTGGACCGCCGCGCCGCCGATCATCCCGCGGGCTGACCAGAAGGGCTCGCGCGGCTCCACCCGGTCCCACCGCGCGCCATCACGGCTCGTCCAGATGTCGCGATGGAACCGCTCAGGCGCGCCCGAAACGAAGCCGGGCATCGTCTGCCCGCCGATCACCCAGAGCCTGTCCTTGAACGCCAGCGTGTAATGCAGGACCCGCGGCGCCCAGGGCGGATCCACCGCCACCCGGGTCCACGCCGCGCCGTCCGCCGAACTCCACACGTCGTTCTGGTAGTGCTTCTGATTCGCGTCGCCGCCAACGATCCACATGCGCCCGTTCAGCACGGCGTAGCCCGCGGTGTGGCGTCCCTCCCAATCCCGCGCTGGATCGAACGAAGCATCGCGGAAGCTATTCGGTCTTTCAAGCTTCCACCCGGCCCCATCCGATGAGCTCCACACATCGTTGCTGCAGATCAGCGGGAATTGGACCTTGTCCTTGGGGTTCCAGCCCCCGATCAGCCACATCCGGCCGTTAAAACTCAGCGCCCCCGCACCATCCCTCGGCGCGAACGGCGCATTCATCGTGACATTCACCCAGCGATAGAGCGGCTGTGCGGCCAGCGGGACCGCCAAAGCGGCGGCAAGCAAGAAACGGAGCATGCTAGGAATGCTATCAGGTTTAGCGGTAGAATCAACTCGGATGAAGCGCGTGATCTCGGTGTGCACGGACCTGTTCTTCCTTGTGAAGATCCAGGACGCCGCCCGCCGCGCGGGCGTGCAGCTCGTTTCGTGCACCAGCCTGTCCGCGGCGGTCGAGGCCACGAGCGCAGGCGCCGGCATGGCCGTGCTCGACCTGAACTGCCGCGACCTCGACGCAATCGAGGTTGCGCGGGCCCTGAAGTCGGATCCCCGCACCGCGCACGTGCCGCAGGTGGGATTCCTCTCCCATGTTCAGGCGGACCGGGCGGCAGCCGCCCGGCAAGCCGGCTGCGACCGTGTGGTGGCCCGCTCCGCGTTCTCGTCCGGTGTATTCGAAATCTTCAAAGAGGTAGCGGCATGACGCGCCGGATGTTCCTGTCCACACCCGCTCTCGCAGCGGCGCAAGGCGGCGCCTGGACCGATTTCCAGATCGCCTGCATGACTCTTGGCTGGGGCGGATATCCGTTCGAACGCGGTGTCCAGGGAGTCGCCGCCGCCGGATTCAAGTACATTGCAATTGGCCCGAATCACACGGACACGGCCGGCAAGCGCATCGCCACGATTCCCGAGGACGCGCCCGCCGCCGCTGCCAAGGAACGCGCCCAGCGGTGCCGCGATGCCGGGCTCGACCCGGTGCTGATGTTCGGTTCTTACTACCCCGAGCGGCCCAAGGCCGATGAAATCTACAAGCGCCGTATCGAGCAGGCGCACGCCGCCGGGATCCCGAACATCCTCACGTTCGGATCACCGAAAGGGACCGCGGAGGACTTCGCGCCCTTCGTCAAGTCGCTGCAGGCGGTGGCGGACCAGGCGAAGTCGGCGGGAGTCAGTATCGGTGTGAAGCAGCACGGTGGAATCACCGGGACCGGCGAGATGACGTTCAAGATCGTGAGAGAAGTTGGCAGCCCCGCCGTGCAGCTCTACTATGATGCGGGCAACGTGCTCTGGTACAACAACGCGAGTCCGGTAGCCGACATGGCCGTGTGCGGCGGCTCGGTGCGCGGATTCGCGATCAAGGACTTCCGCGTCATCGGTACGAAGCGGACCACCTGCGGGCCGGGCATGGGGGTGGTGGATCATTTCGAGCTGCTGCGGCCGGTCGCGCGTGTCCCGGGCAAGATCGTGCTGGCGTGCGAGACATTGTTCGAGCCGTTCACGCCGCGGCCCGCGGGCCCCGAAGGCATCGATGCGCTGGCGCGCCGCGCGCGCGAACACCTGGACACGGTCACCCGCGCGCTCAAGGTGGTGCTCTAGCGTGTCGTCGCGGCGCGAGCTGTTGGCAAGCCTCGGGTCCGGCTTCGGACTGGCGGCGCTGGCGGCGGAGTCCACCCATTTCCCGGCGCGCGCCAAGCGGATCATCTACCTGGTGCTCAACGGCGGACTTTCGCAGGTGGACAGCTTCGATCCCAAACCGGCGCTCGACAAACATCACGGACAGCCCGTGCCCGGCGGCGCGCCCAAGACGGAGAGTTCCACCGGACACCTGATGCGCTCGCCGTTCGCTTTCGCGCGGCACGGACAGAGCGGGACTCCGGTGAGCGAAATCTTTCCAAACATGGCGCGCGTGATCGACCACTTCTGCGTTATCCGGTCGATGCACACGAACGTGCCCAACCACGAGCCATCGCTGTTCATGATCAACGCGGGTACGGTGCAGCCTGGCCGGCCGTCGCTGGGATCGTGGCTCATGTACGGACTCGGATCGATGAACCGGAACCTGCCGGGCTTCGTCGTGATGTGTCCCGGGATGCCGGTGGTGGGCGCGCCGCTGTGGGAGTCCGCGTTCTTGCCCGCGGTCTATCAAGGGACGTTCGTGCAGACCTCGGAGTCCGATCCGTACAAGCTGATCCGGCACAGCCGCAATGGCGCGCCGATGGATCAGCAGCGCAAGCAGCTCGACCTGCTCAAGGCGCTCAACCAGCGGCATCTGGAGGAGCGCCCGGGCGATTCGCAGCTCGAAGCGTCGATCGCGGCGATGGAGACCGCGTTCCGGATGCAAACCGAAGCGCCCGAAGTGTTCGACATCAGCCGCGAGCCCGAACCGGTGCGCAAGCGCTACGGCGACTCAGCGTTCGGCCGGGGATGCCTGATGGCGTTGCGGCTCGCCGAACGTGGCGTGCGCATGGTGCAGGTTTACTATGGTGCGAGCCAGCCGTGGGATTCTCATGATGACATCCTCTCGCACAAAACCCACGCCCGGCGCGCGGATCCGGCGATCGCGGCGCTGGTTGAAGACCTGCGGTCGCGCGGCCTGTTCGACGACACGTTGCTGGTGGTGGGCACCGAGTTTGGGCGCACACCGGCGGTCCAGAACAGCTCGACGCTGAAGCTGCAGAACGGACGCGATCACAACTCGCTGGGGTACACGATCCTGCTGGCGGGCGGAGGGGTCAAAGGCGGATACGTCCATGGCGCGACCGACGATTTCGGATTCCGGGCCGTGGACAAGCCGGTCCACGTGCACGACCTCAACGCCACTCTCCTGCAGCTCATGGGACTCGATCACACACGTCTCACCTACCACTACTCGGGGCGCGACTTCCGGCTGACGGATGTCCACGGGGATCCGGTGCGGGACATCCTGGCGTAGATGAGAGTCCGCATTCAGCGCATCCATCCGCGGGCAGTTCTGCCAGCGTACGCTCATGGTCCGAAGGAGGACGCGGGACTTGATTTGTGCGCGGTGGCCGACACCACCCTGGAACCTGGGGTCCCGGTGCTGGTGCCGACGGGACTCACAGTCGAGCTGCCTCCCGGCTATGAAGCGCAGGTGCGGCCCCGCAGCGGACTCGCACTGAAGCACGCCATTACCATTCCCAACGGACCCGGCACGATTGATCCGTCCTACCGCGGGGAGATCCGCGTGATCCTGCTCAACCTGGGCCGCGAGCCCTACACGGTCCACGCGGGCGACCGGATCGCGCAGATGATCGTCGCGCGGTATGAGGCGGTCGAGTGGGAGGAGACGGAGTTGTCTGAGTCCAACCGTGGAGCTGGCGGGTTCGGCTCGTCCGGACGCTAGTAGCGGCTGGCACCGCTCCACCGGCCCGCCTGAAATTCAGCAACAAGCCAAACCAAACAATGAAACAGGACTCGACCGAGTCGCTCCGTATCAGAAAAGAAGCTTGAGCGCGAGCTGAATGATCCGCGGGTCGGACGTGCCCGAGATCCGGCCCAGGTTGCTGTTGCCGGTGTCCCGTCCGGGTACGCCCCAATTGGCGTGATTCGCGATATTGAAGAACTCGGCGCGAAACTCCGAATTCAGCTTCTCGGTGACCGCGGTCACCTTGCGCAACGAGAAGTCCGTGCCGATCGTGCCCGGTCCCGTGACCGTCGAGCGGCCCGCCGTTCCAAAGCGCACGTCGCCTGAAACGAGTTGCTCGGGAACTGGATAGCACTCGGCCTTGAAGAATCGTTCGACCGTTTGCTGGCCGCGTGGGATGTTCGGATTGCACACCAGGTCGGGACGCAGGGCGCCGTCCGTGCCCACCGAGCCCGGATCGCCGGACCTCCGCACTGTGACCGGGTAGCCCGATTGCAGCGACAGAATGCCGTCCACCGCCCATCCGCCGATGACCTTGTTCGCCCAACCCGGAACGCCGCCGCCGAAGGCCTTTCCCTTGCCGAACGGGAGGTCATAGACGAACGCCGTGGTGAAGCGCTGGCGGTGGTCGAGATCGGCCAGACCCTTGTCCGCCTTCTTGTTGAACATATCCTGGATGCGGTTGCCGGTGCCGGCGGAACCGCCGCCGTTGAAGCCGGCCGCGTCCGAAATGGCCTTGGAGAACGTGTAGGTGCTGATGAAGGTCAAGCCGCGGTGGAACCGCTTCTCGAAGCGCACCTGGAGCCCGTGATAGTTCGAGAACGCGGTGGACGTGGTCTCGAATACGTTGCTCAGGGGAACGATGGCGCCGTTCTGCACCGCGTACGGAACCAGGCGCCGGAACTGATTGCGTCCGTTGCCCAAGTCGCGGACGCTCGCGTTGTTGGTGAGATCGCCCCACACGGCTCGCGGACCCAGCGGCTCCGCGGTGTTGGTGTTCTCCCGGCGGTTGAGGCGCGTGCCCTTGGTTCCCACGTACGCTGTCTCGATCACCATGTTGCCCGGCAGCTCACGCTGGATTCCGAAGTTCCACGACTGAACGTAGGCGTTCTTGAAGTCCGGCGCGTAGACGTTCGGACCCGGGAAGAACGGCGACACGGGCCGCTGAAGCCCTGGTTTCTCGATGGCGAATCCGAGGAAGCCCTCGTTGGTCGGGAGTCCGTTTTGACCGATGCCGAGGTCCTGCTGGTCCTCGATCACAAAGGGCCAGTTTTCGATCGTGTCCTCGGTGAGCAGGATCGGGACCGTGTCGTAGAAGATGCCGTAGCCGCCGCGCACCACGGTCCGGTTGGATCCGAACGGCCTGTAGGCAAATCCGAAGCGGGGGCCCCAGTTGCGCTTGTCCACAGGCGACAGCCCGCGCGGAAGGACGGCCGAGTTGAACTCCTTGGCGGTCCGTTCGGGCATGCCCCAGAACGGGATGTAGGGGTTGCCGTCGTTGAAGTTGGCGCCGCACGTCCGGTAGTCGGGGCACCGGTTCGGACTCACGAACGTCGAGATGCGGTCCCTGGTGTCGTAGGGCGGAATGTAGAGCATGTACCGCACTCCGATGTTGATCGTCAGGTCCTGGGTCGCCTTGAAATCATCCTGGAAATAGAGGCCGTACTCGGTCGGACGCAGGCGCGTGGCGAAGTCGGAAATCCGCCGCGCCTTCTGGCGCGAAAGCCCGAGGAGGAAGTTCGCCCACGTGTGGCCCGTGTTGGCGACCCCGTCGATGCCCGTCCACTGCGCGTTGGCGAAGCTGAAGTCGCCGCGCGTCACCTGGGCGCGCACCACGTTCTCGAACACCTTTCGGATCTCGCCGCCCACCTTCATGAAGTGCCGGCCCTTGCTGAAGGAGAAGTTGTCAATGAGTTGATACGTGTTGTTGCGCCGGATCAGCGGCAAGCCGCCGTCGTCGCCGAGGCCCGTAAACCCGGCGATGCCGATCGACGGCGATCCTTGAATCGCCGGGTCGATCGAGGCGTGGAGCAGACCCCGGATCTGGAACTTGCCGATCCAATCCACCTTCCGCTCGGAGTCGTTTGCTTGAAACCAGCCCATGTAGCCGAGACGCAGCTCGTTCAGCTTGGTGGGCCCGAGCACCTTGCTGTAGCTGAGCGTGCCGTTGAGGTTCCTGGTCGCGTTGGCCGACCCGAAGCCGGGAAACGAGCGGGGGCTGAACGAGGCCGAGTCATTGATCGACATGCGCGCGTAGAACGTATCGTTCGCCGTGAACTGATGGTCCACGCGCGCGTTTCCCTGGTTGAAATCGCTCCGGATCGACCTGCCGTCCAGGAAGTTGTCCTGGAAATTGCCGTCGGCGACCCTGACGCCCGGCGCGTTCGGCACCGGGATGAACTCCGGGTCGGCGATCATCCGCGCGGCCACCACGTCGAACCGGCTTCGGGGAATGATGTTGTTCGGGAATGCTTCACGGACCCACCGCAAGCGGCCGCCCACCGTCACTTGCCGCGAGCTCAGCGGATCGAAAATCTGGCCGCGAAGCCACTGGCGTCCCAGCGCGTCCGCTCCCGCTTGCGCGGTCAGCAAGGTTCTGGCGAAGGTCTCCGGCGCGCTGCTCGGGTGTCGGCACCTCGTGCAGTCCGGCGGCGCCGCGGCGCTGGCGGAAGCCCTCGTAGTTGACAAAGAAGAACGTCTTCTTCTCGCGCTTGGCGAGCGCCGGGAGCCAATTCACTGGTCCGCCGAACGTGAAGCCGAACTGATTCTGATTGAAGGGCGGCGCGCACGCCGGACGCGTGGCAACACTCGGATCCGATCGATTGCAAGGGAAGCTGATCCGGTTGCTGTCGAAGAACCGCCGGGCCTGCAGTTTGTTGTTGCGGATGAAGTAGTAGGCGGACCCGTGGTATTGCATCGTTCCGGACTTCGTCACGATGTTGACCTGGGCGCCGGCGCCCTTGCCAAACTCCGCCGAATAGTTGTTGGTTTGGATCTTGAACTCCTGCAGCGCGTCCACCGACGGCCGGATCGAAATGTTGTTCTCGAATCCATCGGAGTTCGACGTGCCGTCGATCTGGAAGGCGTTCTGTTCGCTCCGCGTGCCGCTCACGGAGAATCCTCCGCCGACTCCGGCGCCGGGAGCGCCCGTGTTCGCGCCAGGCACCAGCAACGCGAGTTCGACGAAGTTGCGTCCGTTGAGGGGCAGCGAGAGGATCTTCTGCGTGTCGATCACCGCGCCCATGGACGCGGATTGGCTTTCGACCAGCGGCGCTTGCCCGGTCACCGCGACCGTCTCCGTCACCTGGCCGACATCGAGCGACACCTCGAAGTTCGCGTTCTGGTCCACCTGCAGGATCAACCCCTGGTTGCGCCATGTCTTGAAGCCCTGGATCTGCACCGTAAGCGTGTAAACGCCGGGAGTGAGTCCCGGCATGTGGAACGCGCCCTCCGGCGTGGACTGGCTGGCGCGCTCAAACCCCGTGTCGGAGTTGACGGCGCGGATCGAGGCGCCGGACACAACCGCGCCGGACGAATCCTTCACAATTCCCGAAATCGTGGCGGTTCCGATCTGCGCCCAAGCGGCCGCGGCGCAAAGAACGAGCGCGGCGACTGGCGCCGAAGAACGAATCGTGGTCATTTTCCTGCCCTCCAGAACGGGATGATGAAATTCTATATCACTTTTCGCTCCGGCGCCGCTGACCTTTGGGACAGGCCTCCCGGCCTGTCATTCGGTTTCACGTCATTTCCGAAAACGCTCTAGTAGCGCACGCTTTCAAGAAACAGCCCGGACGCCGGTGCGGTCCAAGCGGCCACATCCAGCCCCGGGCGCGAACGCGCCTCGAGCAGCCGTGCGAAGTCCTCGATCGCGACTTCGCGCCGTCCCACCTTCACCAGGACACCCACCAGCCGCCGGACCATCCGCCACAAGAAGTGCGACGCCTCGATTCGGAACAGGATCAGATTCCCCTCCACTTCCACGCGCGCCGACTCAACCACGACCACAGTGGACCCATCCTCCTGTCCCGGGTCCTCCGCGCGGAAGCAGGCGAAATCGTGGCGGCCCTCGATCATCCGGGCGGCCCGCGCCATCAGGGGGACATCAAGAGGATCGCGGATCCACCAGACGTGAGGCTTGAGGAACGCGCTCTTGTGAGTGGTGACTTGGTAGACGTAGGTCCTCGCGCGCGCGTCGTGGCGGGCGTGGAACCTCGGCGGCGCGGGCTCGACGCGGGTCACGGCGATGTCGGCGGGGAGCATTCCGTTGAGGTCGCGCTGGATCACCTCGGGCGGCGGATTCCGGTTGCCCCGGATCCTCAGGTGCGCCACCTGTCCGCGCGCGTGAACGCCAGCATCGGTCCGCCCGGCGCCCTGAATCTCGACGTCCTCTCCGAAAAACTCGCGTGCGCAACTCTTCAGCGCCCCGGCAACGCTCCGCGCATTGATCTGCTCCTGCCAACCGCGGTACTTGGTTCCGTCGTATTCGAGGGTCAGCTTCCAGGTGCGTGGCATTTTTCTTATACTCTAGCTCTATGAGATTCACCCTCCTGTTCGCCGCCACCGCGATTCTGCTCGCCGACAAGGTGGAGCAGTCCGCACGGGACTCCAAGCCATCCGGACTCCTCGCCGGGACCGCCCGCGCCGACATTTCCCCGCCGGTCGGGATCCCGCAGATGAACTGGGGCGCGCAGACCCACGTTACGGCTGAGTCGATCGATCCCGCCGGTATGTGGGCCACGGCGCTGGTGATCAGCGACGGCCGCCAGAAATTCGCGATGGTGGACGTGGACGCGCTGTTCGTGAACCTGATCGACTCGGTGCCCGCCCGCGTTCAGGCACTCACCGGGATTCCCGCCGCGCATGTGCGCATGGGCGCCACCCACACCCATGCGGGTCCGTTTCTGAACGCGGAGAAGGGTCCGGTAGGCATTGATCTCACGCAGTATCAGCAGAGCTTCCGCAACTACTGGGACCTGGTGGCGGACAAGGTGGTGGGAGCCATCGTCGAGGCCAATTCGAAGCTCCGCCCGGCGCACCTGGGTGGAATGCGTGGGACCGGCACCATCAACGTCAACCGCCGTGTGCGCGCGATGAGTGGTGCGCCCCCGAGCGTCGGCCGCAATCCCGACGGCGCGGTGGACCGCGATCTGAATGTCGTGCGCATTGACGGCGCCGATGGGCGGCCGATCGCGATCCTGGTCAACTTCCAGTGCCACGGCACCGTGATGGCGTGGGAGAACAAGGCGATCTCGCCCGACTGGCCGGGCATGACGCGCAAGGTGGTGGAGCAGGCCTTCCCCGGCGCGCACTGTCTCTACATTCAGGGCGCGGCGGGAAATCAGGGACCGATCGAGGGCTTCACCGGCGACCTGGGTGTCGCGCACCGGCTAGGGCGGATCCTCGGCCATCAGGCGGTGGCGCTCGCGCTGCAGATCGAGACCACGCGCCGGGCGCCAGCCTTTGAGGGATTCTCGGAATCGACGGCGTTCATCGCCAAGCAGCCGTGGCGCGTGGCGGGCCCGCGCGAATCGTCGCTCAAGTTCACCACCGAGGTTCTGGATTTGCCACGCCGGACCTACACATCCGCCGACATCGAGCGGATACAGCAGTCCGTTGACGATGCGGCGACCAAGGCGGCCAAGGCCAAGGAGGGCAATGATCCATGGGCCAAGCACGTCGCCGAAGCGCGGTTGCGGCGGTTCGAGGACTTGCTCGGGAAATGGAGAAAGGCGCCAACGAACGAGCCGATCAAGGTGCGTGTGCAGATCCTGCGCATGGGCGAAGTGGCAATCGTCGCCATGCCTGGGGAGCCGTTCATGGAGATCGGACAGGCCATCAAGAAGGCGTCGCCCTTCGGGTTGACGCTGTTCGCCGGATACTCGAATGGCGAGGGGGGAGAGTACATGCCGGTCGAAGACGAGTACGGACATGCGGGTTATGAAGTGGACCGGACGCCGTATGGTCCGGGGGCGGCCGCGAAGCTGGTGCGGGAGACGATCGCGCTGTTTCCGAGGGTCAAGTGAGGCCAGCCATGCGCGTAGCGGCCGCCCTGCTTCCGGCGATTTCTTTTGGCGCCGTGGTCGAGGCGGACCTGTCTGGTGTGCGCCCGGGTCCGGTGTCGGTGGCCGCAACCGGCGCCTCGCTCACGGTCCAGTGGCCGGATGAGGTGTCGCGCACCTGGACCGCGGAGTTCTCGCTCGACTCCGAAAAGCCGCTCATCACGCGTGTGTCGCTGGGGGCGAAGAACGTGATCCGCAACGGGCGTCCTCAGTACTGGGTGAGCACGGGGAAACGGCGTGGACGCGCGGGGTTCGACGAGTTCTTCGATTTCCCGGGCAGTGATCCGAACGGCACCCGCCGGTTTGTGGGCGCATTCGCCGCCACCCGCGCCCGGGCCCGCACCATCGGCGACCGCGTGGAAGTCTCTTTTGACGGCCTGCGGATGGGGATCTTCCAAGGCGCGATGATGTTTACGTTTTATCCGGGGAGCCGCTTGATCCGCCAGGATGCCGCCGCCACGACGCAAGAGCCGCTCACTGCGTACCTGTATGATGCGGGACTGCGGATGGCCGCGCCGCCGGCCTTTGTCCGCGTGGGCAAGCGCGAGGTGGTGTCGCCGGTCCACTACTACGATCCGGACGGAGTGTTGCGCCAGGGGATGACTGATGGTCCTGACCGGCGCGTCGAGCGGGTCCGTTACCGCACCCTCGCGGCTTCGACCGAGGGCGGGACGCTCGTGATCTTCCCGCCGCCGCACACCTACATCGCACCGCGTGACTACACGACGAATCCGGGCTACGTGTGGCATCACGGATGGGTCGGCCGCGGCGCCGCTGATGTTGGACTCGGAATCCGGCAGCCTGAAGATGATGGCGCGGGATTCTACTATCCGTGGCTGAACGCGCCCCCTGGCACGGAGCAGCGGATGGGGATGTTCCTCTGGGTGTCGGACCGCGAAGGCCCGGTGGCGCTGGACGAGGCACTGCGATTCACCAACCGCGACCGCTTCCGGCCGCTGCCCGGCTACAAGACTCTGACGTCGCACTGGCATTGGGGATACACGATCCAGGCGCTTGACCGGGGCGAGGACTGGGAGCCGCCCTTCCGGCAGGTGCTGATGAACATGGGGATCGACGCCGCGATCACCGCCGATTTCCACGGCGACGGCCACCCGCAGGATGTCACCGATCTGCGGCTGCGCGAGCTCGACGCCTATTACCGCGTGTGCCGGAAGCAGTCCGATTCACGGTTCCTGCTGATTCCATCGGAGGAGGCGAACGTGCACCTGGGAGGACACTGGTCGATCTTCTTCCCGAAGCGCGTGCTGTGGTTCATGAGCAAGGCGTCGCCGGGTCCGCTGGTGAGGCAGCATCCCACCTACGGTACGGTCTACCATGTGGGCTCGCCTGAGGACGTGATCGAGATGACGCGGCGCGAGAACGGCGTCATCTACCAGACGCATCCGCGCACCAAGAGCTCGTATGAGTATCCGGACAAGGTGCGCAACACGGACTTCTTCCTGGATCCGCATTTCATCGGCGCGGGCTGGAAAGGGATGCCCGCGGATCCGTCGTCGCTGCGGCAGGGCGTGAGGGCGCTGCGGCTGCTGGATGACATGAACAATTGGGGACTCAGCAAGCGTCTGATCGCCGAGACCGATATGTTCCATATCGAGCACACCCATGAGCTGTATTCGCACATGAACGCGAACTACGTGCGCGCGGCGGAGCTGCCCGGCTACGACAATTACGGGCAAATGCTCGACACCGTGCGCCGTGGCGAGTACTTCATGACGATGGGCGAGGTGCTGCTGCCTGAGGTATCGATCACGGCGGCGGGGGCGGATGGGGTGGCGGCCAAGGTCCGGGTGCAATGGACGTTCCCGCTGGCGTTCGGCGAGATCGTGTGGGGGAACGGAAGCGAGACGTTCACGCAGACGTTCCCGCTGGATTCGACGCGTCCGTTCGGGTCCGCGGAGTTTGAGTGGAAGGCGGGGGCGAAGGGGTGGAAGTGGGCGCGGGTCGCGGTGTGGGACGTTGCGGGGAACGGGGCGTTTGTGAATCCGGTGAGGAGGTGACCTCGATCTGAATTAGGCGCTAAATTAGGAATTGATCATGGCGCTTCCCCAGCCGCTAGTTCCTGTGCTCGAAAACGGTGACCGGATGGACCGCGACGAGTTCGTGGCCCGATGGGACGCTCTTCCCTGGCTGCAGCATGCCGAGTTGATCAAGGGGGTCGTCTACTTGCCTTCACCAGTTTCCGCCAGCCACGGAGAGTTCGATTTCCTCCTCGGTGGCTGGCTGGCACACTACCGCCGCCGGACTCCGGGCTGCTCAGGGGCCACGAATGCGAGCTGGGAGTTGTTGTCCAGCATGCCGCAACCGGACCTGGCGCTTCGCTGGCTTCCTGAGTATGGAGGCAAAGCGGTGCACAAGGGCCGTTTCCTGGCCGGACCGCCGGACCTCATCATCGAGATTTGCGCGTCCAGCCGGTCGTACGATTTGGGCCCCAAGCTCGCGTTATACAGGGAGGCAGGAGTCCGGGAGTACCTTGCGGTCCTCGTCGCGGAGCGGCGAATCGAATGGCGGTTTCACAACGGCACGCGTTACACACTGCTGAAGCGATCGCGAAATGGAATCTACAAGTCCAACGTGTTTCCCGGACTTTGGCTGGACGAGGCGGCAATGTGGCGTGATGACTGTGACCGGCTGATCGAGTGCCTGGAGGAGGGCCTAAAGGTACGGAATCATTGAGAGAGACATGAGCCGGCTCACCGCTAAGAGACGGGCCGATCTCCGCCAACTCGGGCAACGGCCCGATTCAGAGATCGATTCTTCGGACATCCCCGAGATCCGCGAAATTCCACCGGGTTGACGGTGCCGCTGGTAGAATGAAGGTCCATGCGGACCGCAGCCCTTACCTCCACCGATCTCGCCGGAGTCTTTCCGGTTCCACCTTTGTGCCGCCACGACGACGCTCGCCGGACGGTCGATTTCGCCGAAACCACGCGAATCGCGCGCCACATCGCCGATGGCGGGATCCGGAACTTCCTCTACGGGGGCAACGCGTTCCTGTATCACATCACGTTGGCCGAGTATGAGGCACTGCTCGACTGGGCCAATGGCTGTCCGGATGACTGGACGATGCTGCCCAGCGCTGGCCCCTCGTTCGGCCGCGCGATGGACCAGGCGCCGATCCTGGCCCGCTACAGCTTTCCGGCGGTCATGCTGCTCCCCTGCGCCGATCCACGTGACGCCGCCGGACTCGAGCGTGGATACCGCGAGTTCGCCGAGGCGGCTCGCACTCCCTTGATCGTGTATTTGAAAGACGAGAACAATTTCGGCGCGGACAAAGACGCCGGACTGGACGCGGTAGGCCGCTTGGTCCGGGATGGAGTCTGCGTCGCGATCAAGTATGCCGTGGTTCGGCAGGATCCCACGTTGGATTCCTATTTGGATGGCCTGCTGCAGCGGGTGGACCGGAAATACGTAATCAGCGGAATCGGCGAGCGGCCAGCAATTGCACACATGCGCGGGTTCGGGCTTCCCGGATTCACCACGGGCAGCGGATGCGTGGCTCCGGCGCTGTCGCGCATGCTGTTCGAGCACAATGTGCGGGGCGAGTGGGATCAGGCCGAAGCGGTCCGCCAGCATTTCATCGCGCTTGAGGATTTGCGGGATGCTTGGGGTCCGGCGCGGGTGTTGCATGCGGCGGTGGAGTTGGCGGGGATCGCCCGGACGGGTCCGGTTGCGCCGTATGTTACGGCGTTGGGTTCGGTGCAGGGGGAGAAGCTGGCACCGGTGGCGAAGCAGTTGGCGGGAGCGATGGTCGAGGTCTGACCTCACGCCCGATCAGC
>VFZX01000213.1 GCA_016871015.1 Acidobacteriota bacterium | reverse complement strand
TGGGTTAGGTCCTGGTTCCAGGCTGGCGTGTACGGTGAGGAGACCGCGCGTCAGGTCCCGTCCGTAGTGCCCCAGGCCGACCCCCAGTGCACGGGTGAGGCGCCCGGGGCCGTCGCAACGCTCGTCCAGGATTCCGGCCAGCGGCTCCAGGGCGCGGATGAGGACGCATCCCGGCGAGCCTTCGGGTTCGGTGACGAAATTCAGGCAGTGGTACATGCCGTAGATCAGGTACACGTAGGCGTGCCCCGGGGGCCCAAACAGGACCTTTGTGCGCGGCGTCCGTCCTGCGTATGCGTGCGCCGCGCGGTCGGCCAGTCCGAGGTAGGCCTCGGCTTCGACGATCCGCCCGGCCAACAGCCGCCCGCGGCCCGGCCGGTGCACCAGGATTTGCCCGATCAGCGCCGCCGCCACATCCTGCGCTGGCTGCGCGTAGAAGGAACGCGCCAGCACCGGAAGCCCGGAAATCACTTTCGGGTCCAGGCCCGCGGGTGTAATCTTGGAGGAGATGCGCCTGTTCACAGGTTTGGATTTGCCGGACACCATTCAGCAGGAACTCTCCACGTTGATTGTCCGGCTCAGGCCCGAGGCGAAAATCCGCTGGTCCCGGGTGGAGAACTTGCACATTACCACGAAGTTCATCGGCGAGTGGGAGGAGAGCCGGCTGGGGGAACTGGCCGAGGCCCTGGAATCCATTCCATTCGAGAACAGTATCTCCATTCGAGTCAGTGGAATAGGCTGGTTTCCTCAACCTCATTCTCCACGCATCTTGTGGGCCGCGGTCCGCGGTGAGGGATTGCCGGAACTGGCCGCGGCGACCGGCCGCGCATGTGCAACGCTGGGGATCCCCACCGAGGAGCGGCCCTACACCCCCCACCTCACGTTGGCACGGATTGAGCCGCGCGGGGGCGGCCCGCCACCGGACCTCGCTCCGTTGCGCCGGGCGATCGCCTCGCTGCCGGGGGTGGATTTCGGCTCCTTCGAAGCCTCCGGGTTTCACCTCTACCGGAGCGATCCGGTGGGTGGAGAATCGCGCTACACGAAGCTCTCCAGCCACCCGATAAAGTCTTTGAGACAAAAGTGATGGAGCCGAAACATTCCCAGCAACCACGTGTTCAGACAGACATGGGCGCGGTTACCGCAATGGGAACCCCCGGAATTCTTGGCCATGCAGCAGCCAGCCGGGATGAGAACTTCGATCGCGACGCCGATCTGATGCTTCGGTTCAAGGCCGGCGACGCCGCCTGCTTCGCGGTGCTGGTCGAGCGGAACCGCGGCCTCCTGGTTCACTACTTGTACCGGATGGTGTTGAATCAATCCGTGGCGGAGGAACTGGCCCAGGAAGTGTTCGTGCGCATCTACCGGAACCGGGCGTCCTATGAGCCCTCGGCGCGATTCACGACCTGGTTCTTCCGGATCGCTACGAACCTCGCGCTGAACCATATCCGCGACACGAAAAAGGAGAGGGGCCAGACGAGTCTGGACGAGGAAGTGATCGAAGGCGCGACGCGGCAGCTCCCCGACCGGGGCTCGAATGTGGAGCAGATGCTGTTGAAGCAGGCACGGCTCTCGGAGATCCGTGCCGCGATCGAGAAGCTGCCCGAGAAGCAGAAGGCAGCCGTCCTGATGCACAAATATCAGGAAATGGAGTACGCGCAGATCGCCAAGGCGCTCGACTGTTCCGAGGCCGCGCTCAAGTCGCTGTTGTTCCGCGCCTATGAGTCGTTGCGTGCCAGGCTGGCTCACTTCAATGTCTAGGAGGCCGTCATGATGCGGGAAGAACATCAAATCCAGTGCCCGGTCCAGGGGCAAGACGGAGCCGGACTTCTGCTGGAGTATCTCGACCGCCGGCTGGACCCTCCGGCAGCAGCCAGAATTGAGCGGCATGTGTCAGCCTGCCCGCAGTGCCAGCAGGTGGTGGCCGCGCAGCGGGCGGTGTGGGAAGCGCTCGACGGCTGGGAGCCGGAGCCGGTGTCAGCGGGATTCGATCAGCGCCTGTTCGCCCGTTTGGCCGCGGAGGGGGACAGGCCCGCTGGCTGGCTGGCGCGGCTGGCCGGCTTTTTAGGTGCGCTGGCAGCGCCCCGGCCGGTGTTCGCCGCGGGTGCGGTGTGCGCATTGATGCTCGGTGTGCTGTTGATCCGGCAGCCAGGCCCCGATTCCCCGATCGCCCAGGTGACCGAAGCTGGGGAATCCCCGGTGGTCGAAGTGGTTGAAGTTGAGAGTGTCGAAGACACCCTGGCCGACATGGATATGCTTCAGCAGTTGGGTGTCGCCGAGCCGGTCGAAGCGAGCGGCAAGCAGGCAATCTGATGCGTCTGGCCTTGGTCATCGCGCTGATCCTTGGGCCCGCGGCGGTGTGGGCTCAGGCGCCCGTGCCCAAAGCTGGCCGCCCCATGAAAATGGTGCGCCCCAAGGGAAAAGCGGCCAAGCAGACGGCGGTGAAGCAGCAACTCGACCGGCTGAGCGAGATGTCAGCGGAGGAGCGGTCAGCGGCGCTCGCCCGCCTCCCCGCGGAACGCCGGGCGCAGCTTGAGCGGCGGCTGGAACAGTACAACAGACTGTCGCCGGAACAGCGGAAGCGGCTGTTCAGCGCGGCCGAAGGCTTGACACCCGAACAGCGGCGCGCGGCTCAGATTGGCATGAAGGCCTTTGAGCAGCTCCCTGTGGAACGGCGTCCGATCGTGCGCCAGGAACTGATCCGGCTCCGGCGGATGAACGTCGAAGAACGGGAAGCGCGGATGAATAGCGAGGTGTTCCAAAGCCGCTATACGGCGGGCGAGCAGAAGGTCCTGCGCGAGGTAACGGGCGCTCTGGAAGAGATCGAGTAGGCGCAGCGGGAACCCGGTTTCTCCTTGCGAACCGCGTTGCCCAGGATGCCATAATCAACCCATGGCTCTGACTTCATTCCGGCGCCGCGACCTCTGGCCGCTGGCCGTGACGCCGCTCCCCGCCCAGACCGGAAAAAAGCAGATCGCGCTGATCATCACCGAATACCGGACCAATTCCCACGCCGACGTCATCGGAACCCGGCTGCTCGAAGGCTATCACTACCACGGCAAGCACCGGACGCCGCGAGTGAAGGCTGCCTCGATGTTCACCGACCAGGTCCCCTGGAACGACATGAGCCGGGAAAAGGCCAAAAAGCATGGAGTGCCGCTGTATGAAACCGTCCGGGATGCGCTGACCCGCGGCGGGGACAAGCTGGCTGTGGACGGAGTGGTCCTCATCGGCGAGCACGGCAACTATCCCTACAACGAGAAGCTGCAGCACCTCTACCCGCGCTATGAGTTGATGTCGCAGATTGTCGACGTCTTCCGGTCTTCCGGGCGGTCCGTTCCGGTGTTCTGCGACAAGCACCTGTCGGTGGACTGGTGGAAGGCGCGGCAGATGGTCGACTGGTCGCGCGAACTCAAGTTCCCGTTCCTGGCCGGCTCGTCGGTCCCAGTGAGCTGGCGGCGGCCGGAGATCGAATTGCCGATGGAGGTCCCGCTCCGGCACGCGGTGGCCGCGGCTGGCGGCGGGATCGAGTCCTATGGATTCCACGCACTCGAAGGACTTCAGTGTATGGCCGAGCGCCGCAAGGGAGGCGAGACCGGAGTCCGCTCCGTGCAGACCCTCGAGGGACCCGATGTCTGGAAGTGGACCGACGCGAATCCGTGGAGCATTCCGCTGCTCGAAGCCGCGTGCGCCCGCAGCGGGACACGCAAACCCGGGAACATGCGCGAGAACGCCCGCAATCCCTCGGTGTTCGCCGTCCACTACAACGATGGATTCCGCGGCGCCACCTACATGCTGAACGGCCATTTGAACGACTTCAACTTCGCGGGCCAGATCGAGGGCAAACCCGAACCGGTTTCGACGTTGTTCTGGCTGCAGAACGCGCGGTTCTACGGCCACTTCTCCGGCCTTACGCACTACATTGAGGAGCTGATTCTTACCGGCCGCGCGCCTTACCCGGTCGAGAGGACACTGCTGACCACCGGCATCCTGGCTGCCGCGATGGAGTCGGCGTGGAAGGGTCACGTTCAAATCGATACGCCCCACCTTGCGGTCCGCTACCGGGCCGTCGCCGAGCCGCTCTACAACCGGGGCGCGGTACCGCCCGAGGAGCCCAAGCGGCTATGAGCCGCATCGCAGTTGTCCTTGTGGCGGGCATGCTGCTGCCGGCCGCCGAAGTCTCCGAGCGTGCGCGCAAGCTGCACCAGGATGCGTTCGTGTTCGACGGACACGTGCACGTCATCAACCGCCAGTTGTATGACGGGTCCGATATCGGCCAGCGCCTCAAGGGCGGGCAAGTGGACCTGCCGCGGGCCCGGCAAGGCGGCGTCGATGCGATGCTGTTCTCGTTGTTCGTCCCGGAGGAGTACTATCCGCAGCGGCTGGAGACCACCTACACTCTGCGGCTGCTGGATCTCGCACACCGGCAGATCGCCGCCAACAGCGCTCACATCGCGATCGCCTACTCCCCGGCCGATCTCGCCAGGATCCGGCGGGAAGGCAAGATTGCGGCAATTCTCGATCTCGAGGGAGGCTTCGATCTGGACGGCGGCCTGGGAGTCCTGCGGATGCTGCACCGGCTGGGGCTCAGGTCGGCGCAGCTTCCGGCGCACAACTGGGCCAACCGCTTCGCCGATTCCTGCTGCGCGGCGTCGCGCCCGGCTGGCGGGTTGAATGAGCACGGGCGGGCCGTGGTCCGCGAGATGAACCGGCAGGGAATGCTGATCAATATCAGCCACGCATCGGATGAGACGGTGGAACAAGTGCTCGAGATCAGCACCGCGCCTGTCATCGCCACGCACCACGGGATGCGCGCGCTCAACGACATCCCGCGCAACATGCCCGACCACCTGATCCGCAAGCTGGCGGCCAAGGGCGGAGTGATCGGGTTCCATATCGGGAACGAGTTCCACAACCGCAAAATGTTTGACTGGCGCACCGCCAACGCGGGGAAGCCGTTCTGGGACACCTCGGATGTGAGCAGCAAGCCCATGACCATGGATCTGATCGACAAGCTGGTGACGCCCAAGTTTCCGATGATGGGTACCGATTGCCCGGAGAGCCTGCTGTTCACGCCCGAAGAGTGGATCGCAGTGATCGAGAGGGCCATCTCAATAGCGGGAGAAGACCACGTTGCACTGGGGAGCGATTTCGACGGCGGGCCCACGCCGCCAAGGGGCATCCACGATATCGCGGACCTCCCGCAACTCACCCAGGCAATGCTCAACCGGGGATGGCCCGAGGCAAGGATTCGGAAATTCCTCGGAGAAAACCTTCTCCGTCTGTGGCGCAACGTGGTTGCATCCGGGCGCCGCTGATATTCTGTTCGTCAACCGGCTGCTCGCTTCTGAAGGAATTTCACCTCAGCGAGCGCCGCAACCTGGAACGGGCCGCGAAGTGTTATCGTAGTAGAACATCTGAACCTGCAGCCAACATGGCTCTCGGGGAGTGCTTCGGTACTCCCCAGTTTTCTTTTGGCTCGGTTCCTGGGAAGCTATAGGGATGAATCGCCTGCTTCCATTCGTTTTTGCGCTTGCCTTGGCCGCGCAGGACTACGACCTTGTCATCCGCGGCGGCCGGGTGGTGGACGGCACGGGGAATCCGGCATTCATCGGGGATGTGGCCATCTCCGGAGGCAAGATCGCGGCCATCGGGAAGATCGATGCCGCCCGCGCCCGGCGCGCGATTGACGCCAGCGGGCTGCACGTCACGCCGGGGTTCATCGACATCCACAATCACTCCGACGACACCGTGCTCGCCGACGGCAACGCGCAGTCGATGATCCGGCAGGGCGTCACCAGCATGATCTTCGGCGAAGGCGGATCGGCGGCGCCCACCAAGCAGTTCGCCAATTTCCAGGCCTATTGGGATGCGCTGCGGAAACGGGGCGTGTCGACCAACATTGGCAGCTACATTGGATCGAGCCAGATCTGGACCTGGGTCCATGGCCAGAAGGCAGGACCGGCCACACGGGAGGAGGTCGACAGAATGCGAGCCCTGGTCCGGGAAGCGATGGAACAGGGCGCCCTGGGGGTGGCGAGCTCGCTCAGCGGACCCCCGGGATCGTGGATTGACACTGGCACGCTCGTGGCAATGTGCGAGGCTGCGTCGCCCTACGGCGGGATCTACTCGACGCACATGCGGACGGAGGGCCACGGAGTGTTTGAGTCGGTGGCCGAAGCGCTCGAGATCAGCCGGCGTGCCAAGGTCCCGGTGGACATCATCCACCTCAAGATCGCCGAACACAAGCTGTGGGGGCGGATGCCCGAGCTGATTTCGACCATCGCAAACGCGCGGGCCCAAGGGCAACAGGTTGAGGCCCACGTCTATCCCTACCGTGCCGGACAGAACAATCTGGCGACAATCATCCCGCCCTGGGCGCACGAAGGCGGAGGCGGCGCGCTCATCGCGCGGCTGAAGGATCCGTCGTTGAAGGCCCGGCTGGTGCGCGAGATCGAAAACGGAATCCCAGGCACCAACTGGTACAACCACTACACCGCGACCGGATCCTGGGAGGGAATGCTGCTGGTCAGCTTCTCGAACCCGGAATATAAGAAGTTCGAAGGCAAGCGGATGGACGAAGTGATCCGCACACTGGGCGGGCAGCCGGTTGACGTGCTGTTCCGGGTGCTGATCGACAACCGGGGCTCGGTGCCCACCGTCTACTTCCATCATTCCGAGGACGACATGCGGTATGCGTTGCGCCAGCCGTTCGTCTCAATCGGATCGGATGGAACCGCGGTCGCCACCGAGGGTCCGTTGGCGCGCGGGAATCCTCATCCGCGGTACTACGGCACGTTTCCGCGGATTCTCGGCCGCTATGTCCGGGACGAGAAGGTGATCACGATGGAGGAGGCGGTAAGGAAGATGACCTCAGCGAACGCGGCCAAGATCCACCTCTACGACCGCGGGCTGATCCGGCCCGGAATGGCCGCCGACGTGACCGTCTTCGACGCCGCCAAGATCATCGACCACTCGACTTTCGACAAGCCGCACCAGTACTCGACGGGCGTCGAATATGTGATCGTCAACGGCGGCGTGGTGCTTGACCAGGGCAAACACACGGGGGCACGGCCAGGTACGGTTCTCTACGGGCCGGGACGCAAGTAGACAAAAATGTTCGCGGCGGCGTTTCTTCTCCTTTTCAGTGACTTGCACACGGCGGTGCGCTCGGGCGAGCTGCCTCGGGTGAAGGAGTTGCTCGAAAAGGGGACCAACGCCAATGAACGGGATTCGCTCGGCGGCACCGCACTCCATGACGCCTGTTGGGCGGGCGACGTGCGGATGGCGGATCTGCTGCTCGACCACCGCGCCGATCCGAACCTGCGGCACCTGGAGGGCGGGTCGGCGCCGTTGCACTATGCGGTTATCACCAATCACGCCGATGTCGTCGAACTGCTGCTCAGGCGGGGAGCGGATCTGCGGGCGAAATCGGCAACGGGGGCGACCGCCCTGCACCTGGCGGCAAATCGCGGGTTCCTGCCGCTGGTGGAGCTGTTGATCGCGCGGGGGCTCGATCCGGACACAAAAGACGGGGCGGGCAATACAGCATTGGATGAGGCTGCTTGGAAGGGCGAGATCGACGTCGCGCGGTTCCTGATCGGAAAGGGCCTGGACCCGGCCCCGGCGCTGCCGGCGGCGGCCGCCAAGGGCCACGCCGAGTTCGTGCGGATGCTGCTGGGAGCGGGCGCCCGTCCGGAAGGCCGCGCCGTGGAGGAAGCCGTGCAGAACCGGCACGCGGGAGTGATTGCGGCGTTTTTGGAAAAGGGCGCCAGGATCGATGAGGCGAAGCTGCTGCACGAAGGGGTGATGCGGGGCCAGCTAGACCTGGTCAAGCTGCTGGCCGGGCGGCGGAAGCGCCTGGACCTGGGTGGATATCTGGCCGATGCTTCGCTCAAGGGCCACGCTGCCGTGGTTGAGTACCTGCTCGAGTTGGGTGCGGATCCGAACCGGCGCAGCAAGGAGGGGTCGACGCCGCTGCACGATGCGGCGTTGGGCGGGCACGTCGCGGCGGCGCGGGCGTTGATCGGCAAGGGGGCCCGGGTGGACGCGCCTGATGGAGACACGGGCGCGACTCCGCTGCATCATGCCGCGTCGTGGGGCAGAGCGGAAATGGTCCGGCTGCTGTTGGAGAAGGGGGCGAATCCGAAAGCGGTCAACCGGGCGGGCGCCACCGCCGCCGACGTAGCCCGGTCGGCCGGGCATACGACCTTGGAGGGGGTGCTAAAGCAATCCCAGTAGTCTGCCGATCAGGCTTCTGTGATCGCCGAACCGGCGCCTGTTTGGGGCAATGCCAACCCGCTGGACGCGCAGTGTTGCGAGTTCCTGAGCGCGGTGGCAGCGTCGCTGTATCCATGCTGGGACCGCGTCGAAGACCGGGTCCAGAAACAACTGGAAGCCGCGGGATTTAATCCACTGCATCGAAGGGCGTTGTCTGCCATTACGATGGGGGCCGCGTCCCGTTGTCTCGGCCGGGGTGACACACAGGCGGCATTTTTCGAGGAAGTCGGCTACCAGGGCCGCCGGCTGGCCAAGTTGAACGTGGCTCCGGCAGAGATCGTGAAAGCGCTGGGACTGTATGAAAAGGTTCTTGTGCCGGTCTTGCGCCGCCATGCGGGCGCCGCGATGAAGGACTTCGGGGCGGTCCGGGAGCAGTACCACTTCAACGTTCTGTTGACGGTCAACAACGCCTACTATGAGGTCCGGGAAGGCGAAAGCAAGACGTTCTTCGACCTGTTCTGGGCGGAGTTGGAAACGCGCCGCCTGGACGAGCTTCTCAGCCGGTTCCTGGCAGCGTTGAGCAGCTACTGCAAAGCTGACCAGGCGCAACTCTTTCTGGTGGAACGAGAGTCGCAAGTCCTCGTCCAACGGGCTTGCCACGGAGCAAAGATGGCGGGGCTCGGCGCCGAAGTTCAGCGGGGACACGCGGTGGCCGTCTGCGCGGCCGCGGGCAGCCAGGCGAAACGGAAACCCCGGCCGCTCGATCCCTCGTGGAGGGACCAGTTTGAGACCTTCTGGTCGGTGCCGCTGCTGGCGGATCACCGGTTGGTTGGCGTGCTTCAGTTCGCGTTCTCAAAGCCGTATGAATGGCTGCCGCGGGAGCAGGAGATGCTGTCCGCGGCTGCCGACCGGATCCGGATGGCGATCGACAAGCAGAAGCTCGTCGAACACCTGCATCAGCAGCAGGACCAGATCCGGCGGCTGGCCGAGAGCATGATGCATGTCGAGGAAGCCGAGCGGCGGCGCATCAGCCGCGAGCTGCATGACCAGACGGGGCAGGATCTGTTGTGGATCCGGCTGCAGATGGAGATGATCGAGCGCGAACTGCCCGATGGCGAGCGGCAGTGGCGGACGCGTCTGTCAGAGGTGCGGGACATGACCGAGAGGACGATCATTGAAGTCCGGCGGTTAATCGGGGCTCTGTCGCCGGCCGTGCTCGACCAGCTCGGACTCGCGGCGGCAATCCGGCAGTTGGCCAACCGCTACCGGCAGACGCATACGGCCAAGGTCAGGCTCCAGATCGGAAGACTGCCGCGGCTGACGCAGCAGTTGGAGGTAATCACCTACAGGCTGGTTCAGGAATGCCTGCACAACGCGTCCAAACATTCCCTTTGTTCGCGTCTATCGATTTCCCTGTCGGCGACCGATACATTACTGAGACTGCACGTTGAGGACGACGGAGTCGGGTTCCGCGTGCCGGACGGTTTGTCCAAACCAGGTTCGTTTGGGCTGGCCGGGATCCAGGAGCGGGTGGCCTTGCTCGGCGGAGAGTGCCGGATCGAGAGCATTCCCGTGCAGACTCAAAGCCGTCACGCGGGCGTAGGAAGTAGACGGAAAGCTGAATGCGGAAAAAGTTCGTCGGGTACCAAGATCTACGTGGAACTGCCGATATCGAGAGGCGATCATGCGAAGACCCCGACCGTTGCTAACCCCGGACTGGCGGAGCTGGAGACCCGGATGTTCTCCAAGCTCTGAAATCGCTGGGTATTGACTTCGAGGATTCGGAAGGTACTATGGCAAAGACTCGTATCTTGCTGGCGGACGATCACACACTATTCCGTCAGGGCGTTCGGACGCTGATCACGGCCGAGGCCGACATGGAAGTGGTAGGTGAGGCGGCCAACGGCGGCGACGCGGTAGAGAAAGCAGCCGAAGCGAGGCCGGACATCGTGCTGATGGACATCGGCATGCCGGGCTTGAGCAGCTTTGAGGCGACACGGCAAATCAGGAAGAACAGGCCCGAGACCAAGGTTCTGTCCCTGACCATGTATGACGACGAGGATTATCTGGTAGAAGGCATGGAAGTCGGGGCCAGCGGCTACGTTCTCAAGGACAGTCCTTCGGCCCAACTGGTCGCGGCGGTGCGCGACGCGCAGCGGGGCGGCTCCTATCTGAGCCCGCGCATGCTGTCGCAACTGGTCGACGACTTCCGCACGCGGATCAAGTCGGCGAACCGGATGCCGCGCTTTGCGACTCTGACCAGCCGCGAGCGCGAGGTGCTCAAGATGCTCGCCGAGGGAAACTCGGTCAAAGAAATCGCGGGCGACCTGAATCTGAGCGTCAAGACGGTTGAGGCGCACAAGTTCAACCTGATGCGCAAGCTCGACATCCACAACAAAGCGCAACTGGTGCAGTACGCGATCCAGAAGAAGATCATCAAGATCCCCAACTTGCAGTAACAGCGCTAGAATTGAGGAATGACCAATCGCCGGTCGTTCCTCAAAGCTGGCCTCGGCACAAGCCTGGCCGCGGGAGTTTCCGCCCAGCCGCGGCTTCCGATCAAGAAAGCCGTTCTGCTCAGCATGCTCCCCGCAGAGCTGAGCTACGCGGAACGCTTTCAACTGGCCCGCGAGGTGGGCTTTGAACAAGTCGAGGCGCGGCAATGCGATGATCCGCGCGAGGCGGAGGAAATCAAAAAAGCCGCCGATGGCGCCAAAGTCCGCATCCACTCGGTGATGAATGGGGATCATTGGAAATTCCCCCTGTCCTCCGGGGATCCAGACGTGGTCGCCAAGAGCATGCAGGCCATGCGCACCAGTCTCGGCAACGCCAAGCTCTGGGGCGCCGACGCCGTTCTGCTCGTGCCTGCGGTTGTCAACCCGCAAACCTCCTACAAGCAGGCCTGGGAGCGTAGCCAGAAGCAGATCCGCGAGTTGATCCCGCTGGCGGAAAAACTCAAGGTGGTCATCGCTATCGAAGAAGTTTGGAACAAGTTCCTGCTCAGCCCGGTCGAGTTCGCACAGTACGTGGATTCGTTCCAGTCGCCGTGGGTCAAGGCCTATTTCGACGTCGGCAACGTGGTGCTGTATTCCTATCCCCAGGATTGGATCCGGACCCTGGGTAAGCGGATCGTCAAGCTCCACCTGAAGGACTTCAAGTTCTACAACAACAAAATGCACGCCGAGTTCGTCAACCTGCGGGATGGCGAGATCGACTGGAAGGAAGTGCACGCCGCGCTCCGGGAGATCGGCTACCAGGGCAGCGCCACAGTTGAACTTTCTCGTGGAGGGCGCGAGTATCTGGCCGACGTGAGCCGCCGCGTGGATCAGATCCTGGCCGGCGCATGAAGAAGTTCCTGCTGGGGCTTGCGGCCGGTTTCTTGCTTGCCGGCCTGGCCGGTGTGATCGCATTCTTCGCCATGGCGCGGATCGGGGACCGCCGTGCCGACATCCCCGACGGGGGGACGCTCGTGCTCAGGATTGGGGGAGAGATTCCTGAACTGGCGCCGATGGAAGTCCCCTTGCCGATGTTTGAGTCGAACGCGCCCGTCACGCTGCTGGAGCACTGGAACATCCTGCTGCAAGCTGGCAGGGACTCGCGGATCAAGGGCATCGTCGTCATTCCCCAAGGGATCTCGGCCGGTTGGGCGAAAATGCAGGAGCTGCGCGAAGCCTTGATCCGGTTCAAGAAAACGGGCAAGCCGGTGATCGCCTTTCTCCGGACGCCGCGGGCGCGCGAGTATTACCTGGCAACCGCCGCCGACCAGGTCTTCCTCGCTCCGGGGGACTACCTGGATGTCAAAGGAATGCGCGCCGAGTTGAGCTACTATCGCGACACGCTTTCCAAACTGGGGGTGCAGTTTGAGATCGAGCACGCCGGCAAGTACAAAGACGCGATGGACAGCTTCACCGAGGACCGCATGTCCCCGGCCACGCGCGAAGTGATGAACTCGGTGCTTGATGATCTGTACGGGCACCTGGTCTCGACTTTTGCGTCGGGCCGCGGGAAGACTCCGGAGCAGATTCGCGCTGCGATCGACGAAGGACCGTTCCTAGGCAAGCGCGCACTCGAACTCGGCTTGGTTGATGGACTCCACTTCGAGGACGAGGTTTTCGACAAGATGAAGGCCCGGCTCGGCCAAAAGGAGTTGCGCAAAGTATCGCACCGGGACTACGTCCACGCGCGGGCCGATTCCGGCGGGCGTGGGCCCCAAGCGGCGGTCCTGGTCGCACAGGGGGAGATCTTGCGGGGCGAGGGCGGTGGTGAAGACACGATCCGTTCCGGCACTTTCGGTAGCCTGGTGCGCCGTGTGGCCGCGGATGACACCGTCAAAGGAGTGATCCTGCGGATCGACTCTCCTGGCGGAGACGCCATCGCCTCAGAGGAGATCCTCCACGACCTGAAGCTGCTGAGCAAGAAGAAGCCGATGGTCATCTCGATGTCTGACACCGCCGCCTCGGGCGGATACTATATGGCGATGACGGGTGACCCGGTAGTCGCCTACCCTGCAACCTTCACCGGGTCGATTGGTGTGATCTGGGGCAAGGTGAACTTGAGGGGGCTGTACGATAAATTGGGGATCCGGTCAGAGGTCCTCACCCGGGGCCGCAATGCCGACATCGATAGCGCACTCAAGCCGCTCGATCCGCAGGCCCGCCAGAAGCTCAAAGAGGGGATCAACGAAACGTATGAGACGTTCCTGGCGCGGGTGGCGGAAGGGAGAAAGAAGAGCAGGACCGAGATCGCGGCGGTAGCCGAAGGACGCGTCTGGCTGGGAAGCCAAGCCAAACCGGCGGGCCTGGTGGACGAGGTGGGCGGGTTCGACCGCGCCGTGGAGCTGATGAAGCAGAGGTTGAAGATCGACGTCAAGGACCGGCTGCGGATGCGGATCTACCCCCGTAAGAAGTCGCTGTTCGAGTACGTATTCGGGTCGCCCGAGGACGCGCTCGAAAGGGCTGCCGCGCGGAGACTCCGGCAATCCCTGCCCCGCATCCCGCTGCTGCGTGAGATGAGCGCGGATCTGTGGAGCGCAGGCGGGTTCCTCGCACGCGCCCCGTATTCGATCACAATCGATTAATCAGCGAAGGCGTTGGCGGAGCGGATGCCGCTCGATTCGAGCGCCGCCAGCATTTTCTCAAGTGCCGACTTGTCGATTTGGGAAACCCGGCTCTCGTTGATTCCGAGGACTCCACCGATTTCCTTCATCGTCATCTCGTTGGTGTAATACAGCGTGACGACTTTCTGATAGCGCTCCGGAAGAGCGCGCATGGCCGTGGCCAAAGCGGCCCGCATCTGCTCACGGACGCACATGACATCGGGCTGGAGGTCCGGAGTGCTCGGGAAGTCGGGTGGCGGCAGATCATCGCCGTCCTGTCCACGGGTGGAAGCCGAGATCAGCCCGACATTGCGGAGATCCAGCATCATTTGACGCCAGCGTCCCTCTTCAACGCCCAGCTTCTGCGCGACTTCGGCATCGGTGGGGCTGCGCTGGAGCTCTGCGGTCAAATCACGGGTGACCGCTTCTACTTGTTTGTGCCGGCGCCGCAGGTCCCGCGAAGCCCAGTCAAGCTGCCGCAGGCTGTCGAGAATGGCTCCCTTGATCCTGTGCTTGGCATAGGAGGAGAAGGCGACCTGCTTGTCCGGGTCGAACTTGTTGACGGCATCGAACAGGCCCAGAATCCCGGCGTGGACGAGATCATCCATGTCAACGTGGACGGGCAGGTTCTCGTGCACTCTCACGGCGATGGCCTTGGCCAGCGGCAGATGCTCGAGGATGACCTTATCCCTCATGCTCAATTTGTTGGGCGCTGTAGGCGGGACGCGTTTGGGAGCCTGTGCGAACCGGAGACATCCTTGACAAGTGTGCCGGTGGGCGGTTGACACAAACGAAGGGTAACCGGGGGACAGCGGTTAAGCTGGGGGATGCCCTGGCGAGAGGTGAGCC
>VFZX01000212.1 GCA_016871015.1 Acidobacteriota bacterium | reverse complement strand
GGTGCTGCTTCCTCTCGCACTGTGGATTATCCACGGCTTCTTCCGTGTCCGTGACGATTTCGGCTTCTTGCCGGAGCTGTTCCGGGGTCAGTTCTAACAGCGGGACCGGGAATTCGAGCAGTGTCGAGGGCATGTGCCACCTTTTCCGACCAACAGTGTACCACCGCTTCCGGAACTCACGCTCCGGCCGCCAACTGGCTGTGCCCAAAGCGCTACAGGGTCGAGCCACAAGCCCGGGAATACGCGGGACCGGTAGATACCATCCGCATCGGGCTGGATCTCGACGTGCCTGCCACTCACAAGTTCGCGGCTCCGTTCGTACAACTTCAGCTTGGACCCGCTATCCCGGGCGCTGGCCGTCAAGCTGACCTCATTAGCCAACTCAGGAGCCCCTACCGCATACAGTCCCTGCAACCTCCATCGGGGACTGTTCGCGATGCGCATCTCAAGATCCGGCTGAGGAGCCGAGTCAGCGGCCATTAGCCAAGTTTCCCGCTGAGCCCACACGGCAGCCCGGCGTAGCGAGCACGTAGGCGGTCAGCCACCGATCAACTCGGCCCGTTTGACGTCCGGCATCGCCTCCCACCGGCGAAGAAACTCCTCCCGCGTCAAGCGGTCGCCGTCGCGCAAAGGCGGGGTCAGGACAGGTGCTGCCAACGGCATTGGGACCGCCTCCCGGCGGCCACTTTCAGTGTATCAAACGCCCTATCTCCCCAACTCCCGCTTCAACCACGCCTCCGCAAACCGGATCTCCCGGCCCACTGTCGCGACGCTCACCCCCACTGTCTCCGCGATCTCATCAATGCTCAGCCCGCTGAAGTGACGCAGCTCCAGGATCCGTGCCTTCCGCTCGTCGGTCTGGGCGAGCTTCGAAAGCGCAATGTCGACCATCAGCAGCAAGTCAGGGTTGCCGTTCACCGCCACCGGAGCCTCGTCAATCGGCACAGCCACCGCCCCGCCCCCGCGCTTTTCCGCCACCTTCGCACGTGCGTGATCCACGAGAATCTGCCGCATCGCCGAAGCCGACACCGCGAAAAAGTGGCCCCGGTCCTTGAACTCCCCGTTTGATCCGGCGAGCTTGATAAAAGCCTCGTGCAGCAACGCCGTCGGTTGTAGGGTCTGGCCCGGCTGGGCCCGGCTCATATGCATCCGCGCGATCCGCCGGAGCTCGGGGTAGACCGCCTCCAGGAGCGCGTTCATCGAATGCTGGTTTCCGCCGCGCGACTCGCGCAGCAGCCGGGTGATCTCGAGACTGTCCGTCATGCTCATGCCTCCTTCATTGCTATCACACTGATCCACGGAGCCGGAAACCGGAATCGATCACCTTGTCCCGGAAAAATTTCATTCACCTCGCGATCGCCGCGGCCGCCCTTTTCCGTTGACTCAAACGAGATGAAACCAATCAGAATCCTCGCCCTGACCCTGGCCTCGGTGGTTGCCGCCCAGGCCCAATTGCCAACCCTCAGCCGGGAGCAACTGTTGACGCTCAAAGCCCGACAGGCTGAAAGGACCCAGGCCGCGGAGACCTGGTTGCAACAGAACGTTGCCGTCCTACAGCTCAGTCCAGATCACAGCTTTAAACTCGTGTCCGCCAAGACCGACCGTTACGGCTGGCTCCGCGCCCGGTTCACCGAGCAGTACAAGGGAGTCAAGGTCATCGGCGGATCCGCGAACGTCCACATGGATCCCAACGGCAAAATCAAGCTCACGCACCGTGTCTACCCTGTACCACCGATGGCGGTGGCGCCTGCGGTTCCCGCTTCGTCCGCCATCCAGGCCGTGCGTGAGGCCGTGGCTCGGGAAGACGGACTGCTCGCGGACGAGGACATTGAAGCCCAGTTGGTGCTCTGGCCCACGATCGAGCCGGTCGCCGCCGCCACCCGGCTCGCTTCGGGTCTTCCCGGCCCCAAGGTCGACTGGCGCGCGCGCTCGTTCGCACTGGTCCACCGGATCGACGTGATTTCTGAAACCGTGCCCGCGCGAGTCTACAAGGTCGACGCCAACACCGGCCAGATCATCAAGGTCACCTCGCAGGAGATCCCGGAAAACGCCAACGGATTTCACTTCGGAAAGGTGAACCTGCCAGTGGTCAAGGACCACAACAACGTCGCGACCCTACTCAACAGCGCACGGAAACTGTCCACGGTTCACGGTCTGTTCAAAAAGAATCCCTATAAGGGGAACTGGGTTCCCTTCTTCAACGTGGCGGACAATTGGGGCGACGGGACGGCATATATCTGGGGTGAGCCAGAGACGGCAACGCAGGCCCGAATCGAAACCCCGGCCGTTGACGCTCACTACGCTGGAACCGTCGTCCTGGACATGTTCCAGAAAGTATTCGGGCGCAACGGGCTCGACGGAAAGGGCGGCGCGGTCCAGCTTCGCCCGCATTCGAGGGAAAACTGGAACAACGCGGCGTGGATTCATCGTCTCGGCGTGTCGATCTCGGCACCGTCGGCCACGAACTTGGCCACGGATTCTTCGCCTATGAGACCGGATCGGAGTATGATCCGCTAGGCGAGAGCGAGGGCATCAATGAGGGGACGGGAGACGTCCAGTCGTCAGTCGCCAGTGCCTACTTCGCCAATGGCATGGGCAACTCGCTCCCGGTGAACGTCGCCGAATCGGTCTTCCGTGGCCGCATGCGGAATCCAACTTTCCGGTACTATACGGCAGACCTCGCCTACAAGGACGTCCACGCCGTCGGGACCCTGTACGGCAACACATTCATGCGGATCGTGCTCGGTTCCAACTCGGATCCCAAGAGCGCCACCTATTCCCAGTTCCTGCCGAACGGGATGCAGGGAATCGGCATGAACGATGCCGCCCGTGTCTGGTTCGATGCGACAGCGAATTACCTGCCCGCCAATCCCTCGTACGCCGACCTCTATGGCGCCTGGATGTACGCAGCCGAGGACCTGTGGGGCACCCACGACCGCCGCTACAAGGCGATCCATCAGGCTTGGGCCGGGACTGATCTGGTCAATCCGCTCAACGACACGGTCAAGCCCACCGGCGCCATCAAGGTGCTGGCAAAGGAAGAGTCCAATGACAGCATCCTGGTCGAAGCCACAGGGGCCGACGACCTGGGCGTCATGTCGATCTCCATTCTGCGCGGGACTCAAACCGTGGCCACCCAGGCCCGGACCAGCCTCCGGCAGCGGATCAGCGTACACGGATGGAATCCCGGACAGCAGGGGCTCACGGCGCGGATCTTCGATTTCAACGGGAACTTCGGCGAAGCCAATACCGCAGTGGGAATCGTGGGCGTGCTCGATCTCATCCAGAACGGCGGGTTCATCAACGGCGTCAGCAACTGGACCGCAAAGAACATGGAGCACAACCCCGGCGACGGATTCGGAGGGAGCAAGGGCTACGCGCAGGCGATCGCTGACGGCGCCTCGATCGAACAGACCATCGGCATCCCGCCAGGCGCCTCTTCGGCTCAGCTCAGCTTCTGGTTTCGCGGAAGCACCCTCGGAACGGGAACAGAGAGCGTCACCGCCAGCATCATCTGCTCCGCCCCGTGCGCCAACAAGGATCTCGGCGTCTACGGAGCCGGACAACCCGATCTGCCGGAATCGGGCGGGTACCGTTTCTACACTCACAACCTGCTGGCATACGCCGGCAAGACCATCACCGTGCGCTTCGCTTTCAAAGGTGCCAACCTCAAAGAAATCTTCCGGCTCGACAACGTGATGCTCACCTACACCGCTCCCAAGGCCGTGACCACCAAGGTGCTGGTTGACGAGGGCGAGAACACCGTGTTCCTCGAACTCGCCTCGCTCGCCGGCGTCACGATGAACCAGATCGACAAGGTCGAGTACTGGACCGACAAAGGCAATCTCGGCACCGCGCACACCGCCCCCTTCGGCATCATGCGTGCCGTGACCGGGATGCCTGTGGGCAACTACGTCCTCGCCGCCAAGGTGTACCTGACCAATCAGATCGTGGAGGCCGCGCCGGTATTCTTCCGGGTCCGGCAGGTCAACCAGTTGATCAAGGACGGATCCTTCGAAAGCGGCGGGCAGGGATGGCAGTCGGACGCGTTCCCCTGGATCGGCACCAATCCGAACGATTCGAACGTGGCGTTCCAGGGAACCAAGTACGCCATGATCGGACACGACGGAAAGTCCGGCAAGTTTTTCCAGACCGTAAGCATTCCGTTGCAGGCTGCCCAGGCAAGGCTTACATTCCGGTTCAAGGGAGTCACCACTCAGCCGGATCTCCCCCCCATCGAGATGGACAGACTGCAGGTCAGGTTCGAGACACCCTTCCAACAGGTACTCTACACCTGTGTCACCCTCACGCCAGTTTCTGAGCCCCCCGGGCACGAGTGGCGCGGGTACCACAAGGTGGCATGTGTGGTGCCCGCGGGCCTGCTGGGCAAGGATCTCAACGTGACCTTCGCGACCACCCAGATCGGTCCAATCGCGAGTACCTTCCGGATTGAAAACGTCAGCCTGACCTGGGATGCGCTGGGCTACACGTTCTGACACCCGCCCGGTGGTTGTCGTAAGATTCCGGTGTGGCGCAAACGATCGATCAATACCTCGAGAGCGTCCCACCGGACAAGCGGGCGGCGCTGGAGCAGCTTCGCAAGACGATCCTCGCCGCCGCGCCGGACGCCGAAGAGTGTGTCACCTACGGCGTCCCGGCGTTCCGTTTGAACGGCAAGGCGTTCATCGGATTTGGCGCGGCTCGGAATCACTGCTCGCTCTTTCCGATGAGTGGAGCGGCGGTGGAAAAGTTCAAGGCCGAGCTTGAGGGATTTGAGACCAGCAAAGGCACGATCCGGTTCAAACCGGAGAAGGCCATCCCTGCCACGCTCGTACGCAAGATCGTCAAGTGGCGCGTCTCGGAAGTGCTCTCCAAGACACGATGACGCCTCTGATCGCTCTCCAACTCATCGCCGCACTCGGCGACAGCGTCACTAAAGGCGTGCGGACCGACGGCAGCGTCACGCCGGAGCAAACGTTCGCCGCCGTGATCGGGCAGCGGACCGGCCGCCCGGTCCTGAACGCCGGGGCCGGCGGCAACAACACGGCCCAGATGCTCGATCGCCTGGATCGCGACGTGCTCGCCCACAAGCCCGTAACCGTCCTCATCATGGCCGGACTCAACGACGCCGCCATGATCGACGGCGGACCCGTGGCGCGTACCTGGCCGAGAATCTCGGTCGAGGCCTATGGCCGGAATCTCGGCGGAATGGTCCAGCGGGTCCGCGCATTTGGGGCCACGCCGGTGGTGATGACCCCCAACCCAATGACACGGCGCTATCCTTACGCGAACCTCGGCGCCTACCTGGGGCGCGACATCAACGATCCGCTGGTAAGCTACGCGGCCGAAGCCCGGGATGTCGCGCGTGCCACCAGCGCCTGCCTGGTGGATGTCTACGCGGCTTGGATTGCCCGCCGCGATCTTGAATCACTCCTGCCGGACGGGATTCACCCGAACCCGGAGGGACATCGCTTGATCGCGGACCAGGTGATCGCGGCGTGCCTGTCTCGCCGGTGAGATATTTTCGCACGGGTGAGATGCGCGCCCCGAACCCATGCCGCTAAACCGCTGATTTTCCGTCCCTATCCATTTGGCTAGGGAATTGCCCTTAAAAGAGGCACTGCAGTGACAAAACGGACTCGTCCTCCTGAGTCCTTGAAGCCGCCACCGCGATCCGGCTGGGTCCGCCTGGCCGTCTCGTCGCATCTGGTTGCGGAGCGGCGGTTTCTATTGTCGTCTCCAACCGGCTCGCCCTCTGGCGGGCCGGTTATTTTTTCTGGCGATGTGTCAAGGTGACTGCCCACGACGCCACCATGTAGTACGCCGGAAACGCGAGTGATCCCCAGACCAGCGCCGGCGGAGCATCCTGCCACCACACCAGAATGGTGATGACCGCGAGAGTCCACACGGCGGCAGCCGCGTTCGTGAAGCGCGCGTAGGGTCCGCCCTGAGTCGGATAAAGGTACCGGCTGGGCACGAACGTCAGCACCGCCAGCACGGTGACAGCGGCTGCCGCCGCCATCTGAGGCGGACGCAGCAGGTACACATAGAACGCAACGATGTTCCAGTACGACGGAAAGCCCAGGAAGAAGTTGTCTTCCGTCTTGGCCTCTGTCTGGCTGAACCCGTAGGCGCTCGCCAGCGCGGCCAGAACCAGACACCACTCCTGCCCGCTCCCCACCGGTCCCGCACGCCACAGCAGTAGCAGCGGCAGGCTTGTGTAGGTGTGGAAGTCGATGATGTCGTCGAGCCGGCGCCCGTCCAGGCCCGCGGCGTGAGTCTTGACATCGGCCCGGCGCGCGAGCCATCCGTCGGTGCTGTCAATCAGAGTCGCCACCGCCATCAGCGCGAATGCCAGCCGGAACGCGGCGTCGCCGCCATGAACGATCTGGACCGCGATGCCCGCCGCCGCCACCAGCCCCATCCCCGTGTACAAATGGACCGCCCAGGCCGCGGCACGCTTCATGCCAGGGCTCCGGCCGGCCGTGGCGGATCCCACCGTGCCGTCAGCCGCGAAACTACGATGAGTAGCGCCAGCCCGGTGGCCGCGGCCACCGTGCGGAAAGGGAAGTCCGCCGGGTAGGGAATCCAGGCGGGAATCGACAGCAGCGGCTCACCCGCACCCAGGCGCAACAGCAGCGACACCAGGAACGCTATTACCGATCCGGTGCGGTTCGCTTTCGAATCAAACAGCGCCACCGTGAGCTGCGGAAACAGCAGCACGAACACGAGGTCGCTCGTGAAGAACCACAGCGCCTGCACGCTGCGGACCTGCAGTGCCATCAACGCCGCGCTCGCGCCGAGCACAAGAATCGACCAGCGGATCACGCGCCGGATCCGCGCTGCATCAAGCTTCGGCCAGAGCAGCCGGTGTCCGCCGTTCCAGGCAAGCATCGATCCCGCCGAAAGGATGGATGCGCTGAAGCTCGATGTGACGGCGCCGATGATCGCGCCCAGTCCCAGGAGTGCCGCGCCCGCGGGCACGGCGTGCTGAAACACCGCCGGAAGCGTGCGCGACGGTTCGGCCTGCAACAGCGCCTGGACGCCGCCGGGCCACGGATAGTTCACCGCCGCCATTCCGAGCAGCAGTGGCGGAAGCGTAAATGCCATGGTCAACACTCCCGCGAGAATCGAATGGGTCCGCGCCCCGGCGGGAGTCCGGCACGACAGCACACGCTGGAAGTAGCAGTTCCAGGGAATGCCTCCGAACACGAGCATTGTGCTCAAGTCCCACCATCCGCGCCCCACCCCCGCGGTTGCCGGACGCTCGCGGAAGTAGCCCTCGGCTGTCTGCGCGAATCCGCCGGTCGCGCTGAGCATGGCCGGGACCGCGACGGCGAGCCCGAGAGCCACCAGCCCGAGTTGAATCACGTCGGTGTAGGCGACCGACCACATGCCGCCGAGCATCGTGTACGCCGTCACCACCAGCGCCGCCCCGAGGATCGCATGCGCCACCGGGAGTCCGGCCATCACCGAGAGCGTTGCGCCCAGCGCCGCCAGCAGCTCCGCGCTCCAAAACAGCTCGGCCATCACCGCCGGAACAAACAGGACCGCCGCCCAATGTTTCCCGTACCGGTCTTCGAACGGATCGGCAAGTGTCGAGTAACCGCGGCGGCGCATCGGCGCGGCGAAGAACAGGCCACCGAGGACGAGCGAGATGCCGAAGCAGATTCCGCCCTGGAGACCGGAGGCGAGTCCACTGCGATAGGCGCCTTCCGCGGTGCCGAGCAGGTATCCTCCGTCGACCCAGGTGGCTGTCATCGTGAGCACGGCGAGCCACACAGGCATGGTCCGGCCGGCGACCATGAGACTGTCGGCGGTCGGCTGGGAGGAGCGCCGGGAGGCGATCCAGCCGGCGAGGAGGAAAATGGCGTACAGGGCCGCAATGGCCGCAACCAGCATGTATCAAGAGATTGTACAGAAATCAGGCCGAGGCTCGTGCCCGGCGAGTAGCGGCTACTTCGGCGCTTCGCAGTTGATCATCCACTTGACCCCGAACCGGTCGGCCAGCATCCCGAACGCTTCCGCCCAATAGGTTTTGCCGAGGGGCATGAGGATCGTGCCTCCTGCCGACAGCCGGTCGAAAAGAACCCTCGCTCGCTCCGGATCATTCAGCCCGATCGCGAGGCTGATGTTGGAACCCTCCGGTCCCGGCCGCGGATCCAGGTCATCGCACATCATGACCGTCGAATCTCCCACCTTGATCGTACAGTGCATGATGTTTTGCGCCGGTCCCATGTCCGCCATCGGTGACTCGCCAACCGTGTGGACGAAAAGCACCTCGGCGTCCAGCGCAGCTTTGTAGAACTCGATCGCTTCCCGGCAAGTTCCCTTGAACGCGATATATGGATTCACTCCCAACATGGTTGCCTCCCTGTCATTGCGTGAAAGCCGCCGCTTCCCGCCGCAGGACGTCCCAGGCGGGCTTCGCCCGGCCGTTCTTGTCAAAGTAGCCGAGCGTGGCCAGGTACTCGCGGAAATTGCTGTTCCCGGCGAGGCTGTAGTACTTGGTCAGATCCTCCACAACCGAGTCCGGCAGGTCGCTCATCCACACGAAGTTCGCCGCCATCACGCCTGGATTCGCCCGCAGCGCCGCGAACATCCGTGTGATGAATTCAGCCTGCTTGCCCGCCGATGCGATCTTGTCCGACGACGCGTAGCCCACCTCCTGCAGGAACACACGCTTGCCACCCGCATACCGGACCATGTTCGCGATGTCGCCGTCCGTTTCCCCGGCGGCCGGAACGTCAAATCCGCATTCAACGGATAGTACGTCAGCGACACGAAGTCGCACAGCGACACCAGCGGCTTGTAGTCGCGGCTCAGATCGCCCATCGCGTACCAGGTGAAGTTCACCGACACCTCCACCCCGGGGAAAAGCTCGCGCGCCGCCGGAATTACCCGCCGCAGCAATTGCTCATAGCCACGGATTTCGCCCTTCCGGCTCTTGAAGTAGTCGTTGGCCTCATTGCCGATCGTCAGCCACCGGACCTGCCCGCCACCCAGCTCCGCCACCTTGCGCAGCAGCGCCGTCAACCGGTCCGCCGTTTTCGGATCGCCGAAGTCCCACCGGGCATAAGCGCCTGGCATCGATCGTTGGTTGGTGTCAACCGTCCGGATGTTCAACGCCACCGGCCAGCCGTTTTGTTGCGCCACCGCGAACCGCTCCTCGAGTTCCGCGGTCTGGTAGCGCCCCTCGGATGGCTCAAGCTCATTCCACTTCGGCGCGTAATAGAGGAAATTCGCGCCCGCCTGACGTGCCATCTTCGCGCGATTCTCCTTCGACGCCCGCGAGTAGCCTTCGTTGGGCGGGGGGTTCGCATCGATCGCGATCCAGCGCTTGCTGCCCGCGCTCACCGTTGGAGCGGCGGGCGCCGGCTGCTCCACGCGGTAGTTCGCCAGCAGGAACGCCCCGCGCCCCTGGCCGAACCGCACCGGACCCACGCCCGGCGCGAACGTCCAAAACGTGTCCGATCCCTTTGTGTCGCGCGCCCGGATCTCGATGCAGTTTTCGTACTTGCCGGACGGTGTCTGAACCGCGCGCGGTTTGCCCACCACCGTGATCGTGCCCAGCGCATTCGACCAGCTTCCGCCCTCCGGCTTCTCGAAGTCGAAGTAGACCGTGCCCTCAGGCATCGCAAAGATCCCTTGGCCCATGTCGAGCGAAGCGAGATCCACGCGGCCGGCCGCGGGCTTGAATCCGAACTCGGCCTGGACCCACGGATTCTCCCACCGCACCCGGAACACGCCGTTCAACTCGCCCGTCACCTCAAACACCATGGGCTTCTTGTTGAACGCCGAGGTCATCTCCCAACGGCCGCCCACCTGCATCGGCCAGTGGCTGGCAGCGAGCATCATCGCGAACGCATGGATCACGGCTTCTCTCCCAGGATCACAATCCAGGGATTCAACGGCGAAGGCCGCAGCCACGCGAACGCGCTGTGCGACACCAGCGAGAACAGCGTCTCCACCGGAAACGCGAACAGCCGTCCCTTCCAATGCTGTTTCATCCGCAGGAATCCCCAATATCCCCGGACGGGCAGCGCCTCGAACCGGTTGCATCCCGCTTCGCCAAACAACCGCCGGTAGTCGCCCGCGGACAGCAGGAACCGGCTCGTTGGCGGATTCCACCGCGGATACGGCTGCGCTGGATTCCGCCCGTGGAACAGATCCAGCGGAAACCACCGGTTCGGACTGCTCACCAGCACCTTTCCACCCGGCCGCAACACGCGCGTCATCTCGCGCGCGATTTCCAAACGGTCCTGCCAATAGCGCGGCGTCACGCGATTGGAATCGCCTTCGACGCCAACGTGCGGAAAGACGCATCCGCAATAGACCAGGTCAAACGTCTGATCCGCGTAAGGAAGATGCCGCCCATTGGCCAGGCACAGGCGTTCCGGATGCTGGCGCGACGGCCAGGCCTTTGACCGGTTGCCGCAGTCAATTCCCGCGATGTTGAATCCGGCGGCGGCGAGCTTGTCGACATCGATTCCCGCGCCGCAGCCAAGCGACAGCAGCCGCGCGCCCGGCTTCGGGAACAGGCGCTGGAACACCGGCAGCCAGTAGTTGCTGGTCAGGTAATCGTTCGTCAGGGTTTCGTAGGCTGTCCGCTCGGCGTCGTCCTCGTCGTCGAACCGGCCGCCGCGGATCAGATCCGGAATCCCGTTCTCATAGCTGTATTCGGCGTTGCACCGCGAACAACCAATCTGAGTCCGCGACCAGATCAACTCACCGTGGCACATGGGGCACACCAGCCGGATTGCCGGCGTGAACATCAAATCGCGACTCCGCCTTCGGGCCGGCCCATCTCCATTTCCTGCTTGGTGCGGTCGGATTCCTGCCGCACGGCTTCCAGCAGCATCAGCGATCCCGCCCGCAGCCCCAGCAGCGCCGCTGAAGCCCACCGCAGCGGATTCGCCGGACCCAGGTTGTGGTGCAGGCAGTACCATTTGTGCGCGGCTTCGTGAAAGCTGCGGATATGGCGCATCCGCACCTTGCGCGTACGCACACCCGAACCCGCGCCTTCGTAGTGCACGATCTTCGACTGCGGATGAAGGTAGTTGTTCCAGCCGGCCTCCTGCAGCTTCGCGCAGATCACTTGCTCGTGGAAGTAGTAGAAATCTTCGGCCAGCCCGCCCACCTCCCAGTAAGGCTCGCGCCGCGTCATCATCGCCGCCGCCGACAGCCAGTCGACCTCGTACGGTTCGGCGCTGTCGATCTTGTGCGACAGCAGGTAATCACGCGCCCACTTGGAATTTGGAAACAGGCGTGTGAGCACGGATTTCCGTCCGAAGATCGCCGCCCAGGGCGTCGTGAACGAGCGCCCGGAGGAGAACTGGTCCGTGCGGTCGAGATTCAACAGGCGGCTGCCGATCATGGCAGCCTTGGGATTGCGGTCCATCCACTCGACAAGCTTCGGCAGCGCGTCTTCGAGAATCAGGATGTCGTCGTTCAAGTGCAGGAAGTAGCGTCCGCGCGCGATCTCCGCTCCCTGATTGCCGGCCTTGCAGTACCCCAGGTTCGATCTGTTGGCGATCACCCGGACATCCGGATGGGCCGCCAGTTCCTCCAGCGTTCCGTCGGTCGATCCATTGTCGACCACGATGATCTCGTAGGTCACCTTACGCCACACCGCGCTCTTCAGCGAACGGATGCAGTCGCCCAGGTACCGCTTGGAATTCAAGCTAATGATGATTGCCGAGACGTCTACCGCGTCTTTCAAACCCCCGCCTCCTCAAAAGGCGCGTAATAATAGAGCGCCATGCTCATTCCCATCGCAAGCCACCATCCCTTGAGCGGAAAATGCAGAACGTCCACCTGGACCGCGTAGACCAGCGTCGCCAGCAGCGCGATGCGGGCGGCGGTCAGATATCTCGCCGGCGGCTCCTCGCCCAGGACATCGTAGGCGCGCTCGGCGCGGCGGATCCGCCGGTAGAGCACCACCAGGAATCCGAACAGCACCGCGGCGCCGAAAATTCCAGTCTCCATCGTGCTCTGGATGTATTCATTGTGCGCCGTGGAGTTGTCCGGCATCAGCATATAGCGCCGCATGCGCTTGGGGATCTCGGTCTGGTTGCCCAACCCGATCCCCAGCACTAGATTCTCCGAGATCGACTCCAGTCCCGCCTCCCAATAACGCAGCCGTGCCTGCAGCGTCAGCGACCTCTCCAGCGACCAGTTGTTGGGATCGAGGATCCGCTCGTAGAGTGCCGGGGGCAGAAAGGGCGCCGCGCAAGCTCCGGCTCCGATCAGCACGTAAACGTGAACCGGGCGGATCCGCAGCATCCGCGTGGCCGCGAGCAAAACGCCCACCGCCAGGCCCGCCAGCAGTGCCGCGCGCGTGTTGGTGAGCAGGATGTTGTAGGCGATGATCCCCGTACCCGCCAGGATCCCCAGCCGCACCCAGACCGACGAGGTCAGCGAAAAGAAGTAGGCCAGAAACGGCAGCGTCAGGATGTTGTTGATCGCATACACCGCCGGGTGCGACGTCGGACCCATGGCCCGCACCATCTGGCGGGAGGTCTCGAACTCGGCGGCATCCTGAAGCACAGTCGAAAACCGGTCTTCGGTCGAGCGCTCGCCCGTTGAGGCGAAAGCGTCCTCGGTCACCAGTCCTTGCGCCGTGTGCCACTGGTACATCGTCATCAGCCCGATCCCTACGCTCATCGCGAGCCAGAGTCCGGTTGCCCATAGTACATAGCGCCATTCCTCGGCCATGTTGATCACGAGGAACAAGAAAAGCAGGTTGCCGAGCATCGCCCCCGCCGTGCGCACACCGCTCAGGAAATCGTTCGAATACGTCAGCGTGACGATCCCCCATCCGAGGTAAGCGGCGGCATAGAGCACGAACGGCAGGTCCACGCGCAGCTTCTTGCGCGTGATCAGCCGGTGCAGAAGCAGGCCAGCCAGCGTCGCCAGTCCCATGACTCGGATCAGCGAGAACGTGAACGCGCTTGAGTCATTCGTGAACCGGCCGATCCGCTCGAGTGGAATCACGAGCACGGTGAGGAAGAAGCCCACCATCGGCTCGATCAGGATCAGTCCGCCACCGATCAAGGCCATTGCCGCCGCCACCCCCATGAGTGGCGATGTCTGTGCCGCCACGGCGGTGACCGCCGGACCGAGCCCCAGCCCCGCGATCCACGGCAGCAGCCGTGAGTTCGCCGAAGAGCGCAGAGCCTCGAGCCGCAGCACGTTAATTCAACAGCCTGGGCTTGAGATTCACTTCGCCGAGGCAGGGAATCCCGAGTGCCGCTTCCATTTCCGCCGGATGGCTAACGGTGCCGCTGGCGTAGTGGAGCAGCATGGCGAGTCCGAGCCCGAGCACCAGGCCCACCGGCAGCAGGACGCCCATGATCAGCAGCTTCTTCGGATACACGGGCAGGAGTCCGGCGGCGGGCGGGGTGACGATGCTGACGTTCGAGATCCGGCTTTTGTCGAGTTCGGCGGCGACATCGGCGTCGGCCTGGCGCTTGACCATCGCCAGGTAGTCCTGTTCGGCGATTTGCCGCTGCCGCTCGATATCCACCATCGCGGCATCGGCGTCGTCCACCTGGCGGACCTGAGTTTCGACCGCCGTCAGGTTCCCGGCCTGGACGCGCTCGGCGGCCTTCAAACCATCCAGCCGCACGATGTCCTGCTTGAGCTTCTGCTCCAGATTCTGGCGCACCGGGTTCAATTGCGACGTGACCGTGCCGGGCTGGGTTGTCCGCTCCCTGGCGAGCATGTCGTCCAGATCCTTGATGCGCTCGTCAATGTTCCGCACCGGCACGGAATCGGCCTGGTACTTCGTGAGGAGAGTTGCCCGCTCCGAGCGCAGGTCGGCCGCTTGCTGCCGCAGTTTTTCGACCAGAGGATTCGGTGTCGTCTGTTCCGTGGCCCGCTCAAACTGCGGGGTCGCGGCCACTTGTTCCCGGCCCGCCGCGATCTGCCGGTTCAAGTTCTCGATCTCGCTCCGTGTGCGGATCAGATCGGACCGGACATCCTCCACCTGCTTGAGTAGCAGTGCCTTCTGCTCGGCCGCCGACACCAGTCCCCGGCTCCGTTTCAGCGCCAGCCGCTGCATTTCTGCCTTCTGCAATTCCGCCTTGCGCTGCGACGCACGGGAGTCCAGGAACTCCTTCACTCCTTCGCTCCTGCGGACATCGACCCGGCGCGACATGTAGAGATTCAACAGCCGGT
>VFZX01000211.1 GCA_016871015.1 Acidobacteriota bacterium | reverse complement strand
GCCTGCCACCGATTGCCAGCGCATCTCCAAGGAGTTCCTGGACGAAGAGCGGAACAGCCTCGGCGACTGGTCCTTCCGCCAGGAATATCTCTGCGAATTCATGGACACGCGCTCCCAGCTCTTCTCGCCGGAGTTGCTCTCGCGCGCCCTCACCAACGAATTCAGCCACTGGAGCTTGTGATGACGGTCTACTTCGGCGAATCCTCCAACAGGCGCTTCGTCACCGCCGGGCTCGATCCCGGACACGCCAACGACTACTCCGCGCTTGCCGTCATCGAGCGCCGAAACATAACGGACCGTCTTCGTGCGCCTGTCGGTCTCGGGGCCCCTGTCGTCGAGATGATCCGCGCCGCCTGCCGAACTACCGCGACCTGCGCGAGGAGCTGCTCCACTTCCACGCCAACATCTCCGGCCGCGGCCATACGAGCTATGGATCCTCGCGCGAAACCGTGCACGGCGGCCTCGTCATCGTCATCGCCATCGCGCTCGCCGCCTGGCATGTCCGCCCAAAGGCTACTTGGGGCGCGCGCGGCGACGGCCCCGTGGCCTGATTCTTAGGCGGCGGGGCGGGACAAAAATTTGTCCCACTCCGTCCCACCAGATCTTTGAAAATTGAATTCCCGTGGAGACGCAATATCCAGCGCGCAGAACACGCCACCAGAGTCAACAATCCGAACTTTGGATCCACTTTTAACGGAAAAGTGCCCCAAATCCGGCCTGGGCTGTGCTAACCTAAAAGAGTTGTCCCATCGCGGGGACGTAGTTCAGTTGGTTAGAACGCCGGCCTGTCACGTCGGAGGTCGCGGGTTCGAGCCCCGTCGTCCCCGCCACTCTCATCCGCCTTCCTTCTCCCGGATCAGCCGGTCCATCCCCCTCAGCCAGCGGTCATAGTCGGTCGCTTTTCGCTGGAAGTACTCCTTCACCTCGGGGTGCGGCAGGATCAGAAACTGCTCAGCAGCCAATCCTTCCACCACTGTTTCCGCAACCGCTTCTGGCGGGATCGAAGTATCGACCATCCAGCTTCGCAAGGGGCTTTGAACGGACTCGACCATGCCGGTCCGCACGAACTGGGGGCACAGGCACGAGACCTTGACCCCGTCCCTCCTGTGGTGGATCGCCAGCCACTCGCCGAAGGCTAGGGCGGCGTGCTTGGAGACGGAGTACGGCGCGCTGCCGGGTGCGGTGAGGAGTCCGGCCGCGGACACGGTTTGGAGGAAGTAGCCGCCTCCGCGCTGGCGGAAGTGGGGCAGCAGTGCGCGGGCCGCCCAGACGTGAGACATGACGTTGACCTTCCAGATCCGGTCCCATTCGGCGTCGGGGCAGCCGGCTCCACCCTCGACTAGGATCCCCGCGTTTGAGCAGAACAGGTCAATCCGCCCGTGGGTATCGATTGTGTGCGCAATGAGGCGCTGGATATCGTGTTCGGAGGAGACGTCGGCTGCCAGGATGCCGGGTGCGGGTTCGAGGTCCGACAGCACGAGAGCCGCCGGATTCTCTTTTTCAAATCTGCGGGCCAGCGCCGCACCGATTCCTCGGGCGGCGCCGGTGATAACAGCTACGGCACCAGTGAGTTGCATCGCCGCAGGCCATTGTAGCGTTTACAGAAGGGCGGGAATTTCGGGCTCCTTGCCGGGCACACGGACGCCCGCGTTGATGGCGAGACCGTAGCGGCCCCGGACACCGGTCTTCTCGAAGATGTGTTTCAGGTGGATCTTGACGGTCCCGGGCCGGATGCCGAGGTCCCGCGCGATCTCCCGGTTCTTCAGTCCCTGTTCGACGAGTTCGAGGACCTGCTGTTCGCGGGTGGTCAACTCGGTCCGGGCGTAGCGGTCGCGAGTGGTTTCGCGAAACAGAGCCTCTTCCATCCAGTTGGCGCCGGAGGATACCGCGCGGCAGCAGGCGATCAGTCCGTCGGCGTCCACGGTCTTTCTCAGAATCCCCTTTACACCGGCCTGCAGAAACCGGAGCGCTTCCGGCTCCGTGATGGATCCACCCCAAATGACAATGGCGGCGGATGATGCGAATCCTCTGGTTTCAAAGAGCCATTGCAGGATCCCCGGAGATCCAAAGCTCTTGTCGAGGAGGATGATGTCCGGGATCAGCTCGCGGATCACATCCTTGGCCTCGGTGAGGCCGAACACCGCCCGGACGAACTCGAGATCCGCGCAGGTGGCCAATGAGGAGCGTACGCCCTCGGCGGTGAGTGGCTGAGTGTCACAAACCACCACCCTCTTCTTGTTGGAAATTGTTTCGATCACTCCATGTCTCCCAAAAGGAGGGCAGCGCCGGTGAACTATTCCGTCGATCACCATGGGTGAGGCAATCATCCGGTGGGTGCGCACTAGACCCTCCATAGAAGTAGTGTGTTGAGGAGGCGATTCCTCTCAACATTTCTTGCACAAATGCCGATTGACCTTCAGACATCGAATGCAACCGCCCCGTTCCGTGTACAACCGTAACGCTTTTGTGAGGTTCTAAGGCCCGTTGAGTGCCCGCAGCACATTGGTGATCTGCCAGGACCGGAGGATCCTCTCCGATCTGGCTCCAATTCTGAGCCAGTCTCTTCCGCTGGTTCCAAGCCGCGATATCACCCACTACCCCGATCGCGGGCAGATGGGACAGTTGCTCGCGCAGGCTCCATTTCCCCTGTGTTTTCTTGATGTCGTGTCCGATCAGGCAAAGGCAATCGACTGCATCTCGTTGCTGGCCGCTGCCTCGCCGTCGACCAAGATCGTGGTGATCTTGGCCTCCAAGGCTCCGGATCTGATCCTGACGTGCCTGCGCGCCGGAGCCGCGGAATTCATCATTGCCCCGGTGACGGCGGAACAGGTGCAGGAGGTCCTCAGCCGGATGAAGGATGTCTTGCCTTCGGCGTCCGGCGGTAAAGTATTGGCGTTTATGCCAGTTAAGGGTGCGGTGGGCGCGTCGACTCTGACCAGCAGCCTGGTCTATCAATGGAAGCGCCTGGGGGCGAAAAAGCTGCTTGTTGCCGATTTCGACCTGACGGCCGGCACGTTGTCGTTCCTGCTCAAGACCAAGTCGAACTACAGTTTCCTCGATGCCTTGAGCCGGGCTGACTCCCTGGATTCGGACCTCTGGAAGGGCCTGGTGACGAACGTGAACGGAGTGGACGTCTTGCTGTCTCCGGAGACTCCCGTCGACCCGAATCACGAATTGCCGGATCCTTCTCCGGTGATCTCATTTTGCCGCCAGGCCTACGACATGGCGGCGATCGATCTCGGCGAACCTTACAGCTACTGGTCCCGCTACGTGGCGGCGGCGGTTGACGAGGTCGTGTTGGTCACGACAAATGAGCTGCCCGCTCTGAGGGCCACCCAGCGGGTGATGCACTTCCTTGCCGATCACCAGATCCGGCGCGACAAGATCAAACTTGTTGCGAATCGCTACAGTGCGGATGTTGGGCTGGCGCAGGAGGCTGTAGAGTCCGCCATCGAAGCACCCGTACTACAAGTGATTCCGAGCGAGTACGAAACCGTCCAACGGGCAATTGTAGAGGGCAAACCGATTCCCCTGACGAGTTCGGTTGGAAAGAGCCTGGCCAAACTGGCGGACCGGCTGATGACGGTCAAGCCTGTCGAAGAGGCGCCGAAAAAGAAAGCCGGCCTGTTCTCCTTCCTCGGGAGTCTGGTTTCACGAACCGCGAGCTGATACCGCGTCAGGCGATCACACCCGGAATCACGCGCCCGCCGAAGTCAGTCAGCTTCTCGTGCCGCCCGTTGTGCAGATACCAGAGCTTATGCTGGTCGACGCCGAGGGCCTGCAGGATCGTTGCGTGGAAGTCGCGCATGTGCCAGCCGTCGACCGCGCGCAGTCCGAAATCGTCCGTCGCACCGAGCGTTTGTCCGCCCTTCACGCCTCCGCCCGCGAACCACATCGTGAACCCGTAGGGATTGTGGTCGCGGCCGTTGCCGCTCTGCGACATCGGAAGGCGTCCGAACTCGCTGCCCCAGATAACCAACGTCGAGTCGAGCAGGCCGCGCTGTTTCAAATCGGTGAGCAGTGCCGCCACGGGACGGTCCGACATGCCGCACATCCGCTCGTGGTTCGTCTTCAGGTTGTCGTGTGCATCCCACTGGAACGTCAGCGGACCCCCGCCATGGTAGATCTGAACGAACCGGACGCCGCGCTCGACGAACCGGCGCGCCAGCAGGCAGCGCGTGCCGAACTCTTTGGTGAGGGGCTCACCGAGGCCGTAAAGCCGGCGCGTGGATTCGGTCTCCTTGGACAGATCCACCGCTTCGGGAGCATGAGACTGCATGCGGAACGCGAGTTCATACGAACTGATGCGCGCCGCCATCTCCTGATCCCACTCCGGCGTATCGAGGTCGTTCATCCGCTGCAGCAGATCGAGCCGCGCGCGCTGCCTCTCGACGCTTACACCGGCGCCGGGCTGCAGGTGGAGGATCGGTTTCGCGCCCGGTCGCAGCGTCGTCCCCTGGTAAACGGCTGGCAGGAATCCGGAGCCCCACATCGGCGTCCCCCCTTCGGGTGTTCCCTCCGGCTGCGGCATGACGACGTAGGCGGGCAGGTTTTCCGAGGGCGTGCCGAGGCCATAGGTGACCCAGGATCCGATCGAGGGGTGGCCCATCAGGATCCGGCCGCTCATCACCTGGTACATGGCCGGGGCGTGGACCACGCTCTCGGTATGGAAGTTGCGGACGAAGCAGATGTCGTCAACACACCGCGCGACGTTCGGAAACAGCTCCGACACGGCAGCGCCGCACTGGCCGTGCTGCTGGAACCGCCAGGGACTTCGCAAAATAGGCGTGGATCCATCGGTGAACTGGCTGATCACTTTGCCAAAGCTCTCGGGCAGCTTCTGCCCGTCGTAGTTGGCGAGCAGAGGCTTCGGATCGAAGGTGTCGATGTGGCTTGGTCCCCCGACCATGAACAGGAAGATCACCGACTTGGCCTTGGCCGGGAAATGTTGCGCCTTGGGGGCGAGCGGATTTGCCCGCGCTGCTGAGGCGTCGCGCGCCGCCATCCAGTTCAGCGCCAACGCGCCGAAGCCGTTACCGCAGACGCTCAGGATATCGCGCCGGCTAAGGGACATAGACGAACTCGTTGCGGTTGAGCAAGGCCAGGCAAAAGTCCGGCCAATTCCCGCCCTTGGAAAAGAACCCGGTAGCCATTGCCGTTTCTTGAGCACTGGGGGCACGCGACAGGGCGAGCGAATAGGCAAGCCGCAGCCGGCAATCATTGGACCGGCATGCCGAGTCCAGACGCGCGGCAAAGTGCTGCGCCTGCTGCTGCATGAAGTCGCTATTCATCAACGACAGCGCCTGCAGCGCGTGGGTGCTCGTGGAACGGATGGCGCAGGACGTCATGTTGTCCGGCTGGTCGAAGTTAGCCAGGAAGGGTAGCCGGACGGTCCGCTTGTTGAGCAGGTAAAGACTCCGCCGGTTGTGCTGAGCTGGATCCCGGTTGACAGGCCAAAGATTGTCGGGCTCGCCTTCGGTAAAGATCAGATCGTAGATCTCCGGTTCGAGCGGAGTCTTGATGGACGGGCCTCCCAGCGTCCGGTTGAGTGCGCCGGACACCGCCAGCACACTGTCGCGGAGGAACTCCGCTTCCAGGCGCCGCCGTTGGGTCCGCCAGTAGGCTGCCTCACCCTGGACCACCTGTTGCTGGTAGACGGCTGAGGTCACAATGAGCCGGTCGATGTGGCGGATATCCCAACCGCTCGATACCAGCTCCGCAGCAAGCCAGTCCAGCAGTTTGGGATTTGCTGGACGCGCACCGAGAACCCCGAAGTCGTTCGGTGTGGCCACGATTCCGGTTCCCAGGCGAAGCTGCCAGATCCGGTTGACCATCACGCGCGGGGTGAGTGGATTGTCCGGGGACACCAGCCAACTGGCAAGAGCCTGCCGCCGTCCGGCCGGGGCCATGGGCACGGAGGGTGGATCCAGCACCCGTGGCAGCCCGGGATCGACCCGGTCGAGCTTCATCTTGTGGTTGCCCACCTTCAGAATGTGTGTCTCGGGCGCTTTCTCCTGGTTGGCAACGGCGAATGCCGCGGGGAGCGGGTCCGGCTGCTCGTAGTTGATCGTGTGCATCCGTTGGCGCAGCGCGGCGCGGCGCGTCCGGTCGTCCGGCGCCAAAGCGTTGACCACATCGTCCCAGGAGACCTTGGCCTGTGCCTCCGCTTCTTTCGCCAAACGCTGCTGCTCCTCGGAGCGCTTGCCTTTTGCCGTATTCACCGCTTCGACGAGCCGGGGTTCGAGCTTGGCCAGCTTGGCCGCGCGCAGACGCTCCCGGTAGGGCTTTTCGATTGCGGCGATCTCGTCCTGAACGGGCTTCAGCCGTTCCTTGTGCGCCTTGACCGCTTCGTCGTATTGCTTCTTCGAGTCAGCGCCGGACAGCGGATGGTCCTTGCTATCAGTTGCGGCGAAGACGGCCTGAAGCCGGTAGAAATCCGACTGGGGAATGGGATCGAACTTGTGGTTGTGGCACCGGGCGCACCCGATCGTCAGGCCGAGGTAGACCGATCCGATCGCGCCAGTCATCTCGTTCAGGACATCCTGCCGGATCTCCTCCTTGTCCGTGTTGCCGCCGACCACGTGGAGCGGCCCGGCGCGGTTGAAGCCGGTTGCGATCAGGGCATCGGTGTCGCCCGGATACAACTCGTCCCCCGCGATCTGCTCGCGGACAAAGCGGTCGAACGGTTTCCCCTGGTTGAACGCGCCTACCACGTAGTCGCGGTAGCGCCAGGCGTGGATCCGTTCGGCGTCCCCTTCGTATCCATTGGTGTCGGCGTAGCGGACCACGTCCAGCCACTTGACTGCCCAGCGCTCGCCATAATGGGGTGACTGCAACAGACGGTCCACCACTCGCTCATAGGCCCCGGGTGCGCGATCGGCGAGAAAGGCCTCCACCTCGGCGGGAGATGGCGGCATCCCGGTAAGGTCCAGAGTGACTCGGCGGATGAGCCGGGCCTTATCCAACGGAGGCGCAGGCCGTTGCGCTTTGGCGCTCAACTGCTCCAGGACAAAAGCGTCAACCGGCGTCCGCAGCCAAGGATCGCGGACCGCTGGAACCTCCGGACGCACCACCTTCTTGAACGCCCACCAGTTCTTCCGTGGCGCGACCCAGGCGTCATCCGCAGAATTCCAGGCCGCGGCCGCCGCAGCCAACAGACAAATGTAAAACCAGCGCACTCCGCCTCTATTTTACTGCCAGGAACTCTTGGATCGCCGACCCTGCTTCGTCGAGCGTCTGATACTGGCGGATCACCGCCCCAGGGCATCCGGCGATCATCGCCGACAGGCGCCGCCCGCCACGATGCAAACACAGCACTGGCTTGCCCCATTCACTTGCCTTGCCGATCTCATAGCCGACGCCCAGGCTCGGCGCTGTCACCTCTGCGACGACGACATCGGCCTGCCGCAGCCAGGCGATGTCGCGGTCGTGAATCGCGCGGTCATCGCGGCCATCCTCGCCCTGCTCGGTCAGGGCGGGATCCCCGATGTGCTCGGTCAGCACGGTCCCGAATGCACGAAGCCGGGCGATCAGTCCGGCATACACCTGCTGATCGGCCCGGCCTCCGCTAATCGAGCCTGAAAAGTAGATCCGCACTCACAGGTGCTGGTCGATCAACTGGCGGAGCTCGGCGGCGCTGGTGACGCCGACGCGCTGCGCCACAACCTGGCCCCCCTTGAACAACATGAGCGCGGGAATCGACCGGACGCCGTAGCGCATGGGAGCGCCGTTGTGGTCGTCCACGTTCAGCTTGCCGATCTTCGCCTTGCCGGTATATTCGGTGGCAAGCGTATCAATCGTCGGCCCCATCATCCGGCACGGGCCGCACCATTCCGCCCAAAAGTCAACCAAAACGGGCTGCTGGGAGCCCTCGACTTCCGACGCCCAGTTGGCGTCCGTAAACTTGAGAGTGTTCAATCCTGCCATTTGCTTCCTTCCAGTGTATAACGATGCGGTTTTCGCCCCGGGGGATTCACGTTCGATACAATTGCCCAATATGCACATGGACTCCTCAACGTTCACCCGGCGCGGCTTCCTCGGCGGCACGGCCGTCTCCTGGACGGCGGCAAGCTGGGCGCAGACTACCGGCGCTAACGACAAGATCCGGATTGGAATCATCGGATGTGGTGGCATGGCTGCCGGCCACATCCGCACCCTGGTCAACATGCGCGAGACCGACAATATCGACGTGGTCGCCGTTTCGGACTTGTACGACAAGCGGATGCAGCAGTTCGCCGCCATCGCGGCCAACAATCCGAAAACCTACAAGGACTACCGGGCGCTGCTGGCCGACAAGGACGTCGACTACGTCCTGATCGCCACGCCAGAGCATTGGCATGCGCAAATGACGATCGACGCCGCCGCGGCGGGTAAGCACGTTTACTGCGAAAAGCCGATGACGCTGAATACGGATCAGGCCAAGCGCGTGGTGGCGGCGGTCAGGAAGGCCGGGATCAAAATGCAGGTGGGCGTGCAGGGCATGTCGGACGAGTCCTATCAGACCGCCAATCAGTACATCAAGGACGGCTACATCGGCAAGGTATTGCTGGCTCAGATCGACTACTCGCGCAATTCGCTCCAGCCCGACTACATGTACACCAAGGAAGACCCCGAGCTAACGGCTGCCGACATTGACTGGGGCGCATGGCTCGGCTCGGCGCCGAAACGCAATTTCGATCCCGCCCGCTACTTCCATTGGCGCAGGTTCTGGGAATACTCGAGTGGCATCGCGAGCGACCTGTTCATCCACCGCGTGACGCGCATCATCAAGTCCTGCGGGCTCACGTTTCCGGAACGCGGCGTGGGAACTGGCGGCAAATTCTGCTGGCCGGATGCGATCGGCGATGTGCCGGACACGCTGAATTTCCTGCTCGACTACCCCGAGGGGATGACCGTGCAACTGGTGTCATCCATGGGCAACGCCACGCCGATCCACCACATGATCCGCGGCCACAAGGGGACGATTCTGTTCACGCCCACAGGATTCACCATCAACCCGGAAAAGATTTTCGCGGGCGAGGTGAAGGAAGTCACCTATCAGAAGCAGGGCTCTGAATCGACCTTGCTTCATCACCGCAACTTGCAGGCCGCCATCCGCTCCAATGCGAAGCTCAACTGCGATGTCGACCTCGGATACTACGGCGTCGTGGCGGCGCAAGTCGGCACCCAGTCCTACCGGCAGCGCAAGTACATGGCCTGGGACCGGACAAAGGAACGGATCGTCCGTGCGTAACCTGATTGCGATCGTGTTCGCGGCGTGCGCGCTGGCCCAGCGGCACGACCTGGTTCTGAAGGGCGGACACGTGATTGATCCCCGTAATGGCATCGACCAGAGAATGGATGTTGCCGTGCGCGCGGGACGGATTTCGGCGGTCGAAGCCAATATTGATGGGGCCCAGGCGCGCGAGGTGTTCGATGTCAGCGGACTCTACGTGACTCCCGGATTGATTGACCTGCATGTTCATGTGTTTCACACCACCGGGATCAAAGGGGCGTGGGCCGGAGACAACAGTGTCGCGCCTGATGCGCTGAGCTTCCGCACGGGCGTCACCACGATGGTCGATGCGGGCAGTTCCGGATGGCGCAACTTCGAGACGTTCCGCCACACGGTGATTGATCGTGCGGAGACGCGTGTTCTGGCGATGATCAACATCGCCGGACTGGGGATGATCACCGACGTGACGGAGCAGGAAGACTTCAGCGCCGCTGACGTCGCCAAACTTGCCACCAAGCACAAGGATGTCGTGGTGGGCGTGAAGTCGGCGCACTACCAGAAGGCCGACTGGCATTCCGTGGACTCGGCGATCGAAGCCGGGAAAATGGCCGGGATCCCGATCATGGTCGACTTCGGCTACTTCCTCCCGGAGCGGCCGTATTGGCAGTTGGTGACCCAGCGCCTGCGTCCCGGGGACCTGAGCACCCACATGTTCCGTGGTCCGGTGCCGTGGATCAACGAAAGCGGCAAGGTATACCCGTATCTGTACGAGGCGCGCAAGCGCGGAGTCCTGTTTGACGTCGGGCATGGTGGTGGCAGCTTCGTGATGCGCAGCGCTGTTCCAACCATCGCGCAGGGTTTTTATCCGGACACGATTTCCACCGACCTGCATACGGGCAGCATGAACGCGGGAATGCAGGACATGCCGACCACGATGTCCAAGTGTCTGGCCGCCGGGATGCCGCTCAAGGAAGTGATTCGCGCTTCCACCTGGAGGCCAGCCCAGGCCATCAAGCGGGAGGAACTCGGCCACCTGAGCGTGGGCGCGGAGGCCGACGTCGCGGTGTTCCAACTGATGCAGGGGAAGTTCCAGTACGCCGATGCCTTCGGGGCACGGCTGAACGCGAGTCAGCGGCTGGTGTGTGATCTGGCTTTGCGCCGCGGCAGGGTGGCGTGGAACTGGAACTCGCGCGGCGGGACCGATTACCGCAAGCTGCCGCCGACTTATGGCATCCGGCCGGGGATCGACCAGATCTTGCCGCCTAAGCCGTGATCCTGTTAAAATCGGGGTGGTAGCATCTGTGGGCGGCTAGCTCAGTTGGGAGAGCACGGCGTTCGCAACGCCGGGGTCGTGGGTTCGAATCCCATGCCGTCCACCATCCTCCCCGCCTTTAGGCGAGCAGATCTTTGACCACGTGCCCGTGCACGTCGGTCAACCGGAAATCGCGCCCGGCATGGCGGAACGTGAGCCGCGTGTGGTCGAATCCGAGACAGTGCAGCAGCGTCGCCTGCAGGTCGTGGACATGGACTGGATTCTCGACGATCTTGGCGCCAACCTCATCAGTGCGGCCATACGTCATTCCGCCTTTGAAGCCGCCGCCCGCCACCCAAGTGCTGTACGCCTTGTTGTAGTGTTCGCGGCCATGCTTGCCGGAAAGCCAGGGCGACCGGCCGAACTCGGTGGTCCACACAACGAGAGTCTCATCGAGCATCCCGCGGGATCGCAGATCCTGGAGCAAACCGGCGATGGCCCGATCCACGTTGCGCGCCAGCGGGATCATCGCGTCGATCTCGCCGTGGACGTCCCAATTCCCCGAGGAACCGGTGTCGATCAGCTCGATGAACCGGACACCACGCTCGGCCATGCGGCGCGCGACCAGGCACTGCCAGGCGAAGCCCGTGTTCGCGCCGCGCTCCAGTCCATACATCTTGAGCGTTGCGCCGGATTCGCGCGACAGGTCGAACACCGTTGGCATCTCGCTCTGCATGCCGTAGGCGGTTTCAAACGACTTGACGCGGGCGGCGAGCGCGGGATCGGCGCCCCGCTCCTGCTGGTGCATCCGGTTGTAGCGCGCGAGCAGGTCCATCTCGAGGTCCTGGAGTTTGGCAGGAGCGCGCCGGTTCAAATCGGCGACAGGCTCGGGGCCGCCGGTGACGCGGGTCCCGTTGTGCGCGCCGGGTAGGAAGTCCGATGACCAGACTTGGCTGCCGGCGTAGGGAAGGTGGGGTGCGAGGACGACGAAGGAAGGCAGGTTGCGGTTCTCGGTGCCGAGTCCATAGCTGACCCAGGAACCGATGCTGGGGCGCTTGACCGTGACGGATCCGGTGTGGATCCCCATGGTCGCCTGGAAGTGATCGTTGTGATCGCCGTGCATCGACCGGACCACACACAGTTCGTCGGCACAGGACGCGGTCTCGGGCATCAGGTCGGTTGACTCGAGTCCGGAGCGGCCAAACCGGCGCGATCCCCAGGTGGATGGCAGGAAAGTCTGATCGCTGCGGCGTCCGCCTTTCACGCCCTTGTCCAGCGCCGTCTTGAGTCCTACCTTGGGATCGAACGTGTCGACGTGCGACACCCCACCGGTCATGAACAGGAATATGACGCGCTTGGCCTTCCCCGTGAAATGTGGAGCGCGCGGCGCCAGTGGATCCTGCGTGGCCGCCAGCAGGTCAGTCACGATCGCGGGCAGCATCGTGGATCCTGCGGTGAGTGAACGGATCATTTGCCTACGGTGCATCATGGCGCTCTCCTCAGTCTACGTAAAAGAACTCGTTGCTGGCGAGCAGGACGCGCATCAGGCTGGCCAGGGCGGCCCGCGCTGGCTCTTCGCTTCCGGACGCCGGCTGTGCGGCGGCAAGGAACCGCGCGGCCTGGCTCAGTTCCGCGGGTTTCGTGGGGCGCGCGAACAGCAGTTGATATGCGGCGTTGACACGGCCGTTGGTGTCCGGGTGTGCCAGGCCGACGCGGACCGCGAGCGCATCTCCCTGCTGATGGACGAAATCGCTGTTCATGAAATACAGCGACTGTGGCGCGGTGGGATCGCCCCCGCGGACAGCGGTCGCATTGTTGGGATCCGGCCCGTCGAAAAGCTCCAGGTAGGGATGGCGCCGGAAGCGTTGCTGGACGAGGTACACGCTCCGCCGCCTGGTGTCGTACATGGCCATGTCGGCGACGAAGGGCCGGTGCTGGGTGAAGCGGTAGCTGCCGCGTGGCGGGAACGGATGGGGGCCGCCGGGTGTGGAATCCAGTTGCCCGCTGGCGGCGAGCATCGTGTCGCGGAGTTCCTCGGCGGTCAGCCGCCGGCGGTTGAAACGCCAGTAGAACTGATTGGCGGGATCCTTGCCGAGGTTGGTGGCATTCTCTCCGGCGGCGGTTTGCCAGGCGCGGGTCAGGAGGATGCGGCGGTGGAGTTTCTTCATCGACCATCCATCCTCGACAAAGCGCGCGGCGAGGTAGTCCAAAAGCTCGGGATGTGAAGGCGCGTCACCGCGCTTGCCGAAATCGTTGGGCGTGTTGACGAGTCCACGGCCAAAATGCCATTGCCATACGCGGTTCACGATCACGCGGGCGGTCAGTGGATTGGCCGGGTTGGTGATCCAGGAGGCCAGCAGTTCGCGTCCGCTGCCCTTGTGATCCGCGGGGACTTGCTGTCCTCCAAGCACCGACAGGAATCCGCGCGGGACTTCAGGTCCTTTGAGGTCGGGCTCGCCCTTGGCCAGCAGGAACGCGTTGCGCGGCTTGCCGTCGGTGACGCCGAACGCGGCGGGAACTGTGGGGAAGCTCTCGCGAAGCTGATTCAGCTCGACCGACGATTCCAGGTACTTGAGCCGTTGATCGGATGTCGCATTGGGATCGGGTCCGCCGCCCTTCTTGACGATGGCGTGGAGAGCCACCATGCGCTCCTGGGCGCGGCCGAGGCGGGCGGCATCCTTGGGATCGAGTGCGATCAGATGTTCGAGGTATTGATTGTGTTCGAGTCCGGCGTGGGAGTAGTTGCTGCTTTGGAAGATCCCTGCGAGAGCGTAGTAGTCCTTCGCCGGAACCGGATCAAACTTATGGTCGTGGCAGCGCGCGCATCCAAGCGTCAGCCCGAGGGTGACCCGGCCGAGGTTGTCGATCGTATCGTCGATCGTCAGATGGAACTCGCCCATCGACTGGCCGAACCGGCGCGAACTGGCCAGGTAGGATGTTGCGACCAGCTTGTCGCGGCGGTCTTCATCGTTGGATGCCGGCAGCAGATCGCCCGCGATCTGTTCCCGCAGGAACTGATCGTACGGCTTGTCCGTGTTGAAGGAGCGGATGACGTAGTTGCGGAAGCGGTACATCTCCGGGATCGGGAAGTCGGAGGCGTCGCCCGCGGTGTCGGCATAGCGGACTAGGTCCAGCCAGTGGCGGCCCCAGTGCTCTCCGTACTGCGGCGATTCGAGCAGCTTGTCCACCGCTTTGGCCAAGGCCTGGGATGAAGTGTCGGCGAGAAACGCGCGGACCTGGGAGGGTGTGGGAGGAAGTCCGGTGAGATCGTAGGTGAGCCTGCGGATCAGCGCCTGGCGGCTGGCGCGCGGGAGTGGTGCTAGCTTGTTCGAGTCGAGCCGGGCTTTGATGAAGCGGTCAATGGCGGTGGTGTCCCAAGCAGGATCGGAAGAGGCGGGCGCTGTGGAGTCTTTGACTGGCTGATAGGCCCAATGCTGTTTCTCTTTGGTCCAATCGTAGGAAGAGGCTGGAACCGGGACCGGAGCCGCGCCGGTCCGCGGGTCGGGTGCGCCCATCTTCACCCATTCCTCAATCGCCGCGATCTGATCTTCCGGCAGAGGCGGGCCTGGGGGCATTTTGAGGTCCCGGTGCTGGCCGCGGATCGCCTTGAGGAGGAGGCTGTCCGCGGGATTTCCGGGGATCACGGCAGGGACCCCGGACTTTCCGCCGCGGCGCACGCCGTCTTTCGAGTCAGCGTAGAAATCGCCCTGGACGGGTTTGGCCTTCGTGCTGTGGCAGGCGTAGCAGCGCGAAGCGAGCACCGGGCGCACTTTCTTTTCGAAGAACTCAAAGTCTTCGGCGGCGGCGAGGCAGACGGGGAGCAG
>VFZX01000210.1 GCA_016871015.1 Acidobacteriota bacterium | reverse complement strand
GGCAGCTTCGCCAATGGACTCAACAACAAAGCATAATAGGGCAGCCGCGTGAAATAGATCGACGGATAGTAGGTGTGTTGCTCCGTGACCTCCATGTGGATCCGCTCATGCGCCTTGTAGTCGTAAAGCTCGGGTGTCCCCACCAGCCTCCCGCCCGCGTAGAGCTGCAGGAAATCATTCTCGCCCAGCCACGCCCGCTTCCGGACCGGCCACGCCCACATGCTGAATAGCACCAGGCCAAGAAGAACGCAAACGATGTAGAACTGCTTCCGGTGGTTAGTGAACCGTGCCATTGTCCTGATTCTTGAGCTTTTCGGCGTTGTAGTACGTCGTCAGCCCGTCAATCAGGGGTCCGATCCTGCCGTCCATGATCAGATCCAACTGGTGCAGTGTGAGTCCGATGCGGTGGTCCGTCACCCGGTTCTGGGGGAAGTTGTACGTGCGGATCTTCTCGCTGCGGTCGCCGCTGCCAACCATCGAACGCCTTTCGGCGCCAATCTCGGCATTCCGCTTTTCCATCTCGAGTTCGTACAACCGCGCGCGCAGCACGCGTTCCGCCTTGGCCCGGTTCTTGATCTGCGACTTCTCGTCCTGGCAGGACACCACGGTGTTGGTCGGCAGATGCGTGATCCGCACCGCGGAATACGTCGTGTTCACCGACTGCCCGCCCGGACCCGAGGAACAGAACGTGTCCACCCGGATGTCCTTGGGGTCGATCTTGATGTCCACGTCGTCGGCTTCCGGCAGCACCGCCACCGTAATCGCCGAGGTATGGATCCGCCCCTGCGTCTCCGTCGCCGGAACCCGTTGCACCCGGTGGACCCCGCCTTCGTACTTTAATCTGCTGTACACTTTGTCGCCGCTGACCAGTGCGATCACTTCCTTGAGACCACCCACAGCCGACTCACTCTCCGACGTGACTTCGACTTTGTAGCCTCCGGTCTCCGCCCAACGGCAGTACATGCGGAAGATCTCGGCGGCGAACAGGGTCGCTTCGTCTCCACCGGTGCCGGCGCGGATTTCGAGGACTACGTTCTTATCATCGTTCGGATCCTTCGGCAACAATAGGACCTTCAGCTCTTGTTCCAGGCTTTCGAGCCGTGGCCCGAGCGCCGCGACGTCGGATTCAGCCATGGCGCGGAGATCCGCATCGGTCTCCTGGAGCATCGACCGCGCGCCTTCCAGGTCAGCCTCCACCTTCTTCCATTCCCGGTACTTGCCCACCGCCTCGCTCATGTCGTTGTGAGTCTTGGCGGTCTTGCGATAGGTGTCCGGATTGTTGATCACCTCCGGATCCGCCATTTGCGAGGTTAGATCCTCAAAGCGCTTTTCGAGTTCGTCGAGCTTGTCCCGGTATTGCATGGCGGCGTGGATTTAGGCGATCACGGCGTGGCCGCCCTGTTGGCGTTCCAGCTCCATGGCGCCGTTGAGGGCAATGATGGCGGTTTCGGTCTGGCTGTCGGAAGGCTGCTGGGTGGTGATGCGCTGGAGCCAGAGTCCGGGCGCCGTGAGGATCGCCAACAAGCTGCCCCGCTTGCGCGCGGCATAGCGGATCGCCTCGTAGCTCAACCCCGCGATCAAGGGGAGCAGGACGATCCTGCTGGCGAACTTCGCGGCGAAAGTCGGGGCCGGAACGATCGTATAGATCAGCATCGAGATGATCATCACCGTGATCAGGAAGCTGGTCCCGCAGCGCGGATGGAAGGTCACAAACGACTGCGCGTTCGGAACGGTCACCGGCTTTCCGCTCTCGTAATTGAACACCACGCGGTGCTCGCCGCCGTGGTACTCGAAGGTCCGGCGGATGTCCTTCCATTGGGACAGCGCCCACAGGAAGGTGATGAAGATCGCGATGCGGATCACCCCGTCCACCAGGTTGAAGGCGATGTTTCCCTGGACCGCGGGGACCGCCTCGGCGGCCTTCGATGTCAGCCACAGCGGCAGCAGCTTGTAGGCGCCGATGAAGAACAGCAGCGAAAAGGCAAGCTGGATGCCCATCACCCAGTTGTTGAACACTTCCTTCTTCTTTGGCGCCGCGGCTTGGCCGGGGTTCTTCGCGGCTTCCGCTTCCTGCTCGGCTTCGATCGCGACGTTGGCGGAAAACTGCAAGGACTTGAATCCAAGCGACATCGCCTGGCCGAGCGTGCCGAGTCCGCGCAGGATGGGGTATCGGAAGACCGGGTACTTCTCCGACACCTTCGCGAGGGTCTTGCTTTCCGTCACAACCTCGCCGCCGGGCTTGCGCACGGCGATGCAATAGCTGTGCGGGGCGCGCATCATGACGCCTTCCATGACCGCCTGCCCTCCGATCAGCGTCTCTTCGCCGCTTTCGAGGGCGGGGAGAAGCTGGATGTGTCCCGCCATTCGCAGGAACCGACGAACGAACACCTTGAACCGTACTCCTTCAGTTTCAAGTATAGCCTGCTGGCAAATCATAGCCTTCGACCGAGAGTTGCGGACGCACTTGAGCGCGCCTCCACTCCATGCGATCCACTCCGGAACGCCGCGAGACGAGTGAGGCGAGCGCCTGGCGGCTGTTGAGGAACCTACGCGCCGCCCGTTGGGCCTTGCTGGCGACCGAATGTCTGCTCGGCGCGCTGGTTGGAACCTAAGGTGTTCGCCCCGGGGCCAATTCTTTGCCGCCGCCTTCGGCATGCTGATCACCCTGGTCTTCTACTCACCGCGCTGGGCCTGCTCAAGGTCTGTGTCTATCTGGCGCTTGGATCGCCACGGCCCTTCCGCTCATCTTCATTGCACGGAGCGGCGCCGGCCTGGATCTACTCAGCGGGCTGCTTCTCACGATGCTTACCCTGATATCTCCCACGTTGGCAGGCGCGTTCGCCGAGGCGAACTCCGTGCGGCAGTGGGGCGACCAAGCCGCAGCGGATTGGGCGTGGGCCAAGCGCCGAATCACTCTGATTGACCGCCTGCGAACGGAGTGTGAGGCGGCCGGGCAGGGCATCAACCGCTGGAAGATCTTTGACTTGGGCGCGGACTCGTTCGATGTACGCCCCGCATACGAGTTCGCGCTTCCGCCGCGCCTCGAGCGCAAGTGTGAACCTCCGAAGAGCGAAATGGCCGGGGTTCTGAAGCGCCGCCAAAGGGAGCATGAAGCCAACTGCGAGAAGGGCAGCGAACGCTACGACGCTCTTCTGGGCCGTCCGTGCTCCCTAGGCCGAAGTCATTCCCGCCAGCCAGTTGAAGATGCAGCTTACCGCGCGCTGACCATCACCGGCGACGGGACCAGCGGAAGCTTCTGGAAATCCTCTTCCCGCTTTTCAAGTTCCAGATCCTCAAACAACACCGCCGGCGCCACCACCGTGTGGCCCGCCACGTAGCCGCCGCTGTTCAACCCCGGCAGAGTCAGTCCCGTGCCGACATAGCTGAACATCTGCTCGCCGCTCCCCGCCGCGATGATGTCGCGGAACGACCGGACATTCAGGCCCCGGAACCGCATGCCCCGGATCAGCTCCTCCCGCCCGTCCGGATACACCCGGTAGGCAAGCACCGGGCTTGACACCACCTTGCCGCCACCCCTCTGCGATGCCGCCACCGACAGCCGCTGGATCTCCTCACTCGTGCTCGTGGTCGGAAAATCAAGCTTCCGCAGCAGGACCCCATAGGGCTTGCCCCGCTGGTTCACCAGATCGATCAGCTTCTTCTTGAGATCCGCGTCGGGCGAAGTCTCTTTCGCCTTGACGAACAGGTTTGAGAACAGCGCCATCTTCGCGCCGAACGCTCCGGGCAGCCGCGCCCGGCCATTGGATCCCTCAAAGCCCCGGACCGGCTGCCGCGTGAGCATGTAGCTCTTCACCTTGCCCGCTTCGATAGCGGTGACAGGAACCGGCTTGACGCCCTCCATGTCTACCGGATAGTAGCCCAGCAATTCCGCGCCCTTGTACGATTCGAGCGTCGGATCGTCGACCACGTCGATCCACTCCGGCAGGATCCGCGATCCCAGCCGCCCTTCGAGATCGCTCACCGGGAACGGAAAAGTCCGGCCGGGCTCCGAGACCGGCTTGCGGGTCAGCGTCAGATTGTTGCCGATCACCTGCGCGAACAGTTGCGGCGCCGCCGCGCCCTCCACCAGCACCGGCCCCGAATAATCCTCACCCAGCGGTGCGTCGAGCGACGCGGTGAGATTCTTCGCCATCTCATGGATCCCGGCGCGCATGACTTCCTCACTGGGCATCGATCCCACGGCCCGCGCGTGGAACGAGAGCCCGTCATGAAGCAGCATGCCGTCCTTGGCCTGTGCGGACGCGCGCACCCGGACCGTGACCAGATCATCCGGATAGCGGATCTCGGTCCCTTCGTTGTTCACCAGGTAGCTGGTGCCAAACCCGGAATCAATCTCGACCACCGAGTTCGTCAGCCGCGGATATTCGTTGAACACCGCCGAGAGACGCTTGGCCGTCGCGGTCCAGGCTTCGCGCTGCGCTGCCGGGCGCGACTTCCCCAAGTCCAGCTTCAACGGCTCGGCCTTGGCGAAATCGTTCAGCTTCTCGGTCTGCGTGATGTTCCTCAATGCCGACTGCTTGCGCGCTACCGCCTGCACCGCGCCTTTGAACACACGGTCCGTGCTCAGCCAGAAGTAGTGGCGCGACACGTCGTAGCTGTCCTCGTGAGGCATGCGCGATCCGCCCCCCCGCCCGAAGAAGTCGGAGAAGATGTAGTTGGTGTTGTCGAACCGGGCATCCCCGACGCGCACGTTCACCCGCGGCGCTCGGATCTTGTTGTCGCCGCGGTTGATCAGCGCTCCAAGCGTGGCCGAGACGTGGAACGTGTCGACGTCGTCCATCCCATACTCGATGTAGTAGGGCGCGGGCGAGTTCGGAAGCCGGAGCGTGACGGCCCGCGCCAACTCGTCGCGCATGGCGCGCATCAGCACATCCTGCTCCTGCGCCGGACACAGGGCCGCCACCACGAACAACGCCAGAGCCGCGCGCTTCACAGTCCGCCTCCGGAGGCCGGGTTCATCGGCGGCGTCAACAGCGGTGGGAGATCGCGCGAGCTTTCCTTTTTCTGGATCTCGATCTCCCGCACCAGGATCGCGGGCGCAACAGCCGACACCGGTACGCTGCCCGATTCCGCGCCGCAGTATCCGTTGAACACCTCGTGTTTCTCAGTTGCGGCGATGATCTTGGCGAAGCTCGCCAGCGGCGTCCCCACGATGTCGGCGCCGCGGACCAGTTCTTCGTTCCCGTCCGGATAGATCCGGTACACCACCAGCGGGATCACCTTGAACGCCTGAATGCCGCGCCGGCCAGTGTTTGTGAATCCGCCGGTGATTTCCTGGAAGTAGAAGCCATAGGGTTTGTTCTGCCGCTTCACCTCCTCGATGAGCATCTGCTTGAGCTTTTTGTCCGAAACCGTGCGGCTCGCCTCGACGATCAGATTGGACTGCCGCGCCACAACCTCGGCGCCCGGCTCGCGCCGCCCATGTCCGTTCGACGTGGGGAAGCCAGGGATCGGCGTGCGCGACATCAGGAACGTGCGCAGGATTCCGTTGTCCACCAGCCGCAGCTTCCGTCCCTTGACGCCTTCGTCGTCGTACAGGTACCACCCGTTCAGGTCCTCGTCGCCCACCCGCTTGAGCGTGGGGTCGAATGTTACCGACAGGAACTCCGGCAGCACGGGCTGGCCCACCGATTTGGCAAACGTCTGGCCATCGGACTCGTCCTTCAGGCGGTGGCCCTCCACCCGGTGTCCGAAAATCTCGTGGAAGAACACACCCGCCGCGCGGCCCGACAGGATCGCCGGCCCGACGAACGACTCAACCACCGGCGCATCCAGCAGCCCGATCAGATCATCGGCCACGCGCTGCACTACCTTGCCGATCTCGCCATCCTTGGGCAGCTTCTTCGGATCGGCCGCGGTGAATGCATCGAAGGTCGATAGATCCATGCCGTCCCGCGCTTTTCCGGCCGCCGAGACGCTGACCCGCGAGAACGGACGCCCGTGCGCCAGACGCGCGCCTTCGGTGTTGACGAAGTACTTCACTTCGTTCGAAAACGCCACCGTCACGCCCGAGGAGTGGATGCGCGGATACTTCGCGAACCGTGCGGACAGCTTCTTCACCCGCTCTGTCCATTCGGCTCCCGCGAACGAAACCATCGCCGGAGGCTCGACGTGCGTGGACGGATCCTCGTTCGAAAAATCGTCCGAAACCTCCTTGTCCGCCACCTTGACTTCCTTGTTCGTCCTGATGTTGATCAGGCGCTGGGCGGCCAGGCGGTAGCAGCGGTCCGTCTCCTGCCACAACCGCAGCTTGATCGCCTTGGGATCATCTTCAATCGGCAGCGGGATCCCGGCGGTGAACTGCGCGAACTGCCCGGCGATGGTGTGGTAGTTGTCGAGCTTGCGGTCGCCCACGCGGACCGTGACGTCGAGCGTCCGCCCGTGCCGCGGAAATCCCCGCGAGGTCACCACGCCGAACGACGCCGAAACAGACTCGTTCTGCTGCTCGACCACCTCATAGGCAATGTAGTACGCCTTCGGATCCGCCTTATCCTTGAGGACGGCGAAGTTCCGGTCCAGCTCCTCCGCCAGAATGTCCAGCAGTTTCGGCTCCGGTTGAGCGGCGGCCAGGGCTACCGGAATCAAGGCCCACAGGCAAAGGTTTCGCACAGTGCTCAGCATAACATCCTTAAAATGGGACTTTGAGGCCCATCACCATCATCGGCGGCGGACTCGCGGGATCGGAGGCCGCCTGGCAGATCGCGCGCGCGGGTTTACCCGCGGTCCTCCACGAAATGCGGCCGGTGCGCACCACCCCAGCTCATCAGACGGACCGGATGGCCGAATTGGTATGCAGCAATTCGTTAAAAAGCGAATCACCGGACACCGCGCCCTGGCTGCTCAAGGAGGAACTGCGCCGGATGGACTCGCTCCTGCTGCGGGCGGCCGCCACCGCCCGGGTCCCCGGTGGACACGCGCTGACTGTCGACCGCGACGTGTTCGCCGCTGAGGTCACCGCGGCATTGGACCGCCTCCCGGGCATCGAGATCCGGCGCGAGGAAGTGACCCGGCTGCCGGAAGAGGGGATCGTGATCATCGCGTCGGGTCCGCTCACATCAGATGCGTTGGCCGCCGAGGTCGCGCGGATTACGGGCTCCGGCCGGCTCTATTTTTACGACAGCATCAGTCCGATCGTCGACGCGAGCACGGTCGACATGTCCATTGCGTTCCGCGCCTCCCGCTGGGGTAAGTCGATGGACGGCACAGACGACTACGTGAACTGCCCTTTCAACCGCGAACAGTACGAGCGGTTCATCGACGCCCTGCTCGAAGCGCAGCGCCACACACCCCACATCCCGGACGACATCCCCTACTTTGAGGCTTGCCTCCCGGTGGAGGAGCTTGCGCGCCGGGGCCGCGACACGCTGCGGTTCGGTCCCCTGAAGCCCGCGGGACTGGTGGATCCTCGCACCGGCCGGTGGCCCTGGGCCGCAGTCCAGTTGCGGCAGGAGAATCTGCGGTCTTCGAGCTACAACCTGGTCGGATTCCAGAACTACCTCAAGTACGGGGAGCAGGCGCGGATCCTCCGGATGATCCCCGGGCTCGAGAACGCCGAGTTCCTGCGCTTCGGCCAGATCCACCGCAACACCTACATCAACGCGCCGGCACTGCTGGATCCCACGCTGTGCCTGCGTAGCGATCCCCGCGTGTTATTCGCCGGCCAGATCGCCGGGATCGAGGGCTACGTTGAGTCGATCGCCACGGGCCTCCTCGCCGGACGCCACGCGGCCCGGATGGCGATTGGGCAGACGCCAGTTGCTCCTCCCCGCGGCACGGCGCTCGGATCCCTGTGCGCCTACATCTCGGGTGCCGATCCCAAACACTACCAGCCAGCCAACATCACGTTCGACCTGTTGCCGCAGTTGGATGAAGAATCCCGCGCGCGGCTGAAACACGATAAGAAGGCGCGCCACGCCGAAGTCTGCCGCCGGGCGCTGGCTGCGATCGAGTCCTATGTCTGATCTCGAAACCCGCATCCGCGAGTTCCTGGACTCGTTGCGCCGGGAGAACGTGTCGCCCCATACTCTGCGAAACTACGGGCTCGATCTCGAACAGTTCCTCGACTACTTCACGCCTCCCGGCGGCCAGCCGCCCCCGCCCGGCGAGATCACGCATCTGGCGTTGCGCGAGTGGCTCGGGTTCCTTCACAAGCAGAAGCTGCAGGCGGTAACGCTCCGGCGCAAGCTCTCGGCGGTCCGTAGCTTCTTCAAGTACCTGGTGCGCGAGGGGCGGGTCCCGCTCAATGTCGCCAAGATGCTGCGGACACCGAAGATCCCCAAGAAGCTCCCCGAGGTCCCCTCGGCCGAGCAGACGAACAACCTGATTGACGCCATCGCCACGGCGGACCTCAAACGGACGATCCCCGTGCGCGACCTGGCGGTCTTCGAGCTCCTCTACGGCTGTGGACTGCGGGTCAGTGAGCTGTGCGGCCTCGACCTCGAAGATGTCGACATGGACGCCCGCTGGGTGCGCGTCCGCGGCAAGGGGAAAAAGGAGCGGCAAGTGCCGTTCGGGACCAAAGCCGCCGATGCCCTGCGGGCCTACCTGCCGTCGCGCGAACCGGCCGCCGGGGTCCAGGCGGTGTTCCTGAACAAGTCGGGCCGCCGGTTGAGCGACACCGCGGTCCGCTCGATCGTCAAGCTGTACTCGATCGCCATATCCGGCGACTCCTCGCTTCATCCCCACTCGTTGCGGCATGCCTTCGCGACGCACCTGTTGAGCGACGGAGCGGACCTGCGGTCCATTCAGGAGCTGTTGGGACACGCGCGGCTGTCCACTACGCAGAAATACACGCAGGTAGCGCTTGAGGACCTGATGGCCGTCTATGACCGGGCCCACCCCAAAGCGTGACGCTCAGTGATTGAACAGGAACTCTTTGGCCGTCAGCAGTGACCAGACCATGTCCTCCATGGCCTGCTTGCGCGATTCCTTCGCCGCTTCGGGCGATGCCGCGCCCTGCCGCGACTTGGCCAGCTCAGCCATGATCGACGCCTTCTCCTCCGCGGTGGGATACCGGCTATAGGCGGCCAGGTAAATCTGCTCGACTACCCGCGCATCGGACAGCCCGATCCGCTGGAAGAGGTTCACGTACCCGTTCGGATCGCTCAGCTTCTTGTTCAGCGTATCGCCGTTGATCACGTGGAGTGCCTGCGCGATCGACGGATCCTGCGAACGCTCGGCGGCGTCACAAATCACCCGCTCGGGCCGCCCGAACACAGACAGGAACTGAGACTGCACGCGCACGTCGGGAAGCTGCATCGCGCGCGTCCCCGCCGGGTATCCGCCGAACGCCGATGACACGCCTGTCACCTGCGACATCGCGTCCAGAATCACTTCTCCCGGCAGCCGCTTGACGATGTAGCGCGAGTAGAACACTCCGTCGTTCTGATTCGTCGCATTGGCGTCGGAGGAGAGCTGGTACACGGAGGAGTTCATGATCGTGCGCACCAGCCGCTTGATGTTGAACCCACCCTTGACGAAATCGCGCGTGACGGCGGCGAACAGCTCTTCGTTCGAGGCCGGATTAGTCGCGCGCACGTCATCAATCGGATGCACGAGCCCGCGGCCGAAGAAGTTGCCCCACACGCGGTTCACCACGTTGCGGGCGAAGAAGTCGTTATCGGGACTCGTTAGCCACTTGGCGAAGTGCGCACGGCGGTCATCGGCCGAATCGAGCGGCATCGCGGTGCCATCGAGCGGTGTGGGATCGAGCGGACGCAGCAGACGCGGATGGTTGATGTCGCCCGAGGTCCGCGCGAAGATCACGGTCTCGCCGGCGCGGTCGCCGTTCTTGATGCCGACTCGTGAGAACAGGTTCGCGAACTGGTAGTACTGCTTTTGGGTCCACTTCTCGAGCGGATGGTTGTGGCAGCGGGCGCACGTGAGGCGCTGCCCGAGGAAGGCCTGGGTAACGTTCTCCGATAGCGTCACCGGATCCTTGTGCAACACGAAGTAGTTCAGCGCGCCGTTCTCGCGCGTCGACCCGGAGCTCGTGAAGATCTCGCGGGCGAACTGGTCCCAGGGCTTGTTCGACTTGACGCCATCGCGGATCCAGTTGTAGAAGGCCCACATGGAATTGGTCCGCAGCTTCCGTGACGAGACCAGCAATAGGTCGGACCACTTGTAGGCCCAGTAGTCGGCGAACTCGTCGCGTTCCAGCAGCCGGTCGACCAGCTTCGCCCGCTTGTCCGCTGACTTGTCCGCGAGGAACTCCTCGACCTCTTCGGGCGTCGGCAGCACGCCGATCGAGTCCAGGTAGGCGCGGCGCAGGAAGCTCGCATCGGAAGCGGGCTTCGATGGCGCCAGGTTTAGCGACTTCCACTTGGCCAGTGCCAGCGTGTCGACAAAGTTGTTGGACTTGAACTGTGTGTAGGCGTCCGGAGCCACCTGGTTGGCGAACGGCACCGTGATCCGCGCGTAGAGCACCTTGCTCTGGTAGTAGAGCGTCACCGCCGTTTCGCCGTGTCCGGTGGTCTTCACCCGGCCGGCATCATCCACCGTGGCCACGCCCTCATTCGACGACGTGTACTTCACCCAGCGGCTCACGTCCTCGACCCGGCCATCGGTGTACCGCGCACGGACCACAAGCTGCTGTTCGGCCGAGGGCTTGAGGATCGCCTTGGCGGGGAAGACTTCGAGTCCGGCGACGTCGGGGTCATTCGCCGCGGGTGGAGGCGCTCCGGCGGCGATCCACTCGCCAATCACACGGTATTCAAGCGAATCAGTGGTGAAGCGCCGTCCTCCGCCATGCGGCATGGCGAACGTCGCCTTCTGAAGGACCAGTGACGACGCGGGTTCAGCCAGCGAGATCCGGCGCCCGGACGACTGCCGGGTCAGCGTCGCGTGGTCGGCGTCCGGATCATAGCCGCGCAGCGTCAGCTTGAATCCGTTCTTGCCAGCGAGCGCTCCGTGGCAGGCGCCCTGGTTGCAGCCCATCTTGGTCAACACCGGGATGACGTGGTTGCGGAACGACCACTCAAACGGCGTCTTGGAGTTCTTGACGGTCACGCGCGCGGTGGCGGTCTGATTGTTCGCCTTCGCCGAGATAACCGCTTCGCCATCGGAAACCGGCGTCACCAACCCCGAGGGATCCACCTTGGCCACGGCCGGATTCGACGACGTCCAGAGAGCGCGCCGGGTCCAGTCTTCCTGCTGGCCCTGCAGCGCCGCCCCGGCAAGGAACTGCTGGCGCGACTCCGGCGTGCGGAGTTCCGCGGAAGGAGGAAGAACAGACAGTTGGCCGAACGCGGTCGACAAGGTGGCGGAGAGCAGAAGGATCCTCATGAGGTTCGAGACCTTGCAGGTATCTTATCAATCCGGGAGGGGCGACCGCCTGGCAGCGTTTAGCCGGTGGCGCTCTTTGTGGCGATAATGTCTCAGATGGCCTCAACTGCGGATTTCGAAAAGCTCGGCGTCTTCTACCTGGGCAAAGTCTACGACCTGAACACACGCAAGCGGACCGAAGAGATGGTCCTGTACGACTCCAAGGACATGGTCACGCACGGCGTCTGCGTCGGCATGACCGGCAGCGGCAAGACCGGCCTGTGCATTGGCCTGCTCGAAGAAGCCGCCATCGACAACATCCCCGCGCTGGTGATTGATCCCAAGGGCGACCTGTCGAACCTGCTGCTCACCTTCCCGAACCTCAGCCCCGAGGAGTTCGCTCCATGGGTGAACCTCGAAGATGGAGCCCGCAAGGGGATCCCCGCCAAGGACTATCCGGCCCAACAGGCCAAGACCTGGACCGGCGGACTCGCCCAGTGGGGCCAGGACGGCGCGCGCATCCAGCGCCTGCGCGACTCGGCGGACTTCACCATCTACACACCGGGATCAACCGCTGGGGTCCCAGTGTCGATCCTCAAGTCGTTCGGCGCGCCTGGCGAAGCCATCATCAATGACCGCGAGCAGTTCCGCGACCGCGTGGCGGCCACTGCCACGGCGCTGCTCTCGCTGGTGGGGATCGACATCGACCCGCTCCAGAGCCGCGAGCACATCCTGGTGTCCTCGATCCTCGACACCGCCTGGCGCGATGGAAAGGATGTTGATCTGGGCGCGATGATCCAGCAGATCCAGACGCCGCCCTTCGCGCGGATCGGGGTGCTGGACCTCGAGTCCTTCTACCCGTCGAAGGAGCGGTTCAAGCTCGCGATGGCGCTGAACAACCTCCTCGCCTCGCCGGGATTCGAAGTGTGGCTCGAAGGCGACCCGCTCGATGTGGGATCGCTCCTCTACACGGCGCAGGGCAAGCCCCGCATCTCGATCTTCTCGATCGCCCACCTGAGCGACACCGAGCGGATGTTCTTTGTCTCGCTGCTGCTCAACCAGACGTTGAGCTGGATCCGCACCCAGCCGGGCACTACCAGCCTGCGCGCGCTTCTGTACATGGACGAGATCTTCGGCTATTTTCCGCCCGTCGCGAATCCGCCGAGCAAGAAGCCGCTGCTCACCCTGCTCAAGCAGTCGCGTGCTTTCGGCCTGGGGATCCTGCTGGCGACGCAGAATCCGGTCGACCTCGACTACAAGGGACTTGCCAACTGCGGAACCTGGTTCATCGGGCGTCTGCAAACCGACCGCGACAAGCAGCGCGTCCTCGACGGATTGGAAGGCGCCGCCGCGACTTCGGGCGGCCGCTTCGACCGCGACGAAATGGACCGCGTGCTGTCCGGACTCGGGTCGCGCGTGTTCCTGATCAACAACGTCCACGACAACGGTCCGGAGATCTTCGAGACCCGGTGGTGCCTGTCCTACTTGCGGGGTCCGATGACCCGGCAGCAGATCAAGCTGCTAATGGATGGGAAAAAGGCCGCGCAACCCGCTGCGCCGTCCACCGCAAAGCCCGTCCTGAACCGCGCCGCGGCCCGGCCGGTGCTGCCTCCCGGAGTCGAGGACAAGTTCATTCCAGCGCGCGGTACATTGTCTGGCCTGGTCTATGAACCGGTGTTGTTCGGCGCGGCCACGGTCCGGTTCGTGGATACCAAGGCCGGCGTTGACGAGACCCGGGAGGTAGCCTTCGCCGCCCCGTTCCTCGACGGCGCGATTCCGGTCAACTGGGAGGAAGCCGCGGAGGCCGATTGCGAGGCCGCCGACCTCGAGATGGAACCAGTCGAAGGAGCGGGGTTCGCGGAACTCCCCGCTCCGGCGGCTCAGGCCAAGAACTACAAGCTTTGGTCCAAGGACTTTGCCAACTGGCTGTTCGCCAATCAGACCTACGAGCTGTTCTACTGCGCCTCGCAGAACGTCACCTCGGAAGCGGGGGAATCCGAGCGCGACTTCCGCATCCGGATGCAGCAGTTGTCCCATGAGCGGCGCGACACCGATGTCGAGGCCGTGCGGCAGCGCTACGCGTCCAAGATCGGCGCGATCGACGACAAGATCTTCAAGGCGGAACAGACGCTCGAAAAAGAGAAGCAGCAGTCGCGCAGCAGCAAGCTCGAGAGTGCTCTCTCCATCGGAGTGAACGTATTGGGCGCAATCCTGGGGGGTGGGCGGAAGCTCTCCGGGATCACCCAGGGTGCGCGAGCCATCGGCCGTACGGTCCGGGAAGGCCAGGACGTGGACCGCCATGAAGAGAGCGTCGAGCGTCTGAAGGCAGACAAGGCCGAAATCGAAGCTCAGATGCAGCAGGAGTTCGAGGCGGTAAAACAGGGACCGGACCCGGCTTCCGAAGAGTTCAGCAAAGTGCAAGTCCGGCCGAAGAAGACCAACATCAGCGTCCGGTTGCTGACGTTGGCTTGGAAGCCGTAACGGTACTTCCCGGCCATCTGGACTGTGCCGGTGGTCCGATTGAATCCGCGCTTCACATATGATGAAGTGAAGGAGTACCCGCGAAGAGGGAAATCCAAAATGAATCGGAAACACTTGTACCTTGTAACGGCGGCTCTTGGGCTTGCCTTCCTTGCAGCCTGCTCGGGAGATAGCCCCGAAGCCAAGAAACGCTTGCTCGAAACGGCGAACAAGTACCACGCCAGCGGCAAGTACAAGGTGTGCGAACCGGAGACATCCTTGACAAGTGTGCCGGTGGGCGGTTGACACAAACGAAGGGTAACCGGGGGACAGCGGTTAAGCTGGGGGATGCCCTGGCGAGAGGTGAGCCGCATGGACAGCAAGGTCGAGTTTATCGAAGATTGGCAGGCAAACGACCTGTCATTTTCAGAATTGTGCCGGAAACACGGGATATCGAGGCAGACCGGGTATACGCTGGTGGACCGGTTCCGTGTGGAGGGCTGGGATGGCCTGCAAGAGCGGAGCCGTGCCCCCCACCACAGTCCGGCCGCCATGGAGGAGGGCACGCGTGAGGAGTTGATCGAACTGCGGATGCAGCA
>VFZX01000209.1 GCA_016871015.1 Acidobacteriota bacterium | reverse complement strand
TACAGGTCGTTGGGCATCGCTGCCAGCTGCCTGCGAATGGCTTGCAAGGTAAGAAAAAATCCGCGGTCTTCCATGACCGCCATCTTGCAGCCAGAACCAGCCGCCGTACAATGGATTTTCAGTCGGCGGCGAACAGTGTCTTAACTGCGTGTCTCACGCCAGGGGCTCACTTCATTCGCCCTGCAGCGATTGCAGCCGCTGCGGATACGACGGCGACACCGAGTTGGTGAAGCGGCCATACACGCGCGACTTTTCACCGCGGTTCCAGTCGATGCGGCCAACCCCCTGGTCCTGGCGCACGAAGGTCCTCTCAAGCCCTTGCAGCACGTCGATCCCGTTGATCACGGTGTTCGGCGCCGCGACCCAGCGTTGCAGGAATTTGAGCGTGACCGGGTCCACGCACGCAGGCTTGGGAGCGCACAGCGTTGTCGCTCCGAGCGGGATGCGGTTGCCGGGGAACGGTTCACGAAGCCCGGTCCTCGAATCGAAACGGTAGGGATTGTAGATCGTCGGCGTCGCGAGGAACGTGCCACCGGGACCCGGGGGCCGGTAGCCGGAGAAGTCGCCTTGGCGTAGCGCCGGAGGCGGCACGGCTTGATTGGCCTCGGTGGACACGCGAAGACGGAACCCATCGTAGGCGCCAAAGAAGAACACTTTGTTGCGAATCAGGGGACCGCCCACCGCGCCCCCAAACTGATTCTGGCGGAGCGGAGGCCGCCGCAGTCCACCGCGGTTGGCGAAGAAGTAGTTGGCGTCGGTCTTGTCGTTGCGCAGGTACTCGTAGACCTCGCCGCGGATCGAATTTCCGCCGGACTTGGTGATGACGTTCACCGCCGCGACTCCGTTGCCGAACTCCGCGTTCATACTCGACACGTGGATCTTTACTTCCTGAATGCTCGACGGGGGCTGCTGGGGCGGCGTCTGTCCGTAAACCGACGACTGTACGTTCACACCGTCGACCGCTACGTTGGTGGCCGAGTCGCGATTGCCCGCTGCGAACACGCCGGACGAACGGAACAACGGACTGTCCTGCCCGGTTCCGATCACGCGATTGAAGGCGATGCTGGCGAATGACAGGCCGCCCGCGAGATTCTGCGGCGAGGCATGCGGCATCACCGCGGCGAGGTCGAAGAAGTTCCGGCCGTTGAGCGGAAGATTGTCGACGAGCTTGTTGACGATCGTGCCGGCCACTTCGGCGGTAGTGGTCGACACCAGCTCAGCGCCCGCGGCTGATACCGTGACCGACTCGGCCACATCACCAAGCTCCAGTTTCACGTCAACCTGCGCGCTCTGCGACACCTGCGCCACGCGGCTCTTCACCGTCACGCGCTTAAAGCCGGAAAAAGAGAAGCTCACATCGTAGGTTCCGGGCGCCACCGACGGGAAGGCGTAGAATCCGGATGAATCGGTCGAGGCGAAGCGCTGTTCGCCAGTATCCGTGTTGGCGATCGTGACCTGCATACCGGCAACCGCGGCGCCAGACGTGTCCGTGACCAGTCCACGAATACTCGTGGACGTTTCGACTTGGGCGGACACCGAAGCCATGCTGACGAACAGCAATAAAACAAGCTTCATCGCGGGTGCTCACCTCCAGGCTTCAAAGATATCTCCGCCGTGGATGCGCGTCAACCCTGCCTTGCCGGACGCGGACCGAACGTTGCAAAATAGAGTCCTGCGCCATGTCTGAGATCTCCTGGCCGGCCATCGAGCGGTTGATTGGAGCACGAGCGCCCGAGCCCGCCACCGCCGTCCAAAACGAAGTCGCGCGGCTCTTCGCCGAGTACCGCGCGCCTCTTCTCCGCTACCTTCACTCGCTCGGCGTGACGCTGCCGGAAGGCGAGGATGTCGTCCAGGAGGCCTTCCTGGCCCTGTATTGCCACCTGCTCCGGGACCGGCCGAGCCAGAGCCTTCCGGCCTGGATCTTCCGGGTCGCGCGGAACCTGGCGACGGACCGGATGCGGGACTCCGCGCGCGACGCGGTCACACCGGAGGCGCTGGTTGTCGCCGACACCGCTGCCAGTCCAGAGGAACAGGCGGCCGGAGAAAGCGAAGGACGCCGGATCCGCGCCGTTGCGGCGGCCTTGCCCGAAATCGACCGGCAATGCCTCTACCTTCGCGCCGAAGGACTCCGCTATCGCGAAATCGCTGAGGCTTTGGGGATCTCGCTCGGATCTGTGGCGCTGTCGCTCGAACGTTCGTTCGCGAAGCTGGCCCGCGCCACGGGAAAGGCGGCGCTATGAGACACGATTCTCATTTGTCGCAGGCAGATCTCATGATGGGGATCGATGGAGAGCTCAGCCGCTCCCAACAGGCGGAGGCGGACCGGCACCTCGCCCAATGCGAGGCGTGCAGTGCGCGGCGGACTGAGCTTGAAGAAACGATCAGGAAGTTCACCGCCGAGCACCGTTCGCGCCTTGACCCGCTGATTCCACCCGGCGCCGGATCCGCGGCGCTGCTCCGCGCCCGCATGTCCCAGGCCCGTGCCGTGCACCCGCAGTTCCGCCTTGCCCGCTCGCTCGCACCCGCGGCTTTGCTGTTCGCCGTTGCCGCGCTGGTGTTGACATCAAGGATGCAACCGGCGAATCCTTCCCTTCCGAACGCAGGGCTCACGCCGGGTGCGACCCGCGTTGTCTCGCGCGAGGCTGCCTGCAGCCTGCCGGCCGCGGATGAGGGCCGGACGGTCCCGGCGGCACTTGCCCGCCAGGTGTTTGCGCGATACCAAATCGCGCATCCCAGGCCCAAGGAGTACGAGATCGATTATCTCGTGAGTCCCGCGCTTGGAGGCGCCGAGGATGACATCCGCAACGTTTGGCCGCTTCCCTACCGGGACGCGGAATGGAATTCCCGTGTGAAGGACGCACTGGAGGATCACTTGCGGACCCTGGTGTGCGGGGGCCAGATCGATCTCGCGGCCGCGCAGCAGGAGATCGCAGCCGACTGGATCGCGGCGTATCAAAAGTACTTCCGGACCAGCCGCCCGATTGCCGCACACGCGCTGTTTGTGAAGGACAGTCCCTGGGAAGGGCTATCGGACCAGTGACGTGACGGTCACGTTCCGGAACTCGACCGGGCCATGGTCCCCCTGAAGCGCGATGGGACCGGGTTTTTCCTCGTGCGGGCTATCGACCATCCCGGTCAGTCCCCGGACCGGCTGATGGTCGATCACGGTGGTCCCGTTCAGCACGGCGGTGAGGTCGCGGCCGATCAGGGTGATGTCGATGCTCTGCCACTCGCCAGCGCGCCGGCTCGCATTCACCCGTGGCGCGATCTGGCTGTACAGAGAGGCGTTGCCGTGCACATCGGGCGGCTGTCCGAAGTCGTCCGCAAGTTGGACTTCGTAATGTCCACGCAGGCCGATCCCACTATTGCCTCCCGCCGGGAGCAGGTACTCAACGTGCAGCCGGAAGTTCTGATACGAGTCTCTCGATACCAATACGGGCGCCTTCGGGCTGGTGTTCGAAATCACGCCATCACGGATCCTCCACCCTTCGGGCAGGTCGCGCGTGAACAGGCGGACCGCCTCCCCCGCATCCCGCCACTGTCCATCGTCGCGGTCCGGAAGAGTCACGGTACGCCAGCCCTTCCACGCGAACGAACGGCCCGCAACTTCGGTTGACCCTTCGATTCCGTCTCCGGAACTGCGAACGCGGGTGTGCGCCACGGTCTTGCGTGGTTGTGGTCCTTCAAACGTACGTTCGACGCGGAACTGGAGTTCGCCACCGCGGATGGTGGGTTCGAGAATCTCCGCCAGCCGTCCGCCGGTGGTTCCGAACAGAGCGCCGGTAGGAGGAGCGGTATCAAAGATCTCCATCCAGAACGTCTTGTTTCCGGACTGCATGGTCCAGCGCCCGCTGAAGGGATTCCCCGGCCCGGGCGGGGCGTGAGCGCTGATGACGGTGGCGGCGGTGGAGCCGGTGTTTGCCAGGCGCAGAAGCTCGCCGCCGTTTGAGAACACCGCGTCGCGCGCGACGGCGGTGAGATCGCGGTTGACGCTGACCGATCCCTTCCACACAAACAGCACCTGTTCGGATCCCGGGGGAGTCCGCACATCAATGCCCCCGCCCGGAGCGATCGTGTGGTGCGCGACCTTGACGCGCGCAGCGCCGATGGTGGTGTCGGCGAACTGTCCTTGGTGCGAGCTGAAGTCCACATACTGGACCGCACCCGGAGTGATCACACCTTGCGGCGCGGCAGCGCCTGGCCGCAGCGAGTCCCGCGCGCCCGTGTACAGGACAAGGTCCGGCGGGGTCTGAAAGCTGATCATGACGGTGCCGTCCGCGGCCGTGACCGTACCGTGGATCTGGCCCGATGGAACCCAGGCCGCTTGTCCCGCCGGAATCCGGCGCCGCGACCTGCCCTGGCGCAACTCAGCCGAACCCTCGAGCACCAGGATCGTGTCGTCGGAGGAAGAGTGGACGTGCGGCGAGAACTCGTCGCCACGGTTCGACACCGACAGATTCAACGTGATCTGTTTGGCGCCCATGCCAGGATGGACGATCCGGTTCGAGGTGACGCGCCCCATGCGGAAAGGGACAGCATCGGCGAACCGGATCAGGCGAACTTCGGCTTGTGCGGAAAGAGCAGCGAGACAGGCCAACAGAAGTCTGGGCATCCGGCTCCAACCGGGCGATCCGTTAATCGCCGAACGAGCCGACTTCCTCGGTCTTTGCGGGCTGCGCAGGAGCCGGAGCGATCAGGCTGTCGATGGAAACAAAGCCCTCCGGCTTCTTCTCTTTCAGCACCACTTCCCGGTAGAGCTTGGCCATCCGCGCGTTCTCGGCGTCCTGCTGCATCTTGAGCTTCAGGTCGCGCGCCCGGATCTTCTCCTCGCGTGCGTTCTTGGCGATCCCCATCTCGTCGAGATCCGTCTGGCGGCGATGCGCGACATGATCAGCGTTCAGCTTGAGCGTGTGATCCTTGGACTGGAGCTTCACGTGCTTGCCGCCCGCAAAGATCTCATGCCGGCCGTGGTCTTCGTACCACTTGGTGAGCGTCGCCGTCATGTGCATCTTCTCGATGATGTTCCGCCAGCCAATGCCCGTGTTGTAGGCGCAGAAGCTGATCTCGCCCTCCTGGGTCGCGTACGGAATGATGCACTGCTCGGTGCGGCGGAAATCGTAGTTGAACAGATCCTGGAACCACATGCCCGCGATGAACAGGAAGTTCCAGCGGTCTGAGCGCCGGACCTCGATGTCCTTCAGGCGCGTGTCACCGCTCACCTTGCCGTAGTTCCGGCCGGTGGCGCCGAACGTCTTGTCGAATTTCTTCATCAGGTCGGCGAGCTTGAAATGCGTCGGCGACTTGAACGGATCGTAGTTCCGCATCAGGGCGAGCGTCATGCCGGCGATCGACAGCCACTTGCCGCGGGCCGCGTCATTGACGCGGGCGAGATCCTTGGCCAGCCGGTCGCCGTTCAGAAACGCGGTGACGGGCACAGCTTCCTTGGTTTCCTTGTCCACCATCACGGCCATGCCGACGCCGCAGTTCGGGTGGCAGCCGCAGGATAGGTGGCCCCAATCCGCCTGGGGACCATGGACGAGATCGGCCCAATCGGAGAATGTGGATATGAACGAGATCGGGAACCAGTCGCGGGTGGGTTCGCCGATTCCGACCTGGTTCTTGACGTCGTGCGCCAGGTGCGAGAGCGTGTAGCGCTGCGCCGCGCGGCGCTCCGGGGTCACTTCTTCGTCCCGTCCGGTGAAGCTCACCGGCTGGAAGCTGAGGAACGGGATCTTTTTCGGGTTGTCGAGCGCAAACTGGATCACATGGCCCACTTGCTCGTTGTTGATCCCGTTGACGATGGTGATGACCGGCACGATATCGACGCCATTCGAGTGCAGATTCTCAATCGCACGGAGCTTCACGTCGAACAGGTTGCCTACCAGGCGGTGCGAGTTGGCTTCGTTCCCAATGCCGTCAAACTGCAGATAAACGTAACGGAGACCGGCTTCCGCGGCCTGGCGGCAGAATTCAGGGGACTTGGCAAACTCGATGCCGTTGGTTGCGGCCTGCACTGAGTCATACCCAACCTTGCGCGCGTAACGCACGGCGTCGAGGAAGTACGGGGACAGCGTCGGCTCACCGCCGGAGAACTGGACGCTCATCTTGCGGCGGGGCTTAATGGAAACCGCGTTGTCGAGCAGGGTCTTGACATCTTCCCAGCTCAGCTCGTGCACGAATCCAACCTGGTTGGCATCCATGAAGCACGGGTCGCACATCATGTTGCAGCGGTTGGTCAGGTCGATGGTCAGCACGGATCCGCGGCCGTGGGTGACGGTGGACGATCCATGGTTGTGGAGCCCCTCGTCGTTGTGAGCCCGGATGTCGCGGCCGGGGAAGACCTCCTCAAGATGCTTGAAGAAGGCCGGGTCGATCGCCATCACATCCTCGAACTTGCCGTGCTTGGGGCACTCCTTGACCATCTTGATCTTGCCGTCGTGCTCGATGATCTGGGCCTGGATCTCGCCGACCTTTTCGTGCAGCAGGATCTTGTAGTCGACCTCACCGTCGAGGATCTGCTTGCGGGCGTCGCGGACGCAGGTGGGGCACAGCGAATCGGTCGTGCGGGGCCAGCCCAGCGGAGGCTTGGTCTTCTGCCAGGACTTCAGCAGCGGCTTCTCGGACCACTTGGGGGTAAAGCTCGGGTTTTGGCGAAACTGATTCAGCGCGTCGAAGACCACCCAGGCGCCACGGGCACCCATGGTCAGGGCCTTTTCCACGTACTTGATCGGTTTATGCATCTTGGCTCACTCCTACATGAATAGTGGGCATTGCGTCGCTGCTTAGCCCTGTTGAATTCGGTACAGTACTACCCATGTGACAGTTTAGTCAACGGGTCCCAAGGCCGCCATCGGTTTGAATTTAAAGGTCGGATTGCCACAGCGGATGGCAGAATAGAGGGTTGAACGGAACGGTGATCCCACTGCATGAAATCCAGGAACTGGCCGCCGGCTGCGGGTTCGGTCTGGCTGGCGCGGCGCGCGCGGAACCCGTGGAAGATCATACCACTTACGCGGCATGGGCGGCAGCGGGGATGGCCGGGGAGATGAGCTACCTGACGGACCACCGGGCGGGGCTGCGCGCCGATCCCCGGCGGCTTCTCGAAACGGCGCGATCGGTAATCTGCGTCGGCCGGTTGTACAACCATCCGGTGCCGTATTCCACCACGCTGAACTTGCGGACGCGCGGCTGGATCTCCCGCTACGCCTGGGGGGAGGACTACCACACGCACATGCGCCGGGACCTGGGGCGGCTCGCCGAGCGGATGGCGGAGCGTTACGGCCCGTTCGATCACCGCATTTGTGTGGACACGGCGCCAGTCCTCGAGCGGTCACTCGCGCGGCTGGCCGGGCTCGGCTGGATCGGGCGGAACACCTGCCTCATCAATGAGCCTCTCGGGAGCTGGTTCTTCTTGGGCGAGTTGCTCGCCGCGCTGGACATCGAATCCGCCGCCCCACCGCCGGACCGCTGCGGGTCCTGCACAGCCTGCATCGACGCCTGCCCGACCCAGGCGATCGTGCCGACAGGAATGGGCCGGTATACGGTCGACTCGCGGTTGTGCATTTCCTACTTCACGATCGAGTTGCGCGGCTCTGTCCCTGAGCAGCACCGGCCGGGAGTCGGGCACCACGTGTTCGGATGCGACATCTGCCAGGATGTGTGCCCCTGGAACCGCCGGGCGCCCGTGCTTACGCCAGGCCAGGAGCCGCCGCCTCCGCTGGCGGAGCTTGCTGACTTGACCGAGGCCCAGTTCCGGGACATGTTCCGGCCGACGCCCGTTTCGCGTGCCCGGTATTCCGGATTCCTGCGAAACGTCGCGATTGCGATGGGAAATTCGAGGGCCGCGGAGTTCGAGGCTCCGCTGCGGCGATTGGAATCCTCAGCGGATCCTGTGGTAGCAGAAGCCGCGCGCTGGGCGCTTCAGTTGGTCCGGTAGTTGGTGAACTGCATATCGATGCCGAAGTCCGAGGCGCGGAGCAGGGCGATGATTTCCTGCAGCGAGTCGCGGTCGCGGCCGCTGACCCGGACCAGGTCGCCGTTGATCGAAGCCTGGACCTTCTTCTTGCTGTCCTTGATCGCCTTCACGATCTCGCGCGCCTTTTCGATCGGGATTCCCTGCTGGAGCTTGATCTCCTGCCGCACCGAGGATCCAGCCGCGGGCTGAATGGCCCCGAACGACAGCGCCTTGAGTGGCACTTTGCGCTTGACCAGCTTGGACTGGAGCACGTCGGCGACGGCTTTCAATTTGAAGTCGTCGGCGCTGCTGAGCAGGATTAGGTTCTCTTTTTCCTTGAGCTCGATGTCTGATCTGGAGTCCTTGAGGTCGTACCGCTGGTGGACTTCCTTCAACGCCTGCTGCACGGCGTTGAGGACTTCGGGTATCGAGACTTCGGAAACAATGTCGAAACTGTTATCGGGCATGCTTTCCCAACGTTAACACAGGCCCCCGGCGGGCCATATAATGGACCAAGAGCGCATATGGCCCTTCGGGAGGCAAGGATCGAGCCGTTGGCCACGGGCCAGCGGATGGACGTGGAGGAATTCGTGCGCCGGTGGGATGCACTGCCGGACTTAAAGAACGCCGAGTTGATTGATGGAGTCGTTTACGTGGCATCACCGCTGGGCCCGGATCATGGAGAGCAGGACTTCCGCCTGCACGTCTGGCTTGGTTATTATGCGGACGGTACTCCCGGAGTTTGCGGCTTGGCGAACACTTCGTGCCGGTTGGCGGGATCCATGCCTCAAACCGATGTGTGTTTGCGCATTCACCCGGACCACGGTGGCGGAACGGCCACGGGCCGTGCTTGGCTTGAAGGGACGCCTGACTCGAGTGTTGCACGGGATCTTGGACCAAAGAAGGCACTCTATCAGCGGGCACAGGTCCCGGAGTACTTGACCTACGAAATTGCATCGGGGAGGCTCACCTGGAGATCGCTCGGACGTGACGGCTCCTATCGCAACATCCGTCCGCAGCCAGACGGCTCACTCCGGTCGCGGGTCTTTCCGGGACTGTGGATCGACCCGGTTGCCCTGGCCGAGGGCCGGTCGTTACTGACGATGGTCCGGAAAGGAATGCGGTCGCCGGAGTACAGGGAGTTCCGCAAGCTCCTGCGCGGACGCAGGCAGAGAAAGGGGGAGGCGTGATGGCCCATCCGATTGCCTTGGCCGACCCCTTGGTCACTGGCCAGCACATGGACCTTGAGGAGTTCGTGCGGCGGTGGGATGCACTGCCGGATCTGAAGAACGCCGAACTCATCGACGGAGTGGTTTACGTGGCATCACCTGTTGGACCTTCACATGGCACGCCAGACATCATCCTCCACACCTGGATGTGCACCTACTCGCTAAAAACTCCGGGTGTTGAAGCGGTGTGCAACACCTCCTGCGAAGTGTCGGGTTCCATGCCACAGCCGGACTCGGCGCTGCGCATCCTTCCGGAATACGGCGGCAGAACGCGAACCGGACGGTCGTGGATCGACGGACCGCCCGACCTGATTGTTGAGGTCAGTGATTCGAGTGTTCGTAAGGACCTTGGACCGAAGCGCGCCCTTTATGAACGCTCGCGGGTCAGCGAATACATCACCTATGAGGTTGCCACCGGGCGGCTGACCTGGCGTTGGCTGGGTCCTGGCGGCATTTACCGGGTCCTCAAGCCGGAACCCGACGGAAGCATCCGCTCCCGAATTTTTCCAGGGCTTTGGCTCGACCCCAAGGCGATTGCCACGAACCAGTCGCCGCTTCCAATGCTCGCCAAGGGCATGCGCTCGCCGGAGTACAGGGAGTTCCGCAAGCTCCTGCGCGGACGAAGGCAGAGAAAGGGGGAGGAGTGATGGTCACTGGCCAGCGCATGGACCTTGAGGAGTTCGTGCGGCGGTGGGATGCACTGCCGGATCTGAAGAACGCGGAACTGGTCGACGGAGTGGTTTACGTGGCATCACCTGTTGCACGCTCCCATGGCGCGCCGGACGTCTTCTTTCACACCTGGCTCGGCGTCTACTCGTATAGGACTACCGGCCTTGAAACAGTGTCCAATACGTCCTGCCAAATGGTGAGTTCCATGCCGCAACCGGACGCGGCATTGCGCATCCTTCCGGAATACGGCGGCAGGACGCGCATCGGACGGTCCTGGATCGACGGACCGCCCGACCTGATTGTTGAGGTCAGTGAATCGAGTGGACCGAAGCGCGCCTTTTATGAACGCTCGCGGGTCAGCGAATACATCACCTATGAAGTTGCCACAGGGCGGCTGACCTGGCGTTGGCTGGGTCCTGGCGGCACTTACCGGGTCCTCAAGCCGGAACCCGACGGAAGCATCCGCTCCCGAATTTTTCCAGGGCTTTGGCTCGACCCCAAGGCGATTGCCACGAACCAGTCGCCGCTTCCAATGCTCGCCAAGGGCATGCGCTCGCCGGAGTACAAGGAGTTCCGCAAGCTTCTCCGTTCGAGGAGGCGCAAACCATGATCCGGTATTTCGCCGCTGCAATTCCACTCGCCGCCCTCGCCGCGCCGGACTTCGATCGGGACATCGCCCCTGTGCTCGCACGCCACTGCCTTCAATGCCACGGCGAGACAGTGCGGATGGCGGGGCTCGACCTGCGCACCACCGAGTCGATGGCCAAGGGAGGGTCCAAGGGTTCCGCGCTGAAACCCGGCCGCGCAGAGGACAGCCTGCTGCTCCAAAGGATTCTCGACCAGTCGATGCCGATGGGTCCGAAGAAGGTGGCACCAGGCGAGGCGAAGCTCTTGCGGGAATGGATCGACGCCGGAGCACCCTCGGGTTCCGGCACGCTCGCGAGAGCCTCCACCCGGCATTGGGCGTTCGAGCCTGCTAGCAGGCCGGCGGTCCCCGCCACCACCGCGCCCTGGGCACAGACACCAGTGGATGCGTTCCTCGCCTCGGCGATGGCGGCCAAAGGAATCCGTGCGGTGCAACCGGCATCGAAGCCGGTGTGGCTCCGGCGCGTTTATCTCGGACTCATCGGACTCCCGCCCACGCCCGCCGAGCAGGACGCCTTCCTCAAGGATTCATCATCCGCCGCCTACGACACCGTGATCGAGGACCTGCTCAACCGGCCGCAGTACGGCGAGCGCTGGGCACGGCGCTGGCTCGACGTGGTCCGCTACGCCGAGTCCAACGGATATGAGCGCGATGGCACCAAGCCCAACGTGTGGCGTTATCGCGACTGGGTGATCAATGCATTCAACCAGGACAAGCCCTATGACCGGTTTGTCCACGAACAGATCGCCGGCGACGAGATCGAGGGATCGAACGCTGACACCCAGATCGCCGCCACGTTCCTGCGCCTCGGGACCTGGGATGATGAGCCCGCCGAGCCGCTGCAGGACCGCTATGACCAGCTCGACGACGTGCTCGGCTCGACATCCGCCGCGTTTCTTGGGGTCACGCTGCGCTGCGCGCGTTGCCATGACCACAAGTTCGAGCCGTTCACCCAGCAGGACTACTATCGAACCCTAGCCGTGTTCACGCCACTGAAGCGGCCGCAAGAGGGACGAACCGAGTCCGACCGCCTAGTGGGCACCGCGCCGGAACTGGCCGCCTACAACGCCAGCAAGCAGAGGGCGGACTCTGAAGTAGCCGAGCTCGACCGCAAGATCGAGAGGACGCGTCAGGACGTCATCCGCCAACTCCTCAAGAACCGGGCCAAGAACAAGATCGAGCCGGATCTCGCGTTTCTCGATCACGTCGAAACGGTGCTCGCCTTTTCGACTCCCGCGGCGCAGCGGAACAAACAGCAGAAGAAGCTGGTAAACGAGTTCCAGGAGCGGCTCGATAAGGTGGTTCTGGCGCAGGCTGAGGAACGCGAGCGTGCCAGCATCATCGCCTGGCGCGCAGAAAAAGACACGGTGAACGCGAGCCGCATGCCCGAGCCGCCCCGCGCCTACATCTGGACCGAAGAGGACACTCCTCCAGCGACACGGCTCCTGGTACGCGGAGATCCGAACCGGCCGGGCGCCGAGGTCGAACCTGGAGTGCCCGCGGTGCTCGGCAAGCCCGGAGCGGAAGCGGTGAGGGCGCGCTCGACATCGGGGCGGCGGCTGTGGTTCGCGCGCTGGATGACCTCAGAATCGAATCCACTCACCGCGCGCGTGATCGTGAACCGCGTCTGGCAGGGCCATTTCGGGGAAGGTCTCGTGCCCAGCGAGAACGACTTCGGCGTGGCGGGACAACGGCCCGTCAATCAGGCCCTGCTCGACTATTTGGCCACGGAACTGGTCCGGTCCGGATGGAGCCTGAAGCATATCCAGCGGTTGATCACGCGGTCGGGCGTCTACCAATTGTCGAGCGGTTGGGACGCTGCCGCCGGAAAGACCGACCCGGACAACACGCTTCTCTGGCGCTGGAAGCCGCGCCGCATCGACGCCGAGATCGCGCGCGACTCGATGCTCGCCGTGAGCGGCAGTCTGAATTCGAACATGCTCGGCCCCAGCGTGTTCCCCACGCTTCCGGAATCGGTTCTGGCGGGGCAGTCGCAGCCGGGCCTTGGCTGGGGGAAGTCGGATAAGGCGGAAGTCTCGCGCCGTAGCGTGTACATCTTCGTCAAGCGCAGTCTGGCGGTCCCGGAACTGGAGGCCCTCGACGCGCCTGACACGACGGCAAGCTGCGAGCAGCGGGTGGTGTCGACAACGGGTCCGCAGGCGCTCGTGTTTCTCAACGGCGCGTTCGCGCACGAGCAGGCCAAGCACCTCGCGAGCCGCGTACAACGGGAATCGGGCGCGGACACAAGAGAGCAGATCCGGCTGTTGTACCGCTACGTGCTATCGCGGCCGCCCACGGCGGAGGAGTCCGCGGACGCGGCGGCGTTCATCGGCAAGCAGGCTGACGGCCTTCAGGCGTTCGCCGTGGTGCTGCTCAACAGCAACGAATTCTTTTACTGGATGTAGGAGGGACAATGGCGGATCAATTCTGTGGGCGGACCCGGAGGGAGACGCTGTGGCAGATGGGTGGCGGGTTCGCGGGAACGGCGCTCACCTGGCTGCTGGCGCAGGGAGGCTTCTTCGCAAACGCCTCGCCGCTGGCGCCCCGCAAGCCGCACTTTGCGCCCCGCGCCAAGCGCTGCATCTTCCTGTTCATGTACGGCGGTCCGAGCCAGGTGGACACTTGGGACCCGAAGCCGATGCTGGCCAAGTACGACGGGCAGCCGATGCCGAACCTCGACGGCGATCCGCTGTTGAAGGTGCGCAAGCCGGGCAACCTGCTCGGGTCGCGGCGCAAGTTCACGCGGATGGGCCAGGCGGGCATCGAAGTGTCCGATCTCTATCCTCACACCGGGGCAATGGCCGATCACCTGGCCGTCATCCGCGGGACCTACGCGGACAGCTTCGCGCACGGGTCCGGGCTGCTTCAGATGAACACCGGGTTCATCCGGCAAGGATTCCCGAGTCTTGGCTCCTGGGTGAGCTATGGACTCGGCACGGAGAACCAGAATCTGCCGGCGTTCGTGGTGATGATCGACCATCGCGGCGGTCCAATTTCAGGTCCGCCGAACTGGTCCTCGGGATTCATGCCTGCGACGTTTCAGGGAACGCAGTTCCGGACCAGCGGGGAGCCGGTGTTGTACCTGCAGCCAGCTCCGGGCGTGTCGCGCGAGACCCAGCAGGAGCAGATCGCGATGCTCACCCGGATGAACGGGCGGCTGGGCGCGGCGGGTCCCGAGAACCAGGAGCTGGCGGCACGCATCGCAAGTTATGAGCTGGCGTTCCGGATGCAGTCCACCGCGCCGGAAGCCGTGGACCTGTCGCACGAATCGGAGGCGACGCGCAAACTCTACGGCATGGACCAGGAGCGGACCGAGAAATTCGGGCGCAGGTGCCTGATCGCACGGAGGCTGGTCGAGCGCGGAGTCCGGTTCGTGCAGGTGTACTCGGGCGGCGGGCACGGTGACGACACCTGGGACGCGCATGGCGATGTCGACAAGAATCACGAGAAGCACTGCGGCGATACGGACCTGCCCATTGCGGGTCTGCTGCGGGACTTGCAGGGGCGCGGGCTGCTGGAAGATACACTGGTCGTGTGGGCGGGCGAGTTCGGCCGCACGCCAACTTCGCAAAACAAGAACGGGCGCGATCACTCCCCGCGCGGATTCAGCACCTGGATCGCGGGGGGCGGAGTGAAGGGCGGGCAGGTGATCGGCGCGACCGACGACTTCGGTTATGCGGCGGTGGAGAACAAGGTCCACGTCCACGATCTGCACGCGACGATCCTCCATCTGATGGGGCTCGACCACACGTTGCTCACGTATTTTTACGGCGGGCGGAACATGCGGTTGACGGATGTCCATGGGAGGGTGGTCCAGCAAGCACTGGCGGCATGAAGGCCGTGCCGCTTAGCCCGGCCACTCCCTGGCCCGTTCCAGTACTTCCAGAAGCTCGTTTTCCTTGAATTCCACCCCCGTTTCGCGCGACCTTGAGAAGAATGACGG
>VFZX01000208.1 GCA_016871015.1 Acidobacteriota bacterium | reverse complement strand
CAGGCTGAAGTGTCAAGGATGTGTCCGGTCGCGCACTGTACCCCAATGAACGAAGCCACAGCCCCGACTCCTTCGTTCGGCGCGGAAAGGACGGACGCCGTTTCCGTCCAAGCTGGCGAGGTCGTTCGCCACCTGACGCACGAGCTTCGACAACCCCTCAGCACCATCGAGTCAATCGCGTTCTACCTGCGCATGGTCCTGCGCGAGGAGCCACGCGCGCTGGAACAGCTCGGCAGGGTGCAACAACTGGTGGAGCAGATGAACTGGGTCCTTTCCGACGCGGTGCACCTGATCCAGGCAGCTCCCACCAATCCACAAGTCCTGGATCTTCATGAGCTGCTGACGCAAGCGTTATCGGATCGCCCTGACTCCTCCGCCCGCCTCCAACCCGATTTTACTGAGGAGACAGTCTTGGTGCGGCTGGACGCTGCCCAGGCGGGCCACCTCATCCGGAGTGTGATCCTGATTCTCTCGGCGCTCGCCAAGGACCAAGACATCATCGTCCGCACCCGCGCCGAAAACGGCGAAGCGTTCCTCGAATTCCTGGTGCCGGACCTCGATGCGGGGCAGGCCGACCTCGACCGGTTGTTTGAGCCCTTCGCGCCGGGCCTCATCTCCGGCGCTGGAATGTCGCTGGCGGGCGCCAAACGGATTGCCGAGTTCAACGGCGGACGGATGCAGGCCCGTTCGGAGTCCGGCCGCGGGACTCTGTTGCGCAGCGCGTTTCCACTGGCGGGATAGGCTCTACAGCGAGTCCAACCCCTCGGTCAGTTCCACGTAGGTCCCCCACGGATCGGTGAAGAACGCGATCTTCAACCCGAGCGTTGGAACCGCGCGGAACGGGACGTCGAACTTCACTCCCGCCGCTTCCAGCTTCTTGCAAAAGGCCTCGAGGTTCCTCACTTCGAATCCGATGTGATCCACGCTCCGCCCTTTCGACGGCGCGACGGGAGTCTTCGACGGCGAGAAGCTCAGGTTCATACCTGGCAGGTCCGCCGCCTCGAACCGCCCGCGCTTGCCCGGAATCGCACCGAACAGCTTCGCGTACCAGGCGCGCATGTCTTCGACCTGGGGCGTGAAGAAGTGAATGTGGTGGTGCGCCACCGGGACGCGCAGCGAGGCAGTCTCGGTGAACTCTACCTTCACCGCGTCCGGGAACATCACGAACATCTGCTTCGTCTCCGGCATCTCGCGGACCACCTTGCATCCCGCGGCTTCGAGCTTCGCCTTTGCCGCTGGCAGGTCGGGGACTTGAAATCCCAAGTGATTCACAATCGAGCCGTCCGTGCCTCCGCCCGGATTCCCCTTGCGCAACGCGACCACTGCGTCGGGGAACACGAGGAGTTCGGTGTTGCCGCGCTTCGCCACCTTGGCACCCAGCACGTCCACCCAGATCTTGCGATGCGCATCCGGATCGGCGACGAGCAGGTGCAGGTGGCCCATCGCCACTCCGTCCTGGTTCGGCGCAGGGAGCTGCGCGAATGCGGCGTAACACAGAAGGGGCAGTGCGAGAGCCCGGTTCATCACCAGTCATTATAGGGGGTTCCCGCCCCACGCAATCTTACTGCGTCCGCTTCCGGTAGGGATTCTCAATTCCAAACAGGTCCGCCGTGATGATGTCGGACTTCGACCGTCCACCCTTCCACAGGTCCCACTTCGGATCCGGATAACGCGCGAAAAATGCCTGCATCCGCTTCCGCAGCCCGTCCCGCGTCTGGGCGTGCTCCGGGCGCTCGACGAGATTCATTCGCTCGCCAGGATCCTTGCGCAGATCGTACAGCTCGTTCGGCTGCTGATGGATCCGCTCGATGTACTTCCATTCCGTGGTCCGGATCGACCGGACGTTCTCAAATTCGAAGTACACCGTGTTGTCCCAGGTGACAGACCTGCCTTCAAGCAGGGGCGCGAAATTGCGTCCCGGCAGCTCGGGCTTCGACGGCAAGCGCGACTGCATTCCCAGGTAGTGCGCCAGCGTCGGATACACGTCGTAGGTGCTCACCAGCAGATCGGACCTCTGCCCCTTGGCGATCCGGCGGGGATGCCGGAAGATCAGCGGAATCCACGTAGTCCAGTCGAATCCTGTCAGCGGACGCGTGTGGTCGCCCATGCCCCAGAAGCCCGAATGGCCACCCGCCAGGCCCTGGTCGGCGACGAAGATCACCAGCGTGTTGTCGTCGAGATTGTGCCGCCGCAACGTATCCATGATGCGGCCCACGCCATCGTCTATTCCGCTCACTTCAGCCGCGTACTTGCGCCGCACCGCCGGATCGTCCATCCATTTCCCGTAGTTGAAATTCCACGGATGCGGAACGTCGCGCGGCATCGACGCGAGCTCCTGCTGTGAATAGTAGGCGGCGTGCTGATTGCGGATCGGCTCCTGCATCGCGCCGCCGAGCCCGTAGGGTCCGTTGTAGGCGAGCATCAGGAAGAAGGGCTTGGTCCGGTTCTGCTCGATGAAGCGGACTCCGTGGTCAGTCCAGAACTCGGTGAGATACTTCGGCTCGGTGCGGATCTGGCCGTTCTCGATGATCTCCTGGTCATAGAATCCGAGACTGTGGCCGTGCGGCTTGGTTACCCAATAGCTGAAGCCCTCCTGCGGATTCATGTTGCCGCCGAGATGCCACTTGCCCGACAATCCGGCGGTGTAGCCCGCTGCGGTGAGCATCTTGGGAATAGTGCCGAACTCAGCGATCGCGTTGTAGGCCTGCGGACCCACCTGCGCGCCGCCCGCGCCGAAATACGTGTGGACTCCGTGCTGCGAAGGCATCAGTCCGGTGAGCAGGCTCGCGCGGGTCGGCGAGCACACGGCGTTGTTGGCGTAGGCGCGCGTGAACAGCGTTCCTTCGGCAGCCAGGCGGTCGATATGCGGAGTGCGGATCTCGCGGTTGCCGTAGCAGCCGAGAGTCCAGGCGCCGTGGTTGTCCGTGAGGATCAGCACGACGTTCGGGGGAGCCTGGCCGCTGGTCTGAGCTGCGCGTGCACAGGACCCGGCCAAGGGAAGCGCGAGGAATTGACGGCGGTCCATCGATGCGATCCTATCGCAGTTCGTAATAGGATGTCCTCATGCCTCGTGTTTTTCTGTTCCTGCTGGCCGGGGGTCTCCTTGCGGCCGCGGAACGAGTCCCCTGGACCACGTCCCGCCTCAAGGGCTCGCCCGATCCGCCCCCGCCCTACCGGCTGGTCCGCACGTTCCCCTTGATGAAGTTCAAGGAGCCCGTCTTCCTCGCGCAGGATCCCACTGCCAACCGCTGGTGGGTGGCTGAGATCCAAGGCCAGATCCACAGTTTCGCGCCGGGGAGTGCGGTGAAGAACCTCGTGCTCAACATGGGGCGCGGAATCAGCGCGTTCTCTTTCCATCCCCAGTACAAAACAAACGGGCAAATTTTTGTTTTTAGCCACCTGGACACGAAGAAGCCGCGCGACGGCCAGTGGAGCCGCGTGTCACGCTTCGAGGTAGACCTGGCGGCACCAGCGCCCAAGGTGAAGCCGGGATCCGAACGGATTATCGTTGAGTGGACGGCCAACGGCCACAACGGTGGCGAGGCGATCATTGGTCCGGACGGCTACCTCTACATCACAACGGGCGATGGGTCGGGCGGATCCGATCTGAAGGACACCGGCCAGGGCGTCGACGACCTTCTGGCGGTGATGATGCGGCTCGACGTGAATCGCGTGGATCCGGGCCGCAACTACTCGATCCCGCCGGACAATCCTTTCGTCAACACGCCATTCGCGCGCGGCGAGATCTGGGCGTACGGATTCCGCAATCCGTGGCGGTTCACATTCGACCCTGTGACGGGACAACCCTGGGTCGGCGACGTCGGCCAGGATCTGTGGGAGATGATCGAACTCGTCAGCCGCGGCAGCAATCATGGCTGGAGCGTGCGGGAAGGCTCGCATCCATTTCATCCAAACCGCAAGGCCGGACCGGGTCCGTTCACCGATCCCATCGTGCAGCACCACCATACCGAGTGCCGCTCAATCACAGGCGGCTATTTCTACTCCGGCGCGAAGTTCCCCGAACTCGTGGGAGCCTACCTCTACGGCGACTACGAATACGGCAAGATGTGGGGTCTTCGCTACGACCACCAGGCGAAGAAGGTCACCTGGCACGAGGAACTGGCCGACACGGCGGTGAAGATCGCAAGCTTCGCACTCGCCCGGGACGGATCCTTCTACGCGATCGACTACAACAACGGCGGGATCTATGAGCTCGGCCGCCGTCCGCCCGCAACGCCCGTGCATCCGTTTCCGCGCAAGCTGAGCGAGACGGGACTGTTCACCAGCGTGAAGGGGCATGCGATCGCACCGGGTGTGACGCCGTATTCCATTAACGCTGGGTTCTGGTCCGACGGTGCGCGCAAGGACCGGTTCTTCGCGCTTCCCGGCGGCGCCTTCATGAACTACAAGAAGGACGGCGCCTGGGAATTCGACGATGGCGCGGTCACCGTCAAGACGTTCTCCCTCGAAATGGAACAGGGCAATCCGGCCACGGCCCGGCGCATCGAAACGCGCGTGGTGGTGAAGCAGGACGACCACTGGGTCGGCTACTCGTACATGTGGAACGACAGCGAAACGGACGGCGAACTCGTCGAAGCTCGCGGCATCGACCGGACCTTCCGGATCCGCGATGCGGCGGCTCCGGGCGGAGCCCGGGAACAAGTGTGGCATTATCCGAGCCGCAACGAGTGCATGTTCTGCCACTCGCGCGCGGCGGGTTTCGTGCTGGGTCTCAACACGGCGCAGATGAATCGCGACGGACAACTGGAACGGCTCGAGAAGGCAGGGTACTTCAAGAAGCCGCCTCCGGCGGAGACGGCACGGGCCGCTTACGCGGATCCTTTCGGCAACGCGCCGATTGAGGACCGTGTGCGTGCCTACTTGTCCGTGAACTGCGCGATGTGCCACGTGTCTGATGGCGGCGGCAATGCGAAGTTCGACGTGGGCTTCAAGAACAAGCTCGCCGAAGCCAAGCTGATCGGAGAAAAGCCGATCCATGAAGCATTCGAGATCCGGGACGCGCTGCTGGTGGCCCCCGGGGATCCGGCGCGGTCCGTGGTGTTGGAGCGGATCCGGAGGCGCGGGACGGGCCAGATGCCGCCGTCGAGCACCAATGTTGTCGATGAGGCGGGAGTCAAGCTGATCGAGCAGTGGATCCGGGACTTGAAGTAAGCGGGGATCCTGCTACCATAGGATTTCCAGCGGTTTTGCCGAGGCCCACTCTCCGCGAGTGGGTCTCGTTGTTTCCAGTGGGCATCCCTACATGATCATTTCGATGAAGCGTAACTCCTCCCGGGAGGAGATTGAAGCGGTCCGGCAACGGATCGAGGACTTCGGCTACAAGATTCACCAGATTCAGGGCGAGGAGCGCGTGGTGATCGCCGCGGTCGGAGTTGGCGATGTCACCCCGTGCCTGGAAGCGCTCGAGATGATGCCCCAGGTGGAGCAGGCCGTCCGCATCTCGGCGCCCTACAAGTTCGTCAGTAAAGAGTTCCGCAAGGAACCAACACGGATCCCAATCAAGAGCTTCGAAATCGGCGGCGATGAGTTTGTGGTGATGGCCGGACCCTGTTCGGTCGAGAGCGAATCGCAGATCATGCAGTCCGCCGAAGCCGTCGCGGCCGCTGGCGGCAAAGTGCTGCGTGGGGGCGCGTTCAAGCCGCGGACCTCGCCGTACGATTTCCAGGGTCTTGCCGAAGAGGGGCTGAAGCTGCTGCGCAAAGCGGGCGACGCCACCGGGCTCGCCATCATCACCGAAGTGATGAGTGACGGTGACGTTCCGCTGGTGGCCGAATACGCCGACATCCTCCAGATCGGCGCGCGCAACATGCAGAACTTCGCTCTGCTGAAGAGTCTGGGCAAGGCGGGACGTCCGATCATGCTGAAGCGCGGATTGAGCAGCACGATCAAGGAACTGCTCATGTCGGCCGAGTACGTGGTGGCGCATGGCAACAGCGACGTGATGCTGTGCGAGCGCGGCATCCGGACCTTCGAGACCATCACGCGCAACACCTGCGACATCGTGGCGGTCCCGGTGCTCCGCGAGATGACCCATCTCCCCGTGATCCTCGACCCCAGCCACGCGACCGGCAAGCGCAGCCTGGTTCCACCGCTGGCCAAGGCCGGCGTTGCGATCGGCGCCGACGGCCTCATCATGGAGACGCACCCCTGTCCGGAAAAGGCCTGGAGCGATGGCGCGCAATCACTGGACTTACAGCAGTTCGGTAAGCTGATGCGCGAACTCCAGCCGTTTATCGGACTCTGGGGCGAGCAGCGGAAAGGAGGCTGACGTTGCGCATGCGGCCCCTGCATCTCTCCGCCGGACTAGTGGCCGCGTGCCTGATTGCCGTCGGCTGGGTGGAGTGGCGCCGGTCGAGCTTCGATGACTCCGCCGCTGGTCTTGCGCGTCACTTGCCTGTCCAGGACGCCGTTCACTATTTCATTGATGTCCAGGCGCTCCGGATGACTGGGCTGCTCGGGATGCTGGCCGGCAGCAAAGCGGCTCGGGAGACCGACTACGAGACCTTCGTCAAGGACTCGGGCTTTGACTACTCCACCGATCTCGATTCGATCGTCGGCGCCTTGCAAGGCAGCAAATGGAGCTTCCTTCTCCGCGGCCGGTTCGATTGGGACAAGCTTCGCAGGTACGCTGAAAGCAAGGGCGGCCAGTGCGTGAACGGCTTCTGCTCGGCGGAGTCGAAGAATCCCGGCAAATTCGTCTCCTTCTTCGCGGTGTCGCCCCGCGTGATGGCGCTCGCGGTCAGCGAAAGCCAGTGGGGTGCGTACGTGATGAAGGACCCGCGTGGGCCCACCGTGGGTTATCGCGTGCCCGATCATCCCGCATGGATCACGGTGTCGGCTGGCAGTTTGGACAAGCAGGGGGATCCGCCCGACGGCATGCGGGCGTTTGCCAACTCACTGCGCGGCGCTACGCGTGTGACGCTGTCTCTCACTTCCCGTGGCGATGGATTTCAAGCTATGCTCGACGCACCGTGTGAGTCGGCTGAGAAGGCCGCCGAGGTCAGAGCCCGGCTCACGGATATGACCGGCACGCTGCGCAAGTTCCTCGCGCGGGCCAAACAGAATCCGAACCCGCGGGAGTTGGCGGGAGTGCTCTCCGCGGGTGAGTTCAAACAGGATGGCGCCGCTGTGTCCGGCGTCTGGCCCATCGAGCGAGCATTCCTCGAAACACTGGCGGAAGGAAACCTGTAGTGTCCGGCGTTCTGTGCGCCGGCAATGTGATCGTCGATATCCTGGCCCGCCCGGTGGATCAGATCCATTGGGATGCCACCACCTGGATTGACGCGATCACGCAGTCGCTCGGTGGCAACGGCGCCAACACGTCGTACGCGCTCGGACGGCTCGGCGCGCGCGTCCGCTTGATGGGACTGGTTGCCGCTGATCCGTTTGGCGAATACTGCCGCGCCACCCTTTCGAGCGCCGGTGTCGATCTCTCGCTGCTTGGGACGGCGGTGCGGGAATCTACGTCGACTTCCGTAGTGCTGGTGCGCCCCGACGGCGCACGCGCACTGCTCAACCGCCCTGGCGCGAGCCGTGAGGCGTTCCCGTCGCCTTGCGTGTTCGACCCGGCCACAGTCGATGGCTGCGATCACTTCCACCTGGCCAACGTTTTCGGGCTCCCCCGCATGCGCGCCCACGCCTCTCAGACCTTGCGCAACGCACGCGATGCCGGCCTCGGAACCTCGCTCGACACGGGCTGGGACGCGCTCGGCGAGTGGATGTCCGTCATCGGTCCCTGCCTGCCCGGGCTGGACCTGTTGTTCGTCAACCAGGACGAGGCGCGAATGCTCGCGGGCACTGAGGATCCCGATGCCGCGGCGCTATTCTTTCAATCCCGTGGAGTGCGGACCGTGGCCGTCAAGCTGGGAGCGGGTGGCTGCGCGGTCTTCGCGCCCCAAGCGGAATTCCATGCGCCGGCCTTCCGCGTCACGCCAGTCGACACCACTGGTGCGGGTGACTGCTTCGCGGGCGGTTTCCTCGCCGCCCGGCAGCGCGGATTCGGCATGGAAGACGCTGCCCGCATCGCCAACGCCGCGGGCGCGCTTAGTGTCCAGGCCCTCGGAGCCACAGCCGGCCTCCTCCCCTGGGACGAGACTCTCGCCTGGATCAGCGCAAGTTCCGGATCACCGCCTGCGTGACGTCGGCGGTGGACGACGTTCCGCCCAGATCCGCCGTACGGACATCGCGCGCGGCGAGTGTCGCCCGCAAGGCGGCGTCGATCGCCTGTCCCGCCTCGCGTGCCTGCAGGTGTTCGAGCATCATGGCCGCTGAGAACATCGTCGCCATCGGATTCGCGATCCCTTTGCCCGCGATGTCCGGCGCGGTGCCGTGCACAGGCTCGAACATTGAGGGAAACCGCCGTGCCGGGTCGAGGTTTGCGCTTGCCGCCAATCCAATCGATCCTGTCACGATTGCGGAGAGATCGCTCAGAATGTCGCCGAACAGATTCGATCCCACGACGACATCGAAGCTTGCGGGCCGTCGCACGAAGTTCATCGCCGCCGCGTCCACCAGGAGCTGCTCGGTCTTGATGTCCGGATACTCCTTCGACACCGCATCGAAGGCGCGGTCCCACAGGACCATGCTGTAGCCCTGGGCGTTGGATTTAGTGATCGAGGCGACGCGCTTTTTTCCATTGCGCGCGCGGGCAAGCTCAAACGCGTGGCGGATCACGCGCTCGCATCCCCGCCGCGTGAACACCGAACTCTGCACTGCCACTTCATCCGGTTGATGCTGATAGAGGAATCCACCGATCTGCGCGTATTCGCCCTCGGTGTTCTCCCGCACCACCACCATGTCGATCTCGCCGGCTTTGTAGCCTCGGAGCGGCGAGTCCACGCCTTCGAACAACACCGCGGGCCGGACATTGGCGTACTGGTCGAATCCGCGCCGGATCGGCAGCAGCAGCCCGTTGAGCGTCACGTTGTCCGGAATCGAGGTGTGTCCCACGGCGCCGAGCAGAATCGCGTCATGCGGCGCCAGCAACTCCAGCGCGTTGGCCGGCACCATCGCGCCGTGCTTGAAGTAGTAGTCGCCGCCCCAGTCGAAATAGCGCCAGTCGAACGAGATGTTGTGGCGGGCGCCGGCTGCTTCGAGCAACTCAATCGTGGCCGGGATCACCTCCTGGCCGATTCCATCCCCCGCGATAACCGCAATCGTGAAAGTCTTCATGTTGGGCAATAAAGGATCATAGCGCACGCAGGCGCGCCAGACCCGCCTGGATTCCACGGGCGCCGTCCCACAGGATCGACGAGAAGTTGATAAACCGGTACCCTTGCCGGACCGCTTCGATCGCCTCGTCCACGCCCCCCAGCGCGATCCCCGCGGCCTTGCCAGCCTTCTCGACGCGCGCCGGGAATTCAGCCAGGAACCGTTTCACTTCCGGATGGTCCATCTCGCCAATGTGGCCGAGCGCGGCGGACAGGTCCGCCGGACCCGCGAACACCACGTCCACACCATCCACCGCCGCGATCTTTTCGACCTGGTCGGCAGCCTCGGCTGACTCCACCTGCACCACGACCATGGTCTCGCCGTTGGCATGCGGCAGATACTGCGCACGGTCGACACTCATGAAGAAGTTCCACGTTGGCGACACTCCCCGCGTCCCCTCCGGCGGATACTTCGAGTACCGGGCAGCCAGCGCCGCCTGCTGGGGATTGTCCACCTGTGGAACCATCACCGCCTGCGCGCCGATGTCAAGCGCTTTCTTGATGTGGCCCGGATCCAGGTTCACCACGCGGACCATCGGCATCACGCCCTTGTGCCGCGCGAGAACTGGCAGCATCCGGATCGACTCCATGCCGAAGTGCTGATGCTCCGTGTCGATCCACAGGAAGTCCGGTCCTGCCCCGACGGCCATTTGGGTGGCCAGCTCATCCGGTGTCGACACCGCCGCGCCGAACACCACCCCGCCCGCTTGCAGGCGTGTCTTGATCTGATTTTCAAACATGATTTAAACCCGCTCCAACGCGATCGCCAGCCCTTGTCCAACGCCGATGCAAAGAGCCGCCAGCGCGCGCTTGCCTCCTCTTCTTTTCATTTCGAACGCTGCTGTCCCGGTAATTCGCGCACCCGACATTCCCAGCGGATGGCCCAGCGCGATCGCTCCACCGTTGGGATTCACGTGCGCCGCGCCGTCATCGATGCCAAGTCCGCGCAGCACGGCCAGCACCTGGGCGGCGAACGCTTCATTCAGCTCGATCACGTCGAAGTCCGCCGCGCGCACCGCCAGACGCGAACAGAGCCGCTCAACCGCCGGTACTGGACCATATCCCATGATCCCCGGCTCGACCCCCGCCGCCGCGCCACCGGTAATTCGCGCTAGAGGCGTGAGGTCCCAGCGCGTGCACGCCCGCTCCGATGCGATCAGCAGCGACGCGGCGCCGTCGTTCACGCCCGATGCATTGCCGGCGGTCACCGTGCCGTTGTCGCGAAACGGCGTGCCGAGCTTGGCCAGCGCCTCAATCGTTGTATCCGGACGCGGGTGCTCATCGCGCGCCACCTCAATCGCCGGACCCTTGCGTTGCGGAATCGAGACCACCGTGATCTCTTCGGCCAGCCGCGCCGATCCGGCCGCCGCCCGCTGTTGGCTGCGCCAGGCGAACGCGTCCTGGTCCGCGCGGCTGACCCCAAACCGCTCCGCGACGTTCTCCGCCGTCTCGGGCATCGAGTCGACGCCGTACAGCTTCCTCATCGCTGGATTGATGAAGCGCCAGCCGATCGTCGTATCGAAAATCTCAGCCGCGCGGCTGAACGCCTCCGCGGCCTTCGGCATCACGAACGGCGCCCGCGACATGCTCTCGACGCCACCGGCGATCACCAGGTCCGCCTCGCCCGCCCGGATCGCGCGCGCCGCCACCAGGACCGCCTCCATGCCGGATCCGCACAGCCGGTTCACCGTGACTCCGGGGACGCTCGTGGGCAACCCCGCAAGCAGCGACGCCATCCGCGCGACATTGCGGTTGTCCTCGCCCGCCTGGTTCGCACATCCGAACACGACGTCATCCACCGCCGCCGGATCCACCGGATGTGCCGCCATCAGCGCGCGGATCGGAACCGCCGCCAGGTCATCCGTGCGGACACCCGACAGCGCGCCACCGTAGCGTCCGATGGGAGTGCGGACGTAGCCGCACAGAAAGGCCTCAGCCATTCCTAAAAGATTACCTTCAATCCGAACTGCATTTGGCGCGCCGCGTCCGCCGAGGTGATCCGCGCGGTCAGCGGTTGGCCCAGTGTCGTGAGCGGCTGGCCGAGGTTCACGTGATTCGGCGCGTTGAATAGCTCCCAGCGGAACTGCACGTAGCGCGCCTCGCCAAACGGAAAATCCTTCATCAGCGCCAGATTCAAGTTGTGCTGGCCGGGACCGTCGATCAGCCCGATCCCCGACGATCCCCACGCAAACTGCGGCGGGGCCGCGAACGCGGCGGCGTTGAACCAGCGGTCGGCCGACGGCTGCTCGACGCCCGGAGCGCCGGTCAGGTTCGCCCGTGTGTTGAATCCGTTGCCGAGTGTGGCTCCGGGCGTCGTGAACGACAGCGGCGGACCCGAAGTGAAATTGTAGATTCCGGTCACCTGCCATCCGCCGTACAACTTGCGCCGCGCCAGCGGAACTTCCCAGATTCCATTCAGCGTCAGCACGTGCCGCCGCTCGAGATCGGACCGTCCGCGATGATACCCTGCGGGCGCGAACGGAAGCCGTGTATCGGCCAGGCTGTCCCCGGCGTCGTCAATGTTGCGCGCGAACGCGTAGGCGAGGATGTAGCCGAACCCCTTCTGGAAACGCCGCTCCGCCTTCACCTGAAGCGCGTTGTACCAGGAACGCCCGATGTTCTCGTACAACCGCACCGTTCCCATCGCCGGATACGGGCGCGCCGCCTGCAGATTCGTGTACCGGCCCGGCGCGACTTCGTTGTAGTCTGTCCGCGTGATCAACTCGCGCCCGCGGTTGCCGACATACGACAACGTCAATGCCGAGCCCGTCCCCGGAATCAGCGTTTGCAGCGACACGTTCCACTCGTGGACCTTCATCGGCCGCACGTCGTAAGCCACGCCCGTCACCGACGGCGCGATGAACGCCTGCGGATTCGCGGGGAACGACGTTTCCCACCGCTGCAGCGTGGTGCGCGCGAAGGTGACGCGCTCGAAAGTCCAGTACGGCGGGCCAATCACCTGCGACCCCGTAATGTTGCCGTTGAAATTGCCGGTGAACGACCCCATGCCCGCGCGCAGCACCAGCGATTCGTCGCCCTTGAGCCGCCACGCGACGCCCATGCGCGGTGAAACGTATCCCGTGGCCTCGAACAGTCCGCGCGGGATTCCCGCCTCGCTCGCAGGGACCCACAGGCTCCGGGTCGCTGGCGCCAGGAACGGCGAAACCGCCTGTGACGACAGATCCACCTGCCCGTTCTTGTCGACCGACGCCACCACCTTGCCGATCCGTGGCAGGAACGTCGCGCCTGTATTCCGCACCAGTCCTTTCTCGTGCCAATAGTCCCACCGCAGTCCAACGTTCATCGTGATCCGTGGCGTCACCTTGAAGAAGTCCTGAAGGTAGAGCGCCGAATACGGCGAGTGCGCCATGCCAAAGCTGTTCAGCGGATAGTTGCGCTCATTGTTCGCCAGCAGTCCGAGCAGGTAGTCACCGAATCCATCGCCTGTGTACTGGCCGTTGAAGTTGAACGTCCCGCGCGGCGAGGCCGAGGAGTGCGATGCCAGCGTCCGGCGTTCATTGTATTCGTAGCCGTAGCCGATCGTGTGGCGTCCCACGACGTGATTCACGTTGGGGCGCAGGTCCATGCTCTGCCGCCGGAACCGCGCTGGCACTTGCTGCGGGAGACTGAATCCGGTGTATCCGGTGAACGTCACGCTCGGAAGCCCGACGGCCTGTTCACGCCCCGCCGACGGGAATCCTTGCAGCCCGGCCTGTTCGTTGAGATTGTCCTTGCCGACGTTGGGAGAGTTGACGCGGGTGTCGGAAAGAATCAGTCCGGCCGCGACGCTGATGAGCGTGGTGGCGTTGACGGTCCAGTTGTAGTTCAGGCCGTAGCTGTTCTGGCGGATGTTCTGCGTCTGCACGACGTCGGGCCGGTAGCCGTTGGTGCCGTTGTTCAGGTCCACCAGCACCCAGCGTCCGTAGATCCGTTGCGTGGGCGAAATCTGATAGTCGCCTCTCACCAGGAAATTGTTGTTGTCGTTGGTCACCGGCGCCAGCGCGCGGAACAGGTTGCCCGGCGAGTTCGGCTGCAGGACAAAGGGGAAGAAAAACCGCGACGCGGAGGAGAACCGCGACGCCGGAATCACGTTGTTCGGGAACTGCAGGTTGTTCACCGGATCGTTCACACGCCGCGCGCCGAAGTCTCCCTGCAGGTAGGATGGCGCGATGGTGTTCGAGTTGTAGACCCGCTGCTGCCGGATCCTTGTGCCTTCGTAGCTTGAGAAGAAGAACAGCCGGTCGCGCCGCACCGGCCCGCCCAGGCTGTAGCCGAACTGGTTGCGGATGAGCTTGGGCCGCGACAGCGCGAACGCGTTGCGGGCATCGGCCGCTGAGTTGCGGTGGAACTCCCACAGCGTCCCGTGGAACTGGTTCGTGCCAGACTTGGTCACCATCTGCACCTGGAGCGGATTGCGCCCGTTCTCGGCGCTGAAGTTCGCCGTCTGGATGGAGAACTGTGCCACGGTGTCGACGTTCGGAAACGCGAATCCCTTCTCGTTACTGGGATCGTTGGAATCGACGCCGTCCACCGAGAATCCCGTCTGATCCTCGCGCTTGCCGCCTCCCTGGACCGTGTGCTCGTTGGCGAGTCCGGCGGCGCCCAGCCACCGCATCCCGGGCGCGAGCATCACCATCTCGATCGGATTGCGTCCGTTGAGTGGCAGGTCACGGATCTGCTTTTCGTCGATCGCCGTCTCGACCGACGCTTTCTCGGTCTGGATGAGCGCCGCGGTGGCCTCGACCGTCACCTGCTCCTTCACGTCCCCGAGCCGCAACACGGGCGACAGGCGCCTTTGCTCGCCCACAGTCAGCCCGACGCGGGGTGAATTCCAGGTGGCGAATCCCGGTGCGGTTACGGTCACCTGATAAGCTCCGCGCGGAAGCGCAAGCACTTCGAACGCCCCTTCGGCTGACGCCTGAAGCTGGCGCTGCAAGCCGGTCTCGATGTTCCGGACAGTGACCACCGCGCCCGCGACTCCGGCTCCGGCGGGATCTTGAACGATGCCAAGGATCGAGCCGTCGGTGCCCACTTGGGCCGGCAGGAGCAAAGCGAGCACGAGAAGAGCCCCAAGATTGCGCATATCCGTACTATAGTCGCATTGCGCGGAGCGCACAAATGGGCTGCTAGGAGCCTGTCCGAGAATTCCCGAACATCGTGGGAACGGATAGAACAAAACCAGTACATAATGTTTTATGCCCAAGGGGTACCGCGCCTACAACCCGGACCAGGATCTGCTACTGCCACCGAGCT
>VFZX01000207.1 GCA_016871015.1 Acidobacteriota bacterium | reverse complement strand
GAACTCGGCATCCGGTGCGCCGAGAACGTGTATCACACGCACGACATGCATGCTACCATGCTGCGCTTGCTGGGTCTCGACGACATGCGGCTCACCTACTATCACTCCGGCCGGTTCAAACGGCTCACCAATCTGGGCGGCAAGCTGATCAAGGAAATCCTGGTCTGAAACAATGGGGTCCCTGAGTCGCCGCGGATTCCTTGCAGCTGGCGCCGCCGCACCCGCCGCGCAGGCTCAGACGAAGCCGGTGCCTCGTAAGGCATCGCCCGGAAAGCGCCGTCTGTTGTTCAACTGGGACGGGTCTGTCATCCACACATGGGGACGCACCGTGCTCCCGGCTTCGTACGGACCGTTGACGCGCGATCAGTTCACGTCACTCGTCTTCACGCCGATTGAGAATTCCGCAGTCGACACCGTACTCTTCAGCTTCGGCAGTGGCAATGTCGCCGAATACCAAAGCAACGTGCTCGAGTGGCCCGGGCAGGCGGACCGCTTCGAGTTCCCGAAGGAGAAGAACTGGCACGGAGGCGTGCCGGTCGATCCCAAGGACCAATATCTCAACCCCAAGAGTCTCGCCGATGCGGGACACAACCCTCCGGCCGTGATTGTCGAAGAGTGTCACAAGCGCGGGCTCGACGCTTTCGTCTCTTTCCGCGTCAATGACATCCATGACGGGCAACATCCGCGCGGGACACTGCCCAATCCGGAACTGCCCTCATTCAAGCGGATCAGTCCGGAACTGCTGGTAGAGGATCTGGACTGGTGGACGGCTCTCGATTTCGAACAACCCCGCGTACGTGCGTGGAAGCTTCGCGCGGTGGAGGAGTTCTTCGATCGCTGGGATTTCGACGGCCTCGAACTCGACTTCCTGCGCCACTCGCTCTACTTCCGGCGCGGTACGGAGAAAGAGAACGGCAAGTTCCTGACGATGTTCCTGCGCGAAGTCCGTAAGAGTCTGCGCGCCAAGGCTGCCAAGCGCGGCCGTCCGATCGAACTCGCAATCCGGATCCCGGAACGCGTGGAATGGTGCCGCGATGGCGGCTTCGAAATCGACACCTGGATCGCGGAGGATCTCGCCGACTCTCTCATTCTCGGCCAAGGCTTGACCGAAGCACCCGGCGTAAAGTGGTTTCGCGCGTTGGCCAAGGCGCGCGCTCTTCCCGTCTATGCGAGCCTCGCTTGCTACGGCAATCACTACCGCCTGAGTCCCGACGAAGTGATCCGCGGCAGCGCATCCAACCTTTGGCGCGATGGCGCTGACGGCATCTACACCTTCAATTGGTATCTGTTCGGCGGCTGGCGCAAGCACCTTCTCGATGAGATCGCCGACCAGGCGAAAATGCGGGGCAAAGACAGGCACTACACCGCGGTAGAAGGGTTCCTCTCCGCTGGGCGCGCGCCCGGCGCGGACTTCCTGCGCTACAACACACCTGTGAAGGAGCCCTCTGTTCCGTTCGAAATCGTTCCGGCCGATGGCGACCGGGAGGTTCAACTGGCCTCCTCCGACGATGGGCGGAACGCGCAGTTGGCATCAGCCGAACTGTGGATCGCTTTCGACTACTCGCAACCCGGAGACAAAGTCAGCATCAAGTTCGGTGACACGGCTTTGGAGCCGGCCTCCATTGATGTCGCCGCCAATTTGAACAAGGCCGGCTATGAAATCCGCCCGGTGCCGGGAAACGGACTCATCGGTTTTCCGCCCGACCAGGCCTGGGACATGCGTTTCGATGCGATTCGCGTGAAGGTGCCCACGCAACTGGTTCGCCCCGGCCGCAACAAGATCGCGATCCGGCTCGACAAACGCGGGCCCGGACTCGAGAGGCCGCTGCGCGTTAGGCGGATCGAACTGGTGTGCAAGGCCGGTTCCCGTCCCCCGGTGTCGCGAGCCTGAAGCCCTCTATCCGGCATCGCCCGCGAGAATGACGGTCGACGCCTTCCATTCCGCGATTTCGGAGTAGTACAGCGTCCTGGATAGCTCCTTACCCGCTTTGTCGGTGACCGGCGTTGGACGGCGAACAATGAACTCGGCTTGGTCGAGCGTCTTGTATGCGATGTGGGCCATCTCCAACCGGTCAATCACCTTGCCGGCCTTCGATCCGCGGTCGGGGACCAGCAATGGGCCTGTGTCCACCTGGAAAGAGCCGTTCTCCGGCCGGAAGTTCATGGTGCGAATAGGATACTCGAGCGAATAGCGTTCGCCGCGCACAGGGTCCTCTAGAACGGTACGCCCCACCAGCGGGACATTCTCCGCAATGGCGCGGTTGATGGCGGCCCGGTCTGTCAGTTCACGAAATCTCGCGAACTGCTTCACGTCGATCTTCAGGGAGCGAAATTGGGAGCCGATCGCCCTGCCGGCGGAGACCTCGCCGTCATACGTGATTGCCGACAGCATCGATCGCTCCTCTTTGAGCGAGTAAATGTTGCAGTACTCGCGGCTCGGGATCTGAAACAGCCCCTTGTCGGCATAAACCCATTCCGTGCGGCAAGGGGCGATGAGCACGTAGCGTTCGGTCGCATTGCCGCGGACATCGGTCACGTCGACAATCGCGTCCAGTTGAATGCGGGCCTTGTTGCCGAGCGGGGTGTTGTGGCGCGCGTAGGGCCGCGGATCCTTTCTCGGAGGCACGTCCCATGTCATGTAGGACGACTGGAAATTGCACGGCGCTCCCTTGGCCGAGGCAGCCAGCAGCGCGCTCGCGGGAGCCAATAGTGCGTTCCTTCGCGTCATGTTTGTTCCGCCTTTCGGTCTACAATTATATATGCATCCGGCCGGAAGACAGCCCTCGACTGCCATCACTCGCCGCCGCTTCGTCCGCGCGGCCTCTCCTCTGGTTCCCCTCGCTGCATGGTCTCAGGCCCGGATGAAGATCACCGCCGTCGAGATCCACGAGATCCTGACGCAGTTTCACCGTTATCACGCCGGCAACCTCTTCCGCTATCACGGCCTCGGCGTGCAGCTTCGGACGATTTACATTGTCAAAACCGACGCCGGCCTCGAAGGCTATGGTGAAAGTTGGGGACCGGCGCCCAAGCAGAACCCATACGCCCGCTACGTAGGTTCGAGCCCGGTGGATTGGATCGGCAGCGCGGCTGACCTTCCGATGAACATGGCGATCTACGACCTGATGGGCAAGTATCTCGGCGTTCCAGCCTGGAAACTGATCGGGCCGAAGGTGAGATCGTGGATTCCCGTGGGCGGCTGGACCGCCTCTCAGCCGCCCGAAGCAATGGCCGAAGAAGTGCGCAGCCTGTCACAACGGGGCTATCGCTGGATGAAGTACCATGTCGATGTGCTGCAGAACGCCGTTGATCAGACCGAAGCCATGCAGAAAGTGGCTCCCAAGGGCTTCAAGATTCACTACGACTTCAACGGGAACTCGAACGTCGACGCCGTCTACCCGGTTCTTCGTGAGCTCGAACGGTTCCCGATCGCGGGCAGGGTGGAGGATCCGATCGACTCGATCGATCACGCCGGTTACCGTACCCTGAGGCAGAAGTGCCGCATTCCCGTGCTGGTCCACCATGCGCCAGCGGATTTCTTCATGGTTAACCATCTCTGCGATGGAGTCATGGCCGGGCACGCCCCGGTTGGCCACGCCATGCGGATCGCGGCGCTGGCCGAGACCACCAACACGCCCTTCATGCTGCAGCAGTGCGGCGGCGTCATCAATCAGGCTTTCCTGGCCCAGGAAGCCGCCGTTTTCAAGATGGCGACGATCGACCACGTGAGCCTGTGCCACCTGTGGGAAGACGACGTTACGGTGGAACGGATGCCCGTGGTTGGCGGCAGCGTCGGGGTTTCGAACAAGCCCGGCTTGGGCGTCACGCTCGATCGCGAAAAACTGGAACGATACGTCAAGGCGCCGCGCCCGAAGCAATCCCGCTTTCTGGTGCGCGTGCGATACGCGCAGGGACCCACGATCTACTTCCGGTTCAACCCTGATGCTCCGGGCGCGAACTTGCGGCAACTCCATCCGCCCCACGTTCCGGGGCCGTTTCCCGGATACGGCAATGCGGTGGTCAGCGACTTCTGGGCCGAGGAGGGATCGCCCGCGTTCGAGGCGATGTGGAAGCGGACCGAATCGGGTCCGGCGTTCGACGCGAATGGAAGCCCTGGCGGCAGTACCGCGGTGCGGCCGTGACGGCGCTGCTCATGCATATTGCGATCCTTCTGATCCTGGCGGCCGTGGCGGCGCCCGCGCAGGACAGTCTTCCGCTCGGTAAGCTTCCGCCGGGCCGCGTGCTCCTCGTCGCGCAGCCTCACCATGACGACCACACAACCGACTACGGCATGGGTGGACTCATCGCCCGTTTTGTCGAGCACGGCTTCGAGGGCTACTACGTACGCGGGTCGAACGATGAGAAGGACGGCGCGCATGGGTACGGCCGCAACGACATCATCAATCTGAAGGAAACCTGGGACGCGATTCGAATTCTCGGAATGAAGAAGGTCATCAGCCTCAACTGGCGGAACGACTTCATGAATCCCATCCCGCTCGATGAGCTTCGAGAACAGTTGATCTTCGTGATCCGGAAGTACCGGCCGGATGCTGTCCTCGGTCACAATCCGTGGGAGCACTACCAGAAGAATCCGGATCATCGCAACGTGGCGCGCGCTCTGGTGGAAGCCTGCTGGCTGGCGGGATACGAGACCGTTCACCCCGAGCATTTCGATCTTGGTTTGAAACCGCATTCCGTGCCGCACTATTACGGCAAGGGCCGTCTCGACTGGGGTCTGGGGCAGATTTCGAACATCGCCATGGAGTTGAACGAAAGCCAGGAACGCAAGAAGGAACTTGCCATCGCCGCGCATCGCAACGTGTACGGCAGCGGCGGCGCGGCGCGTGCCCTGTCGGCTGAACTGGCGAAGGAAGGGAAGTACATTCCAGAGTTCGAAAGGGCCGCGGGCGAATTGGAGGCCTCCGACATGATCACCCACTGGTGGATGAACTGGACTTCGCGCCAAATCGGCCGTAAGGCGGGCGTTAAATACGCCGGTTCGCACAATTACACCGGCGGCCTGTATCATCTGCCCGGGTTGCGCGAGTTTGTCGCGCAGAATGCCGAGCCCGTGCGATGAGGCGCCGGCAGTTCATCCACTTCGCTTTCGCGCGGTCTTCCAAGGTCGTGCTGGTGGTGGCGGCTGACGCCGAATGGCTTCTGTACGCGGGTGGCGCCGTGGCTGGCATGATCTCATCGGGAGCGGAGGCGCATCTGATCCGGATCGGGAACGACGAGAAGCAATCGTGGGATCTGCAGCCCGAGGAAACCGCGCTGCGGAATCGCCGCGAGAGCGAAGTCGCGGCCAAGATTCTGGGTATCCGGAGTGTGGTTTCGCTCGGCTTCCGCTCGTCGGAGTTGCGGGACGTACCGCATACTACCTTGCGCGACCGGCTGATGATCCATATCCGGCGCCTTCGTCCCGGCGTTTTGTTCATTCCGAACCCCCACACCGAACATGACCGGAATCTCGACCGCTACTACGCCGGCGCGGCGGCGGAAGATGCGTGGCACTGCGCGCGATTCGCGAATTTCCTGCCTGCCGCGTCGGATCACGGACTCGAGCCCCACCTTGTCTCCGAAGTCTACTACTACGCTCCGCCTGTTGATCCTCGAAGGCGCGAACCAGAGAGCACGGCCACGTTCGTGCCGCAGCCGCTGCAGACCGACATCGGCGGCGCGTTCGCCCGGAAGCTCGAAGCGGCGCTGGCTCTCGACACGATCAACCGCGACCGGGCGATGCGATTGAAGCAAACTCTCGAGGCGAGCGGCCAGCGCTTGCGGGTGCTCGACAGTGTCGACGGCGCGGTGGTGCGGCGAATCGCCGAGGAGAACGTGCGTGGATTGGCCCGGATCTGCGCTGGAGGAACTTCATTCGCACAAGCGGAAGAGTTCCGCTACGCGGGAATCGATTTCGGAATCCCTCGCGAGTACCGGTGAACCATGGCTGAGAAAACTCTGGTGGCGATCACGGCGGGAGGCGGCGACTACATCATGGGCGCTGGCGGCACGATCGCAAAGTTCGTCGCCGAGGGCTATCGCGCGTTCGTGATCCAGGCCGGCAACGACGAAAAGAACTCGATCGGGCTCGGTCCGGCTGAAACGCGGCTTGCCAACAACGCGGATGCGGAGAAGGCTGCGCGCCTGCTGGGAGTCGCCGAGTTGTTCAACCTGAACAACAAGAGCGGTGAGTTGAGCCAACTGTCCAGCAACGAACTCCGCGCGCAGATGACGACCCTCATCCGCCACTACAAACCAGCGAAACTGTTCATACCCGATCCGTTCATTCACTACGAGCCTGAGTGGGACCAATTCTGGACCGGCCGCGCGGCGGAAGAGACCAACTACTCGAACGCCGGATATTTCCTTCCCGAACTGGCTAAGGCTGGCGTCGCCGGCCATGGTGTCGCCGAGACATACTATTACGCCGCCAGACGGCCTTACCGGCCGGGTGAGGGCGGTCACGGATCGGCGAAGTTCATGCCGGTCGATGTATCGGCGGTTTTCGAACGGAAGGTGGAAGCATTTCTCGCATTGCGAACCGCGAGCCGTGCCTACGCCACTCACGTCAAGCAGCGGCTGGAGGCCGCCGACAGACCGTCGGGGCGCCTGCGCCATCTCGATGACGCGGCAGTGGACGGCCTTGCGCGCGCCCGCCTGGTCGAACTGGCGGAGACGATTGGACGCAAGCACGGAGTCCGGTTCGGCGAAGAGTTCAACTACCACGGGACCGCGCCGGGTGCGAAGCAATCGCGACCGCCATGGATATCCGAACGGGAGCGGCGCCGGTGAAACGGGGCTGGCGCTGAACGCGCGGGAGCCGGCTCCGCTGCCACTAACTCCGGGCGTGCTGCGATGCGGCCGGCCCCCGGTAGCGAACGGACAAATGCGGTGTGCTGGCTGCGCGGCCACGCGACCGCAATCCGCTCTCCATGATGCCGCTCACAAGCAGCGTGCGCTCCACCGGGTAGGGTGCTTTTCCTGTTTCAAACATCTCCGCAACTCTATGTGCCAGGCAGGCCGAATAGGTAACGTTGGGCTCCGGCGGCGTGAAAAACTGCGTGGAGAGGATACCCGCCCGGCCCTTGATAAGTGTCAAGCAAGAATCCAGGCTAAAGTGTCAAGGATGTGTCCGGTCGCGCAGATGCGGGCGGCGAAGGTGAAATCGGTAACCGCGCCCCGTAGCATCAGGAGCGTCGTCTTCAACCCGTCGTTCCGTTCGATGAGCCATGCCGCGGGGTTGCGGGCGATCTTCCTGAGTTGGCCCGAGCCCACCAGGTCCTGTGGCCGTGCGTCTTCCCGGCTCAGGCCGCCCGGCGTATCGCTGCGCGAGAGCGCCGCAACGAGCAGATCGTTCGACCACGCCCCGGCATCCGCGGCTTTCCATACCGCGTCGCCTTCGAGCAACTCCACGCGACGCGCGCCGCTCTCGCCTCCCTTGCGCCGTTCGATCATGCACTGCATTCCTTCCAGCGCGTGGAAGTCCGTGTGATCGTATGCGCCGAAACCAACCGTTAGTGCCTCTTGCACCTCGGCTCCGTAGGGCACGTCCACGTCCGGAAGGCGCCAGGTAACGGGAATCGAGGATCCGGCCAGCATCGGAAAACCGAGGCGGCGCGACTGGTCCACCATCCACTTAGCCTTCTCGAAGCTGTAGGAGAGGTGCTTGTCGTTGTAGATGGGAACGGCACGGCCGTCTTGGTCGAACACCTCCACGCACTGCTTGAAAAACTCGTGGCGAGGGTACAGCTTCTGGCCGATGTCGTTCGCCGGATAATCGCCGTGCTCTCCGATGATCAGGACCGCATCCACGGCGAGTTTGTCACCGCCGCGGCGCAACGCCCCGGCGATCGTGGGGTAGACGGCGAAACCGAACTCTCTGGCGCGCGCAGCGCTGAGGTCGCCCTTCGGCTTCTGGTCGACATAAAGCGACACCACTTCGAGGTCAGGCTTTCGCCAGCGGCCTTCCCATGGGTAGCCCTCGAGGAACCGGTCACCGATGTGCTGGCCGTGCGAGAGGTGTTCGTAGATGGTGGCGACGATGGCAACGCGTTTGGGCATCTATGTTCTCCAGAAGGTGCTCTCTTTCGTCGCCGTGTACGATACCCTTTCGAGGTGCGGCGTCGGAACCGGCTTGTCGCGCTGATAAAGGCTCTCTACGCCGGCCGCGGTGAGACCGGTGGTCAGTAGCGTCCGTTCCACCGGATATGACGGCTTGCCGGTCAGAAACATCTTCTCCACGTTATTCACCTGCGGCGAGAAGAAATTGGCCAGCGTGGTGTGCGCCGGAGGCATGGGTAGGTACATTTGCGTGGAAAGCGGCTCCTTGCGGCCATCGATGCGCGCGGCGAAGCAGAAATCGCCCACAACGCCGGGCAGCGCCACGATGGACGACCGAAGCCCGTCGGTGTGTTCCACTACGTAGGCGTATGGGTCGTTGGCCATCCGCTTCATCGCGTCCAGGGCGGGAAAGTCATGGTTGAATCCTGGGCGCGAAGGCTTCAACTGGTGACTCCGGCACATTGCGGCCTCCATCAGTTCCCGGGACCATGCGCCCTCGTCGAGCGCTTTCCAGAAGTTGTCGCCGCGGTAGGCGCGCACGCTCCGAACCCCGCTTTCTCCCCCTTTGCGCCGTTCGGTCATGCATTGCAGAGTCTCGAACGCGTGGATGTCCCCGCCGTCGATCCACCCGCCGAAAATGCAGAGTGCTTCCCGCACGGGCGCGCCGTATGGCATGTCGATCGACGGCGTGCGCCAGGTGACCGGGAGACTCGAACCTGCCATGAAGGGAAATCCGATGCGCCGGCTGGTGTCGTACATCTCGCGCGCCCACTCCCATTTCCACGACAAGTGCTTGTCGTTGAACAGGGGCGCTCCGCGGCCGGAGGCTTCGAACACTTTCACGATTTCCTGGAAGAACTCGTAGCGTGGATAGAGTTTCTGCCTCTTCTCGTTGTCCGGATAGTCTCCGTGCTCGCCGATGAGCAGCACGCCGTCCACGGCCAGTTTGCTTCCGCCGAGGGTCAAAGCATCGGCGATGGTTGGGTAGATTCTCATCACCGGGAACTCCCGCGCGCGCGAACGGCTGAGGTCGTTCCCCTTCACCTGGTCGACCCACAACGAGACCAGATCCATCTCGGGTTTGTGGTGCGCTCCGTTCCATCCGTAGCCGATCAGGAACCGGTCGCAGATGTGCTGCGCGTGGGCGTACTTGTGATAAATGGTGGCGATGGCGGCGATCTTCGGGCGGCGTTTGAGCGGTTGCTTCGCGGCAAACAGCGCGGGCGCGGCGGCGCCTGCAATCACGCGGCGGCGTGTGATGGCACGTTGTTGCATTGGATCCGGAGATGTTATGGTACCCCATTGGCCGTGCCGTGAGTCCCCGGTCCTGCCGCTCGATGGCTGCGCTTCCATAGTACAGTAGTCCTTTCATGAAACGATTCGAACGTAGCAAGCAGTTGTACCAGGGCGTCTTCATCGCCGCTGTTCTTCCCATGAATGCTGATGAGTCACTCGACCTGCCGCGAGTGAAGCCTTGCTTGGATCACCTTGTGAACGCGGGGATGGGTCCCGGCAACGCCGTCTACATCGCCCTTGGCGCGGGCGGCGAAGCGATGATGCTCACCAGCGAGGAACGCAAGGCCGCGGCCGAAGCGGCGGTGCAAGCGTCGGCCGGGCGCATTCCCGTATTCGTGGGCGTATCCGCCGACCGCACTGCGACGATGGTGGAACTGGCCCGCCACGCCGACCGCATCGGCGCCGACGGCCTGCAGATCGAGCCGCCATGGTACTTCGCAGGGACCGCCGATGACATCTTCGAGTACTATCGCGCGGTGAGCGAAGCCGTCGAAGTCGGAATCACAGTCTACCCGACGCCGTGGACATCAATGTTCGACATGAACGAAGCCTACATCGAGCGGTTGGCCGCGCTCGAGAACGTGATCGGGTTGAAGTGGTATTCCGCCAATCCATCGGTAGCCGTGAGCACAATCCGCCGGTTTCGCGATCGTTTCAGTATCGTCAGCAATCTGCCCGGCCCGCTCAACGCATCGTGGTTCATCCATGGCGTGCGTGGATACGTGTCGCAGGGAGCGAACTTCATGCCGAAGACGCACTTGCGAATCCTGGACGGCCTCCGGAACAAACGCTTCGAGGAGGCGACCGAGCTGTATATGCGATCCGAGCAGGAGTACTACTCGGCGATGGAGACCTGTATCCGCGAAGGTCTCAACGGCGAGGCGAACTTCATCAAAGCCTGCATGGAACTGATCGGGTATCCTTGCGGTCCGGCCAGGCTTCCTTTGCGGAGACCGCCCGGCACCTTTATCGATCACATGCGGACCGTTCTCGCGGCCTTGGGAGAACGCGGCAACGACACGCGAGCCGCTGACCGGGATGCAGCCGGCACGGACGATTTGCGCGACCTGAACGGTGGCTATGGCGCGACCTGGATCGGGTCATGCCGGATTTGAGACTTCGGGATGCCCTTCGCTTCGGCGACCTTGACAGTCTCCTGCATCATCCGCGGCGAGCCGGCGATGAGCACGTCCGCGTCCAGCGTGCCCGCGAAATGCTTGTCGAGGACCGCGTTGATGAAGCCGGTGGGACCGGTCCACTGGTCCTCGGGCGCCGGGTCCGACAACGCCGGAATGTAGCTGAAGTTCGAGTGTTTTGCAGCCCAGCGGCGGAACTGGGCGTCGAGAATGAGGTCACGCCGTTGCCGCGCGCCGAAGAACAGGAAAACCTTGCGCTTCTTATGACTCTTGGAGCGGAACCAGTGATCGAGAAGTCCGGCCAAGGGAGCGACGCCAGTGCCGCCGGCGACCAGGATGATCGGGCGGCTGGTATCCGCCGCTCCAGTCTGGGCCAGGCTGCCAATACCGTCGCTGACTTCAAGCGAGTCTCCTGGCTTCAGTTCCGTGTGGATGTAGGTAGACGCGATGCCGGGGGGAACGTCGCGTTTTGGCGGAGGACTCGCGAGTTGAACGATGAACTCGGCAAGGGGCAGGCGCTTGGGGCTGGATGCGAAAGAGTAGGGACGCGCCACCTCGCGAAGGCTGGTCTTGTATTTCGCGTTCCAAGCTTCGACAAAGGACTTCGGGATGCGAACCAAGGCGAACTGCCCGGCCTCGAACTTGTAGTCGCGCGGCATCCGGAGCCGGACTCGCTTCACGTTGTGCGAGAGCGATTCGACAGCGGCCACTTTCGCGGTGGCGTAGTTCCGCTGAGCCGCCAATTGCGTCACGAAAACGGCGGCAAGGAGAAGGCACGCGCGCAACTGCATCAGCGCGTCTCTCCCGAAGCGTCGGTAGAAGATTGCGGATTGCCCACCGCGTCGCCGCCGAGCCACCGGTAGGGCGAGGGCATCAACGTCTGTGCGCGGTCCTTCAGAGGAAGCGAGACTGCACGGCCGTCCTCCCGCGCGGAAAGCTTACAGGCGATCGCGGCTTCGAGCGATTGACGGAGATCGTGACCGGAAACGAACAATGACGATGACGGACGTCCCAGGTGGACCGCATCGACGAAGGACCGGATCGAGGCGACCAGGTAATCGTCATCCTTGCGGAGCGGCGGCTGATCGAGCATGTGACGCCAGGGAAACTCCGGGTAAGCCGGATCCACTTCGCGACGGGCGCCATCGCGAGCGATTTCCAAGACCCGCGGTGCGTTCCAGGACCAGCGAATCGCCGCGCGTTCCGTATTCACCTGAACTCCGCTGAAGGGCTCGCGATCGGCGAAGACGCTGCACTCGATCCCGGTGGAGAGCCGCCAGCGGCCGTTGATCATGAGTCCTTCGTCACTCTCCTGCGCGAGCGCTTTGGCGGGGAATCCCCATGTCTCGACGTGAACAACCTCAGCCGAGGTAAGCAGGCGGAGCACGGCCACGTGCTGGCATCCGCCGCCGGAGATTTCGCCCCCGAAACCCATCACCGTCGCGCCGGTGATCCGTCCGTAGCGCCCGGATCGAAGGCGTTGCGCGGCCACCTGCGTCTGCCACCGGGCGCGCTGCAGATTGCCGCCGGCAAAGACGATCTTCCGGCGCGCGCAGGCGTCCACCATGGCGTCAGCATTCGCGAGACTGGCGGCGATCGGCTTGTCGGTGGCGATGCCCCTCACACCCGCCTCGGCGGCTGCGATGACGGCGTCATGCATGAACTTGGTGGGCGTGATGATGGCGACGAGATCGAGTTTCTCGGCGCGCACCATGGTGGGAGCATCCTTGAACAGCGCACGTACCTGAAAGCGTTCGCCCACCACTTTGCGACGCTCATCGTTCCACTCGGCGATGGCCGCAAGTTCCGTATCGGGAAGCCGGCGGTAGACTTCGGCGAAGTACTGCCCCATGCGCCCGCATCCCACGATTCCCACGCGCAGCTTCTTGCGTCCGGCTGCCTGCTCCGGCGTCGTCAGGAGCGATGGCTCGGGCGCCGCCGCAAGGGGCGCAGCCGCGGAGCAAAGCATGAGTGATCGTCTCGTCATGACCTTGGAAGTATACACTATTGTCTCTTTCGCTATAGCGGCCTGGGACGCTCGAATACGGATCCGGGAAGTGCGTATTCGAGAGCCAGTTCCACCTGCTCGACGGTAATGCCGCCCTCCAGCCCCTCGGGCCGCCGCGGGAGCGCGACTTCGAGCGTGTTTTCTCCCCGGCGGGGCCGGATGCGTGTGAGCGAATAGTCGAGCCAATGGAATTCGTAGCGATGGCTCGTGCGGCGAACGGGCTCGGCTTCGAGGCTCGAACCGTTGAGCCGGACCATGAGCGAATCCTGCCCGACGAGATTGTTGACCTTCAATAGCAGCCGCACCGACCGCACACGCCTGGAAGCGCAATCGTCCGAAACGTAGAACGGAATGGCGGCGCGAGCGGAAGGGCCGGCTTGGCCAATGACTGCGGGAAGAGGCTGATCGTAGCCGAGCTTGGCGGCATCCGGCTCGCGGTGCGCGACGATGTAGTGTTTGTCGCGATCGCGAACGGCGGCTGGATCGCCGATATCGGTGAGGAAGGACTTCTCGGCATCCCGGAGCGGCCAGCGGAACCAAGGCGCCACGATCAGCCCATCGGCACCCTTGGCCCAGTAGTTGGCGACAGCGGCCCGGAGCATCCCCGGAGTCGCGTGTTCCTCCTTGCGAAGATAGAACGGCTGGATGACCGGGTAGATCTCCGCGCCGGTTCCGCGCGCGGCGGTGACGAGAGTCTCGAAGGGGAGGTTGGGGTCGAGTTGATGGAAGCCGTAGAACATCGGAGCCGCATAGTCGATATAGCGCTTGGAGATCCATTCGTCCACATCGAGTCCGAGCGATCGGTTCAACGCGACGGAAGGAAAGACGCGCGCGCCCACAATGCGGCCGTTCCCCTTGGCCCGGATCATGGCCGAGATCTCGCGCACGTACTGCGTCATCGTCGCGGCGTGCTGTCGCGCCTCGCCGGGAGGGAAATAGTTGGGAATGTAGGCGAAGTCGAGTTCGACGCCCTCCACCGGATAGCTGGCGAGTTCCTGGAGCCACGAGAAACGAAGGTCGCGAGTGGGCTTCTGAGAGAAGTCGGTGTTCGATCCCTTCGGTCCGCCGCCCATCCTCATGCTCACGATGAAGTCGAGCCCCTTGTCGTGAGCGCGATCGATCACCACTCGCAGCGGATCGAGGCCACGATCGATGAGGCTTTGCATGTTATACCAGGCGCGCCACGCAAGCGCGCTCGTGTAAGGGCGGCTTTCCGAGAACGCGCGAACCGCCACTTTCGTGCGGCTGAACAGTCCACCCGTTTCGACGCCATAGATCAGCGTGTTCACCGCGGTGCCGAGCAACTCGTCCACCGGACGCCAGGAATCCTCATCGCTCATCGGCGGGTCGAATGAGTAGAGGTAGAAGTGGCGGGCATCGTTGAAGTACATCGTGCGCCGCTTCCTCGGAGCCGCCGATACACCAACAGCCGCCGCTCCCGCCAGAAACTGCCTGCGCCCGATCATCCGCGTTGGAGCACCATTCCTTCCTTCTCCAGGCGCTGCATCATCGACCGGAACTCTGGGGTTCCGTCCGGATCCCAATACTCTGTGTTCAGCGGCGCATCGTAGCTGAGCGTCGCCAGCCGCCGCGCATCGGGCCGGACCATGAAGATAGGCGAGCGCGTGTCGCCGAGGTTGTACATCATCGTGCCGTTGGCGAACCGTGTCTTGATGATCCATTTCGGCTGAGGCGGCAATTGCAGCTTCTTGAGGCGCTCGAGCGATTCGCGATCGAGCGTGAGGCCGAGCCCAGGAGTCTCGGGCACGCGGATCAGGCCGTTGACGGGCTGGAGCCGCTCTTTGACGACATCTTCCTTCCATGATTCGGTGTCGTTGTTGAAGTGCAGATACGCCGTCTTGCAGGCGGCCTGCATGTGGAGTGTCATTGCCCGCGTAATCGTGCCGCCCGTGTTCTGCCAAGAGAAAGGAGTTTCGAGCATCGCGAACAAGCCCGCGTGGCGCAGTACTGCGCCGATCTGGGAGTTGCCGAGAATGTAGCCGT